>CAYUGC010000508.1:0-1009 GCA_964444085.1 uncultured Bifidobacteriaceae bacterium | reverse complement strand
CAGGCGGGCGTGGCGTTGCGCGGCGGGCATCACTGCACGCAGCCGCTCATGCACAAGCTCGGCGTGGAATCCACTGCGCGTGCCAGTTTCTATTTTTACAACACGCCGGCCGAGGTGGACTATTTTGTGGAAGCCATCCGCGAGATTCAGAAATTCTTCGGCGCATAGGCGGGGCGCTGCGTCCGCTTCGCCGCTGCCCTCAAGCAGGGTCTTGTCGCCCCGGTGGCTCGGCTCCCTTGGATGCCGGCCGTAACTAAGGCATCGGCCCTATGATGAGGGGCCTGACCTCCCCGCTTGGTTAGTTTCCAGGGCGCTCGATCCGGCGCCGGATGGCGGCGACATCGGATTTTTCAACGAAAGTGACCAGTTCCTGCCAGGCGGGATTGAAGCCGAACCCGCCGTTTTTCATTTCGGCCAGCGCCTGTTCCTTGCTCCAGCCGTCCACAACGATGCGATACATGGCGCACATGGTGCCGGTGCGGTCCGCGCCGCGTTCGCAATGAACAAACACCGGCAGATTGTTTGTATCCGTGGCCGCTTTTAGGAAAAAGACGACCTCATCCTCGTCGCTGTGCCATGGCACCATCTTCAAGCGTACCGGCTTCAGGCTGGTGCCGGCCAGGACGTTCTTGTCTGAATGCCAGGCGCGCAAGCTGATGACCGTCCGAATGCCCAAAGCCTGCAAATGTTTCATCCCTTCCGCCGTGGGTTGCGCGCCGCGATACAACTGGGGGGTGACCTGGTAACAGTTCTTGATGCCGGCCACTTCGATTTTTTGCGCCCAATGAGTCGGGCGATTTGTCGAGTCCGCCCCGATGGCCAGGGAGATGGCAAAAAAAACAGCCGCTGCGAGCGCCCGCGAGGTTATTCCGTGGCCTTTCATTTCCCCTTCGTCCACTTCATCGTCGCGCGTTTCATCTCGCGGTCGTCATCGCGTTTCTTGATATCCTCGCGCTTGTCGAAGGACTGCTTGCCTTTGCCCACGCCGATGGAGACTTTCACCTTGCCG
>CAYUGC010000507.1:0-1016 GCA_964444085.1 uncultured Bifidobacteriaceae bacterium | reverse complement strand
ATTGGCATCTTCTTTGGCTTCTATCCCGCGCACAAGGCTGCCGCGCTGGATCCCATCGTGGCGTTACGTTACGAATGACCAAGAATTGGACTTGGCCAGCCGTGCCTATCCATTTTGACCAACCCGGCCCGCAAAAAATCCGAACTGACTTCAAAAGACGCCACAATATTGAATTTCGCCCGGATTCAGTCGCCCATGGAAAACCTCATTCAGCACATCAACTTTCATTTCGATTCCAAAGTCGCCGGCGCTCAAGGGAAAATCATCCGGTAGAAGACCGCGTCACTGGCAGAATCAATCATAAAACTCATCTGGTTGGTGGCCACCGAACCCGTCACCTCCACCCAGTTTGTGTTCAGGCCGACAGTGGCGTCGCTGGCCTGAACCTGCAACCGCCAGCCGAGATAATTCGTCGGCCAAGACAGCGTCAACTGGCCGCCAGCGACGGTGAAATTGATGTTCGTCGGCGTGGAGGCGGCGGTCTGAATCAGACGCAGCGTGCCGTCGGTGGCGAGCAGGTTGGTGTTCCACAGGAAACCCGGCGCTGGCGTTGCCGGTGAAATGTTTGTAAACGCGCCAGTGTAAGTTGTCGCGCTAAAAAGTTTGAACACGCTGTTTGAACTGTAGAAACCCGAAAGATTCGTCAGCAACAGCGTGCCGCCGTAAGTCACCGTCGTCAGCCCGCGAACCGAATCGTTCGTTCCACCGGTCGGATCGAGCGCCATGAAAGCCGTGCCGGAAAGGTTCAGGCTGTTGCTGATGGTCAGCGTGGCGGTCGTGCCGCTCACCGCGGCGGGCGAAATGGTGGAACCCGGTTGAATTGTCACCGGCCCACGAATCAAGCCGCCGCCACCCAGCGTGCCACCGCTCACCAGCACGAGGTTGGTGCCGATGACGCCGTTGACCAGCAGCGTGCCGGCAAAGTTGGTGGTGGGGCCGGTGTAGGCATTCGTTCCGGCGAGCGTCAAAGCGCCTGCGCCGTATTTCGCGAGGGAATTCCAATTGGTCGTGCCGGG
>CAYUGC010000506.1:0-1023 GCA_964444085.1 uncultured Bifidobacteriaceae bacterium | reverse complement strand
TCGCCGAGCGAATCCGCGCCAGCCAGCATCCAGCGAAAGATCGCGTCGTGCTGAATGGACGGAGCCTTCGGGTGGGCGAGGCGGAGCAGGTCAGCGTGCGACCAGCCATCGCGCTGCTGATACTTCACGGCCTGATGCGCGAGGTCATCGGCACCACGGTCAACATACCAGCGACCGACAGCGTTACGGAGGCCGCGGCCCCAGCCGCGCATCGCGTTCACGTATTCCGCGAAGTGGAACAGATGCGTTCCGATACGGCAGACCTTGCCGAGGTTCGCGAACGCGTGCGCCTTTGCCGGCACGTCACCGTGCGTCACGACGAGCGCGAGCGCGAAGATCGCCGGATCGTTCTTCGGCGCACGACCGGCATCGCTGATCTCAACGATGCAGTTCACGGCACGAATGCCGTCCTGCTTGATACAGCGGATGAGCGCGTCATGGTTCTGCTTCACGAGTTCGCGTTCGCCGATGTAATACGTGCCGCCCTCGGCACCGAGGATTAGGAAGCGATCGAGCCGCGTCCAGTCATCCACCTGCCACACGTAGCCGCTGTTCGAGTTGCGGACCTGGGTCGAACCTGGGATCGGCAGCGACTGCGGCGTCACGCGGCGGTTGAAAATCTTTGCATAATTGATAGCCATAATGGTTTTCCTTTCGATTTGCGTGCCGCCAACTCTCGACACGATTTACTTGATTACACTGCGGACAAGTTGGTGAACGTGGGATGGTCATTGTCATTGATAACCCATGTTCTTCGGCCCGCAGAAAGTGTTTTGCTGCTACTCCCTAAAAAAAGTGATTCCGATTGGCGCCGTCGTAGCGCCCGGAGCGGAGGCAGCAGTTCTTAAAAGCTGCGTCCTGATCCGCACGGACATGGGTCGTTGCGGCCCAGCTTTTCGCTGAGCTGCTTATCTCCATGCACGATGCGCACGCCGCGTTTCACCTGCGTCTCGGACGGGAAGCCCTTACGACGCTTGCTGGTGATTTCGAAGTTGGATTCTTCCCATTCATGTTTGTGTGCCA
>CAYUGC010000505.1:0-1064 GCA_964444085.1 uncultured Bifidobacteriaceae bacterium | reverse complement strand
CGACGCCACGGCGAACGCGCCGGTGAAATTGTAGTCGTCATACAGCGCCTCAATGTGCAGTGGCATCGTGTTCGTCTGCCCGCGTATCCGGCCGCTGACGACCGCGACCGCGCCGAATTCGCCCATCGCGCGGGCGTTGCACAGAATCACGCCGTAGATCAAACCCCATTTGATGTTGGGCACCGTCACGCGCCAGAAGGTCTGCCAGCCGCTCGCGCCCAGCACGCGCGCGGCTTCCTCCTCGCTGCGGCCTTGCGCCTGCATGAGCGGAATCAGTTCCCGCGCAACAAAGGGAACCGTGACAAAAATCGTCGCCAGCACGATGCCCGGCACGGCGAAAATGATTTTGATGTTGTGGTCGTTCAGCCAGTTCGCCAGCCACGGAAAATGTGGATTGTCCGCGTTCAGGTAAAGTCCCAGCCAGCCTTGCGCGCCGAAAACGAGAACATAAATCAAACCGGCAATCACCGGTGAAACGGAGAACGGCAAATCAATCAGCGTGAGCAAGACGTTTTTGCCGCGAAAATCGAACTTTGCAATCGCCCATGCCGCGCAGACGCCAAAGACGCAGTTCAGCGGCACGGAAATGCCGGCGGCAAGGAACGTCAGCTTGATGGCGCTCCAGGCGTTCGGGTCGTGCAGCGTTTCAAAATAGAAGCCGATGCCCTTGGCGAATGCCTGCACGAACACGAACACCAGCGGCAGGAACAGGAACAGGCTCAGGAACACCAGCGCGACGGCGATGAGCGCGCGGCGCACGGCCGGCGGCTCGCTCGTCGTGTGTTGATGCACGACCTGCGGCGGCGGACGGAAGGTGGTCGCGGCGGGCGTCATGCGAGGTTGCTGGTATTGTAACGGTTGGTCCACCATTGCAGCACGTTGATGCTGAGCAGCAGCACGAACGAGACGACGAGCATCACGACGGCCAGCGCGGTTGCTTTCGGGTAATCAAACATGTCCAATTCCTGCATGATGAGGACGGACGTGATCTGCGTCTTCATCGGGATGTTGCCGGCGATGAAAATGACCGAGCCGTATTCGCCGAGCGCGCGGGCGAACGCCAG
>CAYUGC010000504.1:0-1074 GCA_964444085.1 uncultured Bifidobacteriaceae bacterium | reverse complement strand
GCTCACCGTCCTCAGGCTCACCGTCCTCAGGCTCACCGTCCTCAGGCTCACCGTCATCAGGCTCATCGTCATCCTCGCTGTGAGAATGAGCATGACAATGAGGATGAAAAGGGTTCCCTGAAAACAAAAAAGCCCGCTCAATTGAGCGGGCTTTGTGTTTGGCAAATCGTTACTTCTTTTCCTCGGCCTTCACTTCAGCGGCAGGAGCAGCCGGCGCGGCGGGGGCGACGGTATCCACCCATTCCAAAATCGCGCTCTGCGAGGCGTCGCCATTGCGCTGGCCAAGCTTGATGATGCGGGTGTAACCGCTGCGGCGATCCTTGAACGCCGGCGCGATGTCCTGGAACAGGATCTTCGCGGCCTTTTCCTGATGCAGGCGGGCAACCACGAGGCGGCGATGGGCAACGGTGCCCTTCTTGCCGAGCGTGACCATCTTTTCGGCGACGGAACGAGCGGCCTTGGCCTTGGCCAAAGAGGTCGTCACGCGCTTGTGTTCGATCAAACTGCAAACGAGGTTGGCGAGCATCGCGTTGCGATGTTCCGAGGTGCGGCCCAGTTTGGCCGTGCGCTTCAAATGTCTCATGGCAAATCCTAAATGTTATTCGGCTTTGGGAGCTTCTTCGGTCTTCGGCGCCTCGACGAGGCCCGGCTCGAAATTCATCCCGAGCGAGAGGTTGAGGGAAACCAGTTTTTCTTTGATTTCGTTGAGCGACTTCTTGCCGAAGTTGCGATACTTGAGCATCTCCTGCTCCGTCTTCAGCGCGAGCTGGCCGACGGTGGTGATGTTCGCGTTGTTCAAACAGTTGGCGGCGCGGACGCTCAACTCGATCTCGTTGACGCTCATGTTCAACAATTTCTTGAGCTTGGACTTCTCGTCGTCCTGCTTGTCCGCCGCTTCTTCAAATTCCACCGCGTTCTTGTCGTAACCGACAAACACGTCGAGGTGATGCGCGAGGATGGCCGAAGCCTGGGTCAGCGCGTCGTCGGGCGTGATGCGGCCGTCGGTCCAGATTTCGAGAACCAGGCGGTCGTAGTCCGTGCGGTTGCCGACGCGCGCCGCTTCGACAGCGTAAC
>CAYUGC010000503.1:0-1085 GCA_964444085.1 uncultured Bifidobacteriaceae bacterium | reverse complement strand
TCGTCAGCGGCACGAAGATGAAGCTGATGGCGATGCCGTTGACGATGCTCGGCCAGATGACGTTGATCCGCGCCACCTCCATGTTCACCCCGCTCAACATAAACGACGACGTCATGAGCAGGCCGAACCCGACGCACAGCAGCCAGCGCGCCCGCACCTTGCCGACGATGCGCCCGACGACGGCCGTGGTGCAAAACGCCGCGATGCCGCGCGGCGACAGCGCGTAGCCGCTTTGCAGTGCCGGATAACCCATGAGCGTTTGCAGGAACAACGGGATTTGCGCCGTGGTGCCGTAAAGGATTGCGCCCAGCGTCGTCATCAGGATAAGGCCGATGGCGAAATTGCGGTATTTGAACACACGCAAATCCACCAGCGGATGTTCGGTGGTGAATTCCCACCAGACGAAGCCGATGAACGCCAGCACGGAAATCGCGGTGAACCACCGCACCCAGTCCGCGCCGAACCAGTCGGCTTCCTGGCCCTTGTCCAAGAGGATTTGCAGCGTCGCGAGCCACACGGTCAGCAGCCCGAAACCGATGTAATCAATCGTCGCGCTTTTATTTCGCTGGATGTAGGGCGGATCCTCGACGAGCCATTCGCCCATGATCCAGGCCAGAATGCCCACCGGCAGGTTGATGTAAAAAATCCAGCGCCACGAATAGCTGTCCGTGATCCAGCCGCCGAGCGTCGGGCCGAGAATCGGCGCGACCACGACGCCCTGTGCGAAGATCGCCATTGCCGCGCCGCGTTTCTGGCGCGGAAAACTTTCGAGCATGATCGCCTGCGCGATCGGCACCATCGCGCCGCCGCCGAGGCCCTGCAAAATCCGCGCGCAGATCAGCGTCGGCAAATTCCACGCCAGCCCGCACAGCGCCGACGACAGCGTGAACAACACGATGCACGAGAGGAAAACGCGTTTGCGCCCGAAGTGGTTGGCCAGCCAGCCGGTGGTCGGCAACACGATGGCGTTGGCGACGAGGTAGCTCGTCAGCACCCACGTCGCCTCCTCCGGTGTGGCCGAGAGGCTGCCGGCGATGTGCGGCAGCGCGATGTTCGCGATGGACGTGTCGAGCACCTCCATGAAC
>CAYUGC010000502.1:0-1089 GCA_964444085.1 uncultured Bifidobacteriaceae bacterium | reverse complement strand
GCCCGCTTCCACCCTGCGGAATGTATGCTGCCGGTTTTTTCATATTTGGCATTTTCGTGATTCACCATTATTGGCGGATAATCACAATCACCCCAGTCAGAGTCCTCATCTATTTCATCCTCTTGATGTGTGCTGCAAACATATTGGCTCCGACTATTTCCACAATTAAACAGAGAACCACCCCAATCACCCTCGTCGGCGTCCAATTGGAATTTCCGGCCGCTGGCATCCTGCCGCAAATCCTCGACCAAGCCCTCGCCAAAAACACCAACGCGCAAATCTTCGTCCTGAGCGAATACACGCTCGACGGTCCGCCGCCGGCGGCGTTGACCAACTGGTGCCGCGAACATGCGCGCTTCCTCGTCGTCGGCGGCAAAGACCCGGTTGGCACCAACCATTTTTACAACACCGCCTTCGTCATCGGCACCAATGGCGACATCGTGTTCCAGCAGGTCAAGAGCGTGCCCATCCAGTTCTTCCACGACGGCCTGCCGGCGCCGGCACAGAAGGTCTGGGATTCGCCGTGGGGCAAGATCGGCCTCTGCGTCTGCTACGACTTGAGCTACACGCGCGTCACGGACGAACTCGTCCGCCAAGGCGCGCAACTCATCCTCTGCCCGACGATGGACGTGGAATACTGGGGTCGCCATCAGCACGAACTCCACTCGCGCGTCGCCCCCGTGCGCGCGGCGGAATACGGCCTCCCGATTTTCCGCGTGGCCAGCTCCGGCATTTCCCAGGCCGTCACCGGTGGCGGTCGGGTAGTCGCGCAAACTTCCGTGGGTGGCTACGGCGAAATCTTCTCCGCGCAACTCCGGCTGCCGCGCCAAGGCTCAATCCCGCTCGACCGCTATCTCGCGCCGCTGTGCGTGGGTGTGACCGGTCTGCTGCTGGCCCTTCTGCTCCTGCTCGCTTGGCGGGAAAAACACCCGGGACGCAACTAACCCAACTGGCGGGACCAAAGGCGAGGACGAGGACGAGGAGGAGAACGAGGCCGATTGGGTTGTCACACCATTTTCAAACCGCCTCTTGAGAACTGTCTGAAAATATGGAACTGGCGGCAGGATGCCGCCCGAACCCGCACGCTGG
>CAYUGC010000501.1:0-1125 GCA_964444085.1 uncultured Bifidobacteriaceae bacterium | reverse complement strand
CCTGGCAGCGTTGGCAGTCGGCGGTTAGCGGGCTTTACTATCGGCGCGTCACGGCCCCGGTCGGGTTCTGGTGTGCGTGCGGCCAGCCCCCGGCGTTTCGTCCGCAGTTGCCCTGGTGGCAGCCCTTCGTGTTCAGCTACCTCCGCATCACCGGCTGGTTGCGGCGGTGAGCCATCACGGCGGGGTCGCAGCAATGCCCGTCGTCACAGAGTCAGCGCTTGAAGCTCGTTCCTCGCTTCAAGTGCCGACCCTGTTCCGCCCGCGTTCGTGACTGACTCGCCATTTTCCGACCGCTCCATGCGCTACCGCATCCGCTGCACAGATTACGCGGATTGCTCCCGCTCATTCCGACGGCCGCAAACTGCCGAGACAGTCAAAGATGCATCGAACGTTTCCCAGCCACAGATGTCCAATGAGCAAACAGAATAACAATTTACAAAACGTTATTATTATGATTCCCATCCATCCTCACGCGGTGAGTTCAACCTTGCTGGCTCTGCCAGCGGCGGTGGCGCTCACCCATAAACTGCTCCATGACCGTAAAGCCGCGCTCAAGGTAATTGCCGGTTCGCCCGCCGACCGGATAAATCAAATTGAACGTCGTGCCAAAACCATGACGGAAACTCTCAAAAACATTATGGGCTACCCCCACCACGGACTAAACGAGTAAGTCCCATGGCCGCGAGACTTCGTCCGGCCAGCAAAGCATTAGCCCGCGAGGCTGCGCCCGGGCAAGACCACAGCAATAGCACCGCGAGGCTTCGCCCGGTGCAAGGCGTTTCGAATTAACCGTGAGACCGGCCAGCTTTGGTCGCTCCGCTAATCTTCCACTGCGCAAGCTCCGTTCCAGAGCGCTGCACTCCCAAAACTGGCCGGACTCACTGATGGTGGCCCCAACGCCAGTTGGTTGGACCGACACCCCGGCGCTGGGCTGCGCGGCCTGCTGTCTCAGGTTTGACCCTGACGCCCGCAAACTGGCCATCATGCCGCTCCGCTCCAGCGCCGGGGAGTCGGTGAAGGTGGCCGTGACGCAGTCACCATCGCGCTACCGCGACGATGCCAGGAACGAGTCCAGACGCCCCGACAAAGTTGTGCAAGCTTCGCGGCTCCGTTGGCATGCAGGAA
>CAYUGC010000500.1:0-1134 GCA_964444085.1 uncultured Bifidobacteriaceae bacterium | reverse complement strand
ACGGGATCAATCTGTTTGAGTCCGCCGTAGCGGCTGCCCATGCCGGCGGCGAGAACGAGCAAAGTCGGTTTAGTCATAAACCGGGATTTTAATTTGTCCGGCGCGGCTGTCGAGCAAATGTGTTGGTTGCGCCTTTGGATGGGATGGCGAGGTCAATAATAGATATGTTTTGGTCAAAAGTGGACATTCCCATTTTTGCCAAATGCGCTAATCATATGCTCGAACATTGAGGCAATCACGGCGGCCTGCCGCCACAACCATTATTTATGAAAGAGACCAAACGCGTAGTAGAAAAGGACGCCCCGCTGAAGAAGGACGACTTGATCGTCATCACCGGCGCGGGCGGGTTCATCGGCGGCAACCTCGCCCTGCACTTTAAGAAAAAAGGGTTCACCAACATCCGCGCGGTGGACAAGAAGCCGCTGTATGAGTGGTATCTCCACGTCCCCGGCGTGCAGAACCTCTGCCTCGACGTGAGCATCGAGGAGAACTGCAAGCGCGTCTGCGAAGGCGCGGTGGAAGTCTATAACCTCGCCGCCGACATGGGCGGCATGGGTTTCATCGAACGCTTCCGCGTCGAGTGCCTGCGTTCGATTCTCATCAACACGAACATGGTGGAAGCCGCGTATCGCGCCGGTGCCCGCCGCTACTTTTTCTCCAGTTCCGCCTGCGCCTACAACACGCTGCTGCAAAAAGATCCGAACGTGCGCGCGCTGAAGGAAACCGACGCGTATCCCGCGATGGCCGAACGCGGCTATGGCTGGGAGAAATTGGTTTCTGAAATGTTCTGCGAGGAATACTGGCACGAACGCGGCATGAAGACCGCCATTGCCCGTTTCCACAACGTTTATGGACCGCATGGCACCTGGGACGGCGGTCGTGAAAAAGCACCTGCCGCGCTCTGCCGCAAGGTCATCGAGGCCATCGAGACCGGCAAGAAAGACATCACCATCTGGGGCAACGGCTCGCAAACCCGCAGCTTCATGTATATTGACGACTGCGTGCAGGGCATTGACAAGATCACGCACTGCGATGATTTGATCGCGACGCCGATCAACCTCGGCTCCAGCGAACTCGTTTCCATCAACGAGCTGCTGACCAAGATTGAAAAAATCGCCGGCGTGAAGATGAACC
>CAYUGC010000499.1:0-1156 GCA_964444085.1 uncultured Bifidobacteriaceae bacterium | reverse complement strand
ATGGTATATGTATTGCCCGCTGCAAGGACGCGGCATCGGCGTGCTGGTGGCGGACAATCCCTTCGGACCATTCACCGATCCCATTGGCAAACCGCTGATCGACGGCAGTCATGACAGCATTGATCCGACGGTGTTCGTTGACACTAATAGTCAGGCTTATCTCTGCTGGGGCAATCCCCGAAACTGGTATGTGAAGCTGAACCAGGACATGATATCCTACGATACCAGCATCGGTAACCAGGGTCTGGTCGTTCAGGACATGACCGTTGCAGCTTTTGGCGCGCGCACGGACACAAACCGTCCCACTTCCTACGAAGAGGGACCCTGGCTCTACCAGCGCAATGCGCTTTATTACCTCATCTTTGCCGGCGGACCCCTTTCAGAACATATCGGCTATTCCACCGGCCCCAGCCCCACCGGCCCGTGGACCTACGGCGGTGTGATCATGGACGGGGCAAACAACTCCTTCACCAGCCACCCGGGCGTGGTGGACTTCAACGGAAAAACTTACATCTTCTACCACAACGGCGCGCTTCCGGGAGGCGATAGTTTCCATCGTTCCGTTTGTGTGGATGAGATGACGTTTAATCCCGATGGCTCGATCCCGATGGTGCAGCCGACCACGGGGACGGCGTCGGTCGCCACGCTCAACCCTTATCAGCGCGTCGAGGCCGAAACCATCGCTTGGGAATCGGGAGTCAAAACCACGAACAGCACCGGTGCGGGCGTTTATGTGACCGGCATCCAGAATGGCTCTTATATCAAAGTCTGCAACGTGGATTTCACCAGCCAAGGTGCGGCCAAATTCAGGGCCCGTGTGGCCGGCGCAACGGATGGCGGAGCAATTGAACTGCGGCTCGACGACACAAACGGGCCGATCATTGGAACGCTTACAGTCAAATCCACGGGTGGCGCAGACAAATGGGAGACACAATCTTGCAACGTCAGCGGCGCGAACGGCGTCCACAATTTGGTTTTGAAATTCACCGGTGGCAATCAACCACAGTTCAACTTTGATTGGTGGAGCTTTTCGGCCCTCGCGGTGCTGCCCGGCGCAATCATCGGTTCGTCTGGTTCGTATGACAACTCAGGCAATACCAGCACAAATGTATTTGATGGAAACTTAAATACGTTTTACGACGCGGTGAATGGCACC
>CAYUGC010000498.1:0-1157 GCA_964444085.1 uncultured Bifidobacteriaceae bacterium | reverse complement strand
GAACCCATGCGCGGAAATGTGGCGGGTTTGCCCGCGCCGGACAAGCGAAAGAAATGCAACTCAATCCAGCGTCTGCCGATAGCGTTTGACCGCGATGACCAGCATCACGGCCACGAACAGCGCAATCGGCCACAAGTCCGGCACACATTCGGCAAGACCGTTTCCCTTCAGCAAAATGCCGCGCACGATGCGGAGAAAATGCGTGAGTGGCAGGCATTCGCCCAAATCCTGTGCCCAGCCCGGCATCCCGCGGAACGGAAACATGTAGCCGGAGAGCAGCAACGACGGCAGGAAAAAGAAGAACGCCATCTGCACCGCCTGCAACTGGTTCTTGGCGATGGTCGAGAAGGTGATGCCCACCGCGAGATTCGCCACGATGAACAAAAATGTCAGCGCCAACAGCAGCGGCACGCTGCCGATGAACGGCACGTCGAACATGAATTTCGCCGCCAACAGCACCAGCGCCACCTGCACATAGCCGACCATGATGTAGGGCACGATTTTGCCGACGATCACCTCGCCCGGATGCACCGGCGTGGAGAGCAGGTTTTCCATCGTGCCGCGCTCGCGCTCGCGCGTGATGGCCAGGCCGGTGATGATGATCATGGTCATGGTCAGCATCACGCCCATCAGGCCGGGGACGATGTTGTATTGGCTGATGCTTTCCGGGTTGTAATGCTGGTGCGTAACGAGCGTGAACGGCGGCGCGGAGGCACGCAGTTTGGTCAGCGGCCCGGTCAAATCGCGGTTGATGACCGTGGTGGCGAGCTGGTTCACCGCCGCCTGCGCGAACCCGACGGCGGACGGATCGGTGGCATCGGCTTCGAGCAGCAACTCCGGTTTTTCGCCGCGAACCAGCTTGCGCGAAAAATCCACCGGCACGGTCACGGCGAATTGAACTTTTCCCTCGGCCAGCCAGTTCTGGATTTCCGCCGCGCTGTGCGCCTCACGCGTAAGGTCGAAATAGCTGCTGTTGCGCAGCGCCCAAAAAATCGTGCGCGAGAACGGGCTGTTGTCCGCCGCATAAACCGCCGTGGGCAGATGCTTGGGATTTGAGTTGATGGCGTAGCCGAAGAGCACCAGCTGGATCATCGGGATGCCCACCATCATGCCGAACGTCAGCCGGTCGCGCCGCATCTGGATGAACTCCTTCAGCA
>CAYUGC010000497.1:0-1161 GCA_964444085.1 uncultured Bifidobacteriaceae bacterium | reverse complement strand
CACGCGCAGCGGGTCGAGGCACAGCACGCGCCAGAATCCCGGCGACGGCGGAAACTGGTAGTCCTGAAAATACAGCGCGACGTTCGCCAGAAACGCGAACAGCCACAGCAGTGCGGCGCGGCTGTGCTTTTTCAGCCCGGTCAAATTTTCGGAAAGAAACAGCACCGGAAACAATGCGATCCATACGAGCAGGCCGTTGCTGAACGACAAGGCGCTGGTTACAGCCATGACGCCGGCGAAAATTATTTTTGTGCGCGGTGAAAAACCACTTTGCCAGAGCAACAGGCTGGCGAGGATGAAAACCAGCGGCAGATAAAGCGAGAATTCCATGCCCCACAACCACGCCTGATATTGCGCCGGCGAAAAAACCAGGAGGCTCGCGATGAACAACGCCAGCCAGGTTTTTACCGGGTTGCCGGCAAAAGTTTTCCGGCCCAGAAAAAAAACCGCCGCCGCCGCGCCGCCAGCGAGCGCAAACGAGAACGCCACCTCGCGCAAAATGTTCCAGTGCGAAAAACCGCCGAGCAGCAGGGAAATTGCGCGGGGCAGCGCGAACCGGCTTTCGTTGTGCTGCGCCCAAAAATCGCCGAAGCTCAAAGTGCCGGCGTGCCATTTCAGGAAAATGCCGGCGAGGTCGTCGTCCCACTCGTCCCAATAAGGCACGTCCACCGCGTTGCGTCGGAGCAAAACTGCCAGCGCCAGCGGCGGCAACAGACACACGGCGAACCCCAGCCAGTTCAGCCAGGCTGGAAATTGTTTTGAGCTTTGGACTTTTTCAGACATCGGATTTTTTGCCGAACTCCGCGGCCAGCGGAATTTTCAATGCGACGAGAAAACTTGGAATCGTCGCGAACAGCACCCATGCGAAAAAAGTCTTGTAGCCGAGTTGCGATTGCAGCCAGCCGCTCCACAGGCCGGGCACCATCATGCCGAGCGCCATGAAGCCGGTGCACAGCGCGTAGTGCGCCGTGGCGTGCGCGCCGCGCGCAAGCCAAATCATGTAGAGCATGAAAAACGCGAAGCCGAAGCCGTAGCCAAACTGTTCGATGGCGATGCCCGCGCCAATGGCGAAAATATTTTGCGGCTGCGCGGCGGCGAGCCAGACGAACACCGCGTCCGGCAGATGGATCGCCAGCAGCATCGGCCACAGCCAGAATTTCA
>CAYUGC010000496.1:0-1170 GCA_964444085.1 uncultured Bifidobacteriaceae bacterium | reverse complement strand
ATCCCGAACGCGCCTGCGAACCGCTGCTCGGCAGCGACGACGGCAAATGGATTTTGGAAAGCATTTTTGCGGCGCTGAAGAAATAAGACCGTTGCCGTTGCGGCGTAAAAGGTTTGTGGAATGGCAAATGATTGGTTCAGAAAAACAACTTGGAGCGAAGCTGACCAAGCTGATTTCTTTGCCCGTTTAAAACGCTGCCGCACCGCCTACAACAAAGCGCAGTATTTGCGAATTCAAGCCAGCCACCTCGAAGGCGTCGGTTCGCACGAAATGCTGAGAGCGTCACTGAAACTTTTAGATCAAATGTTCGCCGAGTTTCCAGAGCAAACACAATTAGCTTCTGCATACAGCCAGAAAGCGAGTTGCTCGGCTAAGCTGGGCGATATCCACAGCGCAATCGTAAACTATCAACGCGCTTTACAAACGGAACGAGAATTTCCACGAGCAAAAACCTATGCGTTTATAGGCTTCGGAAAACTCGTATCTGAAAATAAACTGGCACAGTTTTATGACGAAGCGCTATCTGTGCTGGAAACAGAATTAAATTCACGAGGAATTCAATTTCCGTCCGACATTTTTAATGCTTTTGGCATTCGTTCGCTAATCGCAGCGCAAAGAGGCCAAATTCAAGAGGCGAAGGAGTTCGCGAAAACTGCTCTTGAGGCTGCGGCTAAAATTGATTCCGGTTTCCGGTATCATCCAACAGTTGGGCTGGTGCGCGACAAAGAAGCACCTTTTTACAAATCCGTTGAGGCATTAGCTACAAATTAATTTCACATGACCGAACGCGCCATCACCCCAGAGTTGGCGGCCAAGCATTACCTCGTGCCGTAAGAATCCGCCCACACCGTGAAAACCCTTGGCCGCACACCGAGTTAGCTCATCGGCCGCACCGCAAAAAAGTGTCGCCGTGAAGCCAAAGCGGTGGAGGGCCACCGCAGCAAGACGCGGGCGCGACGAGCCACCAGCCCGGCAGGCGCGAAGCGTCCTGGAGGGCTCCAGTCCTCTGGAGTTTTTCCCAGCAACAACATTTTCCCAGCAGCAACCATATGGGGTTCTACCATGAGGTCGCGCCGGACGGTGCTCCGCCTCGCTACATCATTTCTATCAATGCTCTAGGGAGTGTTAACACTAAAGCGTAAGGCTTCAAAAATGAGCGCGAAGACAATG
>CAYUGC010000495.1:0-1181 GCA_964444085.1 uncultured Bifidobacteriaceae bacterium | reverse complement strand
GAAGAGCCGTCCGGAATGGATGATTCTCACGGTGCTGCCGGTGATTCCGCCGGACCTGCGTCCGTTGGTTCCGCTCGAAGGCGGACGTTTTGCGACGTCCGACTTGAACGATCTTTACCGCCGAGTCATCAACCGGAACAACCGTCTCCGCACGTTGCTCCAGCTCAAGACGCCGGAAGTCATCATCCGCAATGAAAAGCGCATGCTGCAGGAAGCCGTGGATGCGTTGTTCGACAACGGCCGTCACGGACGTCCGGTCACCGGCGCGGGTAACCGCTCGCTGAAATCCTTGAGCGACATGCTCAAGGGCAAGGGCGGCCGTTTCCGTCAGAACTTGCTCGGCAAACGCGTGGACTACTCGGGCCGTTCCGTCATCGTGATCGGACCGGAACTGAAGTTGAACCAGTGCGGTCTGCCGAAGAAGATGGCGCTCGTTTTGTTCGAGCCGTTCATCATCCGCCGCTTGAAAGAGCTGGGCTACGTTCACACCGTTCGCAGCGCGAAGAAAATGATCGAGCGCCAGACGAAGGAAGTGTGGGACGTTTTGGAAGAAGTGACGAAGGGCCATCCGGTGCTGCTCAACCGCGCGCCGACCTTGCACCGTTTGTCCGTCCAGGCGTTCGAGCCGCAGCTCATCGAAGGCGAAGCGATCCGCATTCATCCGCTGGTTTGCACAGCGTATAACGCCGACTTTGACGGTGACCAGATGGCCGTTCACGTGCCGTTGTCCGTGGAAGCGCAGATGGAAGCGCGGATGCTGATGATGGCGACGAACAACATCTTCTCGCCCTCGTCCGGCAAGCCGATCATCACGCCGACACAGGACATCACGCTCGGTTCATATTACGTTACGGCCGAGCCGCGCAAGGCCATGCCGGCGAACGTGAATGAATTGCCGCTGTTTGGTTCCAAGGAAGAGGTCATTTTTGCCTACAGCGACCAGGCGTTCAAGACGCACGACCGCATTCGTCTGGCGAATCCTGATTTCGGCAAGAAGACTGCTTTCGGCAACGCCGACAAGAAGGTCATCGAAACCACGGTCGGCCGCGTGTTGTTCAGCGAAATCTGGCCGCCGGAACTCGGCTTCCACAACAAGCCGGTGAAGAAGTCCGACCTCGGCGACCTCATCTGGAAGTGCTACAAGAACGCCGGTCACGACAAGACCGTCGTGATGTTGGACA
>CAYUGC010000494.1:0-1190 GCA_964444085.1 uncultured Bifidobacteriaceae bacterium | reverse complement strand
GCTCCTGCGTCTTCCGGTTATCAGCCGGGTGCTCTGCTTTTGAGCTACGGGACGGTCCTTGCGGACGGCCACTTATGGAATGTGGGGGTATAAAATGGGATGCAGTGGCGATACATCGGTATCGCCACTGCAAGGTTTCAGTCCAGGAACGCCACGTTGGCCATCGTGCGGCTCTGGGTCTCGGTGTTCATCATGACCCGATGCCAGAACGGCAGCGTGATGGTCGCGTGGTCGCTGTGACGCACCGTGCCGCGCGCGTAAACGCCCGGGTTGCGGCTCATCACGCGCCAACGCCAGCGGACCGCATTCGGATTGCGCTGGATGACGCCACGATATTCGTCCGGCGTGAGGCCGTTCGGATACCGGTCGCACACGTGAACCGTTTCACCGCCGCTGCGGAAGATTTCTTCCACGAGGTGCGGCTTGCCGCTGCCACGACGAAGCGGTTCGTTGCGGAGAACGATTTTTTCATTCACCGCGAGCGCGGGTTCCGGCACGAAGAACCATTCGCCCTGACGGCGAAAGGCACGGTTCTTACGGGCGTAACGTTTGCGGGACGAGACATGATTGCGCGTGAGCGCATCACGGACGTCTTTGGGCTGGAGCGCGTCCATCGCCTGGCGGACGCTGGAAGCGCCGCCGGGCACGGCAGCAACGAACCATTCGCGTTCGTCGTGTCCGCAGAGGAAGCGATCCAGCTGAGGCTTCTCGCCTTGCTTGCGGACAAACAAGAGCAGATGTCTCTGCTTCGGTTCGGCCTGCATGACGGAAACATCCAGTGTTTCGCGCAGGTGGGTCGGCACACGCAGTTCGAAGAACTCTCCGGCGTTGTCACGACGGATGTCCACGGCGAAATCGGCCGGGGAAACCCAGGCGCGGGCGCCCTGACGCCAGCGCGACGCGATTTCGCGAACCTTGATCCGTGCGCCCATCGCGGCGAACTTGGATACAATGCTATTTGCATTCATACGTTTTTGTTTTGCGGTCCGGCGCGCGAGGGGCGGAACACCAGGTTCCGCTTCGCTGCCGGCCGGATTCGAAATGTTCTATCTAGTTTATAGCTCTTACGAGTGAGCAATGGAGTTTGGTAACGGATGGCTGGTCTCATTGGATTTCCTTTGGTTGTGGTTTGGTTATGGCGGAAGGCGTCGGTAATGCTCCGACCTCGGCGATGCCGATCCTGTTTTCGA
>CAYUGC010000493.1:0-1195 GCA_964444085.1 uncultured Bifidobacteriaceae bacterium | reverse complement strand
AGATGCTCACGGGCGAACTGCCGGGCAAGAAGCTCGAAGCGCCGTCGAAGAAAGTACAGATGGACGTGCGGCTGGATGAAATTGTTCTGCGCGCGTTGGAAAAGAACCCCGAACTCCGCTACCAGCAAGTCAGCGTGCTCAAGACGCAGGTGGAGACGATTGCCGCCAGCCCGGAGAAGCTGGAAGATGAACCATCCAGGCATAATCTTTATTTCTTCGATTTCACCATTGGAATGCCTCAAATGGTCAAGCGTGCTGGCCGGGCGTGTTTCTACTGGCCGGGCGTCTTGCTGCTTTGCTCAACGATTGGATTTGTTGCGATCGGCGTTAATCTTGCCATGGCACTGGCGCTGTGGCTGCTGAACCTGCCACTTCCTCATGGGAATATTTTCTTCACCCCTGGCGAATTGTGGATGTGGCTCGCGGGGATGGGGTTTTGTGTTGTTGGGCGGTTGGCGGCCTTGAATATAGGAGCAGACAAGGTAGTCAGAGTGAGTCACCCCAAGTCGAAGGGCTTCAAACTATTCATCATTGTTATTGTCTCAATTGCCTGGGCGGCTGGACTGGCGCGTTTGGCAGGTTATTTGCGAAGCTCATCCACCACCGCCTTGGCTGGCGACCACGCCCGGATTGCGGTTTGGATTGCGTTATCCGCCACAGTTGGTTGGCTCCTCATCCGCCGCGTATGGCGCGTGGTGAACAAGGAGGGCGCGGGCGTCCCGCCGGCCAAACCGGTGCGCAAGAGTTCAGCCAGCAAAGTGATTGCCATGGGCTGCGGCGTGCTGGCGGCGATCTTGCTGATTTTGACGGCGGGGAACCTTTCCTCAAAACGAGCCACGGAAGCGCAACAGCAGAGGCGCGGCGCATTGCAAAACGAACTGGGCAACAAGATCGCGGAACTGCTCGGCAACAACGAGCAACGAATCAACTATTCCCACATCGTTTTTGATTTCGTTTCCGATGCCCCGAGCATTGTTGTTCAGTTTGGCGGATTAAACGGCTGGCAAGGTGGTGCGCAAAACGGGGCGCCGCGCCCCTTGCATGGGGAATTCGTCCTGAACTTTCAGTCGCCGGATTTGTGGCAGGTGTCCGGCACGGGCGATCTGGCGGGAATAAACACTTCGTTCCAGACGGCCGCGCCCGGTTTTGTCTGGTGGTCGGATTCCCGTTTCAAACAACAAAAGTTAAGCCAGCA
>CAYUGC010000492.1:0-1201 GCA_964444085.1 uncultured Bifidobacteriaceae bacterium | reverse complement strand
ACTCCTTGCCATCCACGACGACGGACAAACCCACCAGCAGACTGTATGGGTTCATATTTGTCTCTCCAATATTCCGAAAAACCATCTCCATCGAAATGTTTGTGACCGTGGTGAACACGACGTGGTCATCACACAAAACAAGCTCCAAGGAACTATCGGCGGCTCGCGCCGTGTGTGTGATAGATAATACTGCGGCCAGAACGAGTATGGTGGCGAATGTTTTCATAAGTGTGTGTGCGATGCCTAACGAAAAAAGCTGAGCCACCGCCGACTCGCGACGTGAACCGCGACAGCGATCACAATTCGCGCAGCGAACGTTTCATTTGGGGCCACCAATTTGTGGCAGCGTTGGGAACGCCAACTGCCAGCGCCAACGGCGGTTGGCTCCGGCGAATTGTTAGGCCACGGCTTCGTCATAACTCAAAAACGGCTCGGAACGAGAGTGCCTCGCTTAAAAACAGCTAAAAGAATAACGCCAATACCAACGAGTTCTAATTGGGTTGGTTCCGGAACTTGGGTCACTTGCAAGTTGACAGTCAAATACCCAGGCTGTGTTGTGAACCACGAAATGCCGCCGATGCCAATGGTCACGCTATGATCGGTAAAAAAAATACGATCTGCTCCAAACCCACTTAAATCCGAATCATAACTCAATCCAGTAATAATGGGAGCCGCCGGGGATAAGTCTTGGAACTGAATAAAGACATCCATCGGATCACCATAACCTCCGGAGCCTCCGTCAGGCCCAAAGGTAAACTGTAGGCTGCTGGCCTCGACATTCAGGTAAAGATTATTTCCAGTCGTTAGTGCCACCGTATCAAGGGGCCCTTGTTTGACAACATAAACAACCGGCCCAAAGGTATAGCCCAACGATGTCCACTGGCGACTTACCGAAACCGTATCGCCGATGAAACTAGATTGGGAATTGGCAGCCGGAACCAACGCCACCGTCATCACTGCCAAGAATACATATAGTTTTGCTCTGTTGCTCATAAAAATGGGATAGTGGCCTAACGAAAAAAGCTGAGCCACCGCCGACTCGCGACGTGAACCGCGACAGCGATCACAGTTCGCGCAGCGATCGTTATATTTGGGGCCACCAACTCGTGGCAGCGTTGGGAACGCCAACTGACAGCGCCATCGGCGGTTGGCTCCGGCGACTTGATACTCCCCTCCAAGCCCTTTGGGGTTTTTGTTAGCA
>CAYUGC010000491.1:0-1211 GCA_964444085.1 uncultured Bifidobacteriaceae bacterium | reverse complement strand
CGATTACGCTCGATGCTGAAATGCTTCATCTTGTAATCGCCGGGCGTTTCGTCGAGCGAATACCAGCCCAGCGAAAAATCGTTTGCGCCAAGCGGCGCGCGGCAGAGCGTGAAATTTGCGCCTTCAGGAGCGAACAATTCCTTGAGCGTCGCCTCGCGTTTCTCCACCGGCAACGAACCCAACGCTTCCCAGGCAAGTTCGTTGAAACAGCCGCCAAAGCCGTCAATGGTTTGAAAAGTGGTCTTCGCATCCAACTTGATGGCATCCGCATCCGCGCCCGGCGCGTTCGTGGTCGCGAGTTCCTGCCAGCGGGATTTCTCCGTGCTGCAAATCCAGCGAATGGAGGAAGGTTCCGCGTTGGTTTGCGCAAAGCTCGAACAGACGAGCAGCAGTGATGCGATCAGGCTGATTTTCGTTTTCATCGGTGTGTAGTTGTCCAGAGTTACAGTTTAGAAACGGTGATTCAAAGTTTTTTTTGAGGGCTTCCGTGCTTATCGAAAGATCCGCTGCACGAAATAATACAAGTTGCTGGCCCAAGTTTCGCGATCGTGGATGTGGTCGTCCACGTTCCACATGTGCGGAATATTCTGCTGCTTCAGATAAACGTGAACGCCTTGGGAAACGCCGATGAGGCCGTCCTTGTTGCCGCTGGAAAGGTAGAGCAGCTTCAACCGCTCGCGTACGGCGGCGGGATCAGGCACCAACTCGGCGGAAGATTTGGTGTTGGGCGCGGACGAAAATCCACCGACCCACGCAAACGTATCGATGTGCCCCAAGCCGAAGTTAAGCGACTGGCCGCCGCCCATTGAAAGACCGGCAATCGCGCGCTGTTCGCGATTCGTGCTGGCGGAATACTTCGCCTGAATGGCGGGAATCAGGCAGTCGAGCAGATCGCGCTCGAACTTCGCAAAGCCCTCGGCGTTCTGCGGTGCGAAGGTCTTGTCCGGCGCGGGCACACGGTCATCCGCAAGGGCGCGGCCATTCGGCATCACGATGATCATCGGCACAGCCTTGTCGGCGGTAATCAGATTATCAACAACCACATCACCATGAACATAACCGCTCCATTCCCATTCGTTGCCGGCGACGCCGTGCAGCAGGTAGACCACGGGATATTTCCGGTCGGACGAGTATTGCGGCGGCAGATAAACAACCGCTTTGCGCCGGGTGCCGGTGATCGTGGAATCGTATTCGAAGACTTCGGTGCGTCC
>CAYUGC010000490.1:0-1229 GCA_964444085.1 uncultured Bifidobacteriaceae bacterium | reverse complement strand
GTGCGCTTGAAAAATTTCTCCATGTAGGCGGCATCGGGCGTGCTGCTGCCTTTGGTGGCATCCCACTCCCAGTTATACCCTTTGGGCGCGTGATTCTGCGCGTAAAGATCCTGCGGATCGAGGCCGTCCCACCAAAGTCCTTTGCCATCGGCCTTGGTAAGTTTGACGTCGTAAGGCACGCCGGCCAGCGGCCCGGTCTTGTCCCCGCGTTGCGCCGGTTCATACCACATCCAGGTGTGCGATGCGTGAACGCTCACGCCAAAGCGCAGGCCATTTTTGCGCGCCGCTTTTGCCCAGCCGCCGATCAAATCCTTGTGCGGGCCGACGTTAACGGAATTCCACGGCTGGTATTTGGAATTAAAATTGTCGAAGTTGTCGTGGTGGTTCGCCAGCGCCATGAATATTTTTGCGCCGTTGTCCTTGTAGAATTTCAGCAATGTGTCGGGATCGAAATGTTCTGCCTTCCATTCGTGGATCACGTCCTTGAAGCCGTTGGTCGAGGGATGACCATATTCCACGAGATGCGATTTATAATCGCCGCTACCCTGCTCATACATGCTGCGGGCATACCAGTCGCCGTGCTCCGGCTGGCATTGCGGCCCCCAATGCGCCCAGATGCCGAACTTCGCGTCGCGATACCATTCCGGTGCCGACTGATAATTGGTGAGTGAGTTCCAATCCGCCTTGAACGGGCCGGCGGCAATCGGCGGCAGTTGCAGTGAATTGGTTTGCGCCGCGGCTGCTGCGAGCGAACAGCACAGCACGAATACGCTCAATTTAACTCGATTCAATTTCATAAATTTCAATAAGGCCGCACTAGGCGGAAGAAGACCGAGCCGTTGGTCGCGCTCAACGGCACCGACATCTGATTTGTCTGTGCCGAACTGGAAATGTTGACCCAGTTTGTGCCGAGGCCGCTGGTGAGGTTGTTCGTTTGCGATTGCAACTGCCAGCCGGTGTGATCGGCCGGCCAGCCAAACAGAAGTTGCCCGGGCAAGTTAGCGGTATTCATGGCAACCGACGCGGACGAGGTCGGACGTGCACTCACCTGCGTTGAGTTCGTGCTTTCGCCAAAGCTGTTCGTCGCGCTCACGACGAAATAATACAACGTGCCGTTGGCCAGGCCGGTGTTGGTGAAGGTGAGGCTCGCGTTGGTGACGATATTTACATAACTGCTGCCGCTGGTGAGCGAGCGTTTGATTTTGTAGCCGGTCGCGGTGCTCGCGGCG
>CAYUGC010000489.1:0-1238 GCA_964444085.1 uncultured Bifidobacteriaceae bacterium | reverse complement strand
GAATCGGCTCGGTGCCCTTGCAGGTGTGCCATTTCTGGATGGCGCCGTCGTATTGAATGCCGGGGTCGCCACAAATCCAAGTGCCTTCGGCGATCTTGTCGAGGAGTTTGCTCGCGTCCTTCTTTTGGAGCGGCTTGCTGTCCTTGATCGTGCGCGTCCACCATTCCTTGCCGCTGAGTGCCGCCTCGAAAAATTCGTCACTCGCGCGGACGGAGAGGTTTTCGTTCTGATACATGACGGAGCCGTAGGCGTTGCCGTTGTAGGAACCGTCGTAGCCCTGCTCGATCAAGGCCCACGCCTTCTTTTCCTCGGTTTGCTTGGCGTCAATAAACTCTTCGATGTCACCGTGCCAGTCGCGCAAGGTGTTCATCTTGGCAGCGCGACGGGTCTTGCCACCGGATTTCACGACGTTCGCAACTTGGTCATAGACTTTCAGGAAGCTCATCGGACCGCTCGGGCGGCCGCCGCCGCTCAACTTCTCGCGGCTGGAACGGATCGGCGTGAGGTCGGTGCCGGTGCCGGAACCATACTTGAACAGCATCGCTTCGCTGTAGGCGAGATGCATGATGGATTCCATGTTGTCCTCGACGGACTGGATGAAGCAGGCGCTGCCCTGCGGATACTCGTATTGGGTCGCGGCGCGCTCGGCTTGTTTGGTCTTGCGGTTGAAGAACCAGTTGCCCTTGCTGGAATTCTTGCCGATGCCGTATTCGTGGTAGAGGCCGACGTTGAACCAAACGGGGGAATTAAACGCGCCGTATTGGTTCAGACAGAGCCAGGTGAGTTCCTGATAAAAGACTTCGCCGTCGGCCTTGGAGAAATAGCCGTCCTTAATGCCCCAATCGGAAATGGTGCGGGTGATGCGGTGGATGAGCTGGCGCACGGAGGTTTCGCGCTCGCTGGTGTGCTGCTCGCCGTAAAAATATTTCGAGACAACAACCTTGGTGGCGAGAACGGACCAGGACTTCGGCACCTCGACATTCTCCTGTTTGAAGATCACCTTGCCGCCGTCATCGGTGATTTCGGCGGTGCGTTTGTCCCATTCGACCTGGTCAAACGGATTCACTTTGGCGTCGCTGAAAACGCGGTCAATGCGCAGCGACTTCTTGGCGGACTTGGTTGGTTTCATGGCGCGGGTGGCGGAAACTTTGGTGGTGCGGCGAGCGGCGGCTTTGGGAGCCGGCGACGAGACATCCTCACGGGCATCAATCATGGTAATCTCCAGGTTAATTTTTAAG
>CAYUGC010000488.1:0-1244 GCA_964444085.1 uncultured Bifidobacteriaceae bacterium | reverse complement strand
GTGGGCAGCTTGATGCGCAGCCATTCCGGCAGGCGCGGGCGGGTTTTCAATTCAGTCGTCGTCATTACAAATTGTATTTAACCACGGATTAACACGGATGGACACGGACAAATACTATCTGAATCCGTGTTCATTTGTGTCCATCCGTGGTTGAAAGTTTTTCCCAAAACTTCGCCAGTTCCTCCGGGCCGAAGTCGGCGAGGATTTTGCCGTCCACTTCAATCACCGGCGCGAGGCGCTGACCGGAGAGATTGACCATTTCCGTCATGGCCTTGCTGTCGCTTATCACATCGAGCGTCTCGTATTTCAGGCCGCGCTCGTCCAGCCAGCGCATCGCTTTCTGGCACCAGCCACAATACGGTTTGATAAACAGGCGGATTTTCATTTCACAATCTCAAAACCAAGGTCCGACAGGTTAAACCAATCTGCCGGATTATCAAAAAACAATTCACCGCCACGCCGCCATTGATATTCCGGCTTGTATCCCTATAATTCAGCTCGTTAATAGCTGCCATGAGCGCCATCAATCAAAGCCCCTACAACGCCACCGTCATCGGCCGCGAGGAAATCCACGCCGACCTCATCATCCTCCGCGTGCGGCCCGACGCCGCGCTGTTTGATTTCAAGCCCGGCCAGTTTGGCGTGCTCGGACTGGAAGGCAGCGCCCCGCGCATCCCCGAGGCGGCGAGCGAAGATCCCGCCAGCGAGCCGGACAAGATGATTCGCCGCGCCTACAGCATCGCCTCCTCCAGCGTCGAACGCCGTTACATCGAATTTTACCTCACGCTCATTTCCAGCGGACAACTCACGCCGCGCCTGTTCGCGCTTAAATACGGCAGCCGGGTTTTTCTCGGCCCAAAAGCCAGCGGGATGTTCACGCTCGACCGCGTTGCGCCCGGCAAAGCCGTTGTCCTCATCGCCACCGGCACCGGCCTGGCGCCCTACGTCTCCATGCTGCGCACGCTGCTGATGACCGAGACCCAGCGCAAATTCGTCATCCTCCACGGCGCGCGTTACAGTTGGGACCTCGGCTACCGCGGCGAACTCGAGAGCCTCGCGCGGCTGCGTCCGAACTTCACCTACATCCCGAGCATCACGCGCGGCGATCAAGACCCGCATTTTCACGGACGCACCGGGCGCATCCAGAACGTGCTTGAAGCGGGCGCGATTGAAAACGATGCCGGCGTGGAACTCGACCCGGCCAAGACCGACGTCTTCCTCTGCGGCAATCCGGAAATGGTCAA
>CAYUGC010000487.1:0-1248 GCA_964444085.1 uncultured Bifidobacteriaceae bacterium | reverse complement strand
TCATCACCAGCAGCAGGATGTAAAATTCCTTTTCGCGCGTCTGGATTTCCCACGAGCAGAGCGCGGCGGCGAAGGCGACGATCGCGCCCATCAAAATCAGACCGACGTTCAAGCCGTCCACGCCGACGTGGTAGCTGATGCCGAGCGATTCGACCCACGGAATCTGCTGCTCGAACTGGAAGCCGTTTTGGCCGGGCACGAACTGGCAGAACATCTTCACCGCGAGCACCGCCGAAATGAGCGTAGCCAGCACCGCGATGGCACGGATGATGACGCGATAGTTCCGCGGCACGACGACGAGCGCCAACGCCGCCAGCAGCGGCCAACCTGCGATGTAAGTCAGTATGGACATTTTATTTTCCCAAAACGAAATAGAGCAACAGCGCCACGCCGAGGACGAACAGGAAGGCGTAGGTCTGGAGGTTGCCGGTCTGTGCGAGGCGCAGCGCGCGTCCGCTCAAATCCGTGCCGCCGCGAATCGCGCCGATGATCGCGCCTTCCAAAAGCCAGCGGTCAATCCAGTCGGCCACCGCCGCGAGAAAATCATGTGCGCGGATGAACGTGGCTTCGTAAAATTCGTCAAAGTAAAATTTATTCTTCATCGCCGTCGCGAAGCCGCCGAGTTTTGCGGGCAGCGGATCGGTGGCGGCATTGCCATAAAGTGATTTGGCGAGCAGAAAGCCGACAACCACGGCACCGAGACCACAAAACATTGCGGGCTTGTTGCTCAACGGTTCGAATACCTGTTGCCAAAACGAAAGCATTTCGTGGTCAGGCGACAACTGCGAACCATAGTTGTTCGTGATGCCGATGAAGCCACCGGCAAAAGAAAACACCGCCAGCGCGATCAGCGGTAGCGTCATCACCAGCGGCGATTCGTGCGCGTGCTTGGCGTGGTCGGATTTTTCCTTGCCGCAGAAAACGACGAAGAACAAGCGGAACGTGTAGAAGGTCGTCAGCGCGGCCACGAAAACTCCGACGCCGAAGAGAATGTAGTTATGCTGCGCCAACGCCTGCGCGAGAATCGCATCCTTGGAATAGAAACCGCTGAACGGCGGGACACCGCACAACGCAAATGTGCCGATGGTGAAGGTCAAAAACGTGATGGGCATTTTCTTCCGCAGATTGCCCATTTGCCAGATGTCCTGCTCGTGGTGCATACCGATGATGACGGAGCCGGCGGCGAGGAACAGCAGCGCCTTGAAAAAGGCGTGCGTGGTCAGGTGGAACATCGCGGGCGTCGGGCCG
>CAYUGC010000486.1:0-1284 GCA_964444085.1 uncultured Bifidobacteriaceae bacterium | reverse complement strand
GTCGAGAAACTCCAGAAAGTTTTTCTTCAGCACGGCGCGCAGGCCGTTGACGTTCCACGAAATCAGTTTCATGCGCGGAGAATAAACCACGGATGGACACGGATAAACACGGATGTTGAAAACCTTCTTCTTCCCCGTCTCCACCAATCAAATGATTTCAGGTCGCCGGCGCTGCGGTGGAAAAGCGGCAGGGGGCTGCCGCACTCCAAAACCTCACGGAATATTCTTCCCCGGCTTGCCAAGCCCTGCCATAGCTTTTATCAAACCGCTTCAGCTTTGCTTATTTCACCTGAAACACGGTCACGCTCAGCGGCGGCAGGAAGAACTCGGCGGAATGTGACTGGCCATGCATCGGCTGGGCCTGCGCCGTCACGCCGCCGCAATTGCCCGCGTTGCTGCCGGCGTAGATGCCGGCGTCGCTGTTCAGGACTTCCTTCCAGTCGCCGCCGCACGGCACGCCGACGCGATAACCCGGCCGCGGCACCGGCGTGAGGTTCAGGATGACAACGGTGTGGTTCTTGCCATCAGCGGTCTGGCGCAGGAAGGACAGCACACTGTTCTCGCGGTCATTGCAGTCAATCCATTGGAAACCCGCGTGGTCATAGTCCGCCGACCACATGGCCGGGGAATTTTTGTAAAGCCGGTTCAAGTCCGCAACGAAGGCCTGCAAACCGCCGTGGAACGGGCCGCTGGCGAGGAGCCACCAGTCGAGCTGGGCGTTTTCATTCCACTCGGCGCGCTGGCCGATCTCGCCCCCCATGAACAACAGCTTTTTGCCGGGGAACAACCACTGGTAGGCGAGCAGCGTGCGGAGGTTCGCGAATTTCTGCCAGTCGTCGCCGGGCATCCGTCCGATCAAAGAGGCTTTGCCGTGCACCACTTCATCATGCGACAGCGGCAGCACGAAATTTTCGTTGTGATGATAGAGCATCGCGAACGTGAGATCGTTCTGGTGATACTTGCGATGCACCGGCTCGCGCTTGAAATAGCCGAGCGTATCGTGCATCCAGCCCATGTTCCACTTGAAGGAGAAACCGAGACCGCCGATGTAGGGCGGGCGCGTCACCTGCGGCCACGCGGTGGATTCCTCGGCGATGGTCATCACGCCCGGAAATTCCGTGTGCGTGATGTGGTTGAATTTTTTCAGGAACTCAATCGCCTCCAGATTTTCGCGGCCGCCGTATTGGTTCGGAATCCATTCGCCGGCCTTGCGCGAATAGTCGAGATACAGCATCGAGGCCACGGCGTCCACGCGCAGGCCGTCAATGTGAAAGCGCTCGCACC
>CAYUGC010000485.1:0-1293 GCA_964444085.1 uncultured Bifidobacteriaceae bacterium | reverse complement strand
GCTTCAGATCGAGTCCGGCGGGCGGATAAAAATACAGCGTGTGCGTTTTGGAATTGAGGAACCATTCGCCGGGCGCGTCCAATTCCTCGAAAATATTTTCCACGAAGCGGAGTTGCCAGTGCGCCGCCGCGCCGCGGTTGTTCTGCCAGCCGCCCTCGAGTTGCACCTCGCCGTTGGTGTCCTTGCCGGTGATGCGCCAGGTGAAATCACCCCACAACGCCGGGTGCATTGCGTGATAATAACCGCCGGACGGATCAGCCCACCGCGCCGCGCGCTGCTTGGAAATGGCATCCGCCGCGAAGCCGTCGAAGTATTGCGCCTTGGGATCAAAGTTCGGGTAACGCGCGAGAATCTGTCGTTCGCCGTTGACGAAAATTTCCTCGGTCTGCAAATCCGCCGGGACTGGCGCCTGAAAAATTCCGTTCGTGTAAGGCTGCCAGTCCAAGTGATCGAGCCGGACGCCACCGCTGATGACCGGCTGCTCCTCTTGATAATTTTCAAAAACCACCGGCGCGTCCTTGGTGCCGGAATCCCCGGCGGTGAACACCAGCGGCGCGGACAAATAATAAGTGCCGCCGCGCAGGCAAATGTTGCGGTGCTGCCCACGCGCCGCCTGTTGCGCGCGTGGCAGCGTGGCGAAGGGTTCTGCCAGGGTGCCCGGATTCGCGTCGTTGCCCGCCGGCGAAACGAAATACGGTTGCGCGTCGCAAAGACACGCAAAAGATGCCGCCAGCGACAGCCCCAGAGCCAGTGCGGCCAGTTTGGTTCGATTCAGCAACATGGGTTTAATTCTACCGAAACCAGAAAGTTACCGCAATTCCGCGTCGCTCAGGGCACCGAGGGACGCGGCGCGCAAGGTTGCGCTTGCACCGCCGCCGTCGTTGGCGTCAATGCATCAGCGGTCGCGGTCAATTTGATTTCACCCGCGCCCTTTGTGGATTGCACGATGATTTGCGCGAGGCCGTTGAAAAGGGTGCGCGACCATTTGAGATTCGTGGTTTCGCCGATGAGGTCCAGATTCACTTCGGGCTTCAGACCGCCTTGGCCACCGGAATTTTTAACACCCACGGCGATGATGTTGTCGCCGACATGGAGAAATTGCCTGGCGTTGAAAACAGGCTGCGAACTCCAGTCGTGCGATTCGCCCACGAACTGATTATTCACAAAGAACCAGCCATCGTCATCGCAACCGGCAAAGCGCAGCCGCAATTCAGCGTTTTTGAGGTCTTCCTCGGTGAGCGCCAGGTGAGCACGATAAATCGCCGTGGTCTGTTCTTTCTCAATCGTATTTCC
>CAYUGC010000484.1:0-1296 GCA_964444085.1 uncultured Bifidobacteriaceae bacterium | reverse complement strand
CAGGACGAAGGCTACTATTACTACAGCGGCTACTACCACGACTACTATTACAGCCGCAATCCCAGCGAACAGGACGCCGAGACCAAGCCCCTCTTGGCCGACTCGGGCGACACCACTGAGATCAAAAAGAAGTATTGATTCATCTTTTGCCAATGAAATTGAAAATTTTTCCCATGCTCCGCCCGAGCCTGCTGCTGGCGCTGACCCTTGCACTCGCGGGCTGCTCGCTCTTTTCCAGTTCCGGCAAAAAGCTCAACGTCATGGACCCGCCCGGACCTGAAACCATCAAAACCGTTGTGCCCCGCCTCCAAGTCGGTGACGTGGTGGTCGTCACCTTTTCCGGCCTGCCCACTGATGATTACACGGCCCAGGAAAAGCCCATCAAGGAAGACGGCTCCATCACCCTGCCTGACGTTGGCCGGGTGGATGCCGCCGGCAAAACTCCCGGCCAGCTCGAAGATGCCATTCACGATCTTTACGTTCCCAAGATCGTCAAACATCTGAACGTCACCGTCAAAAACACCACCAGCTATGTCTATTATGTGCGCGGCGAGGTCAAGCAGCCCGGCCGCCTGATCTACACCGGCCCCATCACCGTCAGCAAAGCCATCACCTCCGCTGGCGACTTCACCGAAATCGCCAGCCGCAGCGGCATCTTGCTCATCCGCGCCAACGGCGACCGCTTCAAACTCAACCTCAACCGCATCCTGGACGGCGAAGACCCCGACCCGCCGGTCTATCCCGGCGACCAGATTCAGGTCAAAAAACAGATTTTCTAAATGGTCCAGCTGCGCATCCTTTCCGGTAAAATGGCGGGCGAAAACATCTTCGTCCGCCGTTTTCCTTTCCGCGCCGGCCGCGCGGCCGGCAACGACCTCGTGCTCGACGACGCCGGCGTCTGGGACAACCACCTCACGCTGGAATTTCAGAAGACCGAGGGCTTCCTCCTCCACACCGCGCCGGACGCCTTCGCCGCCGTCAACGAGGAGCAGAAAAATTCCGCCCGCCTGCGCAACGGCGACATCATTTCCTTCGGCTCCGCCAAAATCCAGTTCTGGCTGTCCGCGCCGCTGCAACGCCCCCTGCACCTGCGCGAACTTTCCTTCTGGCTGCTGCTCGCCGCCGTCACCGCCTTTCAGTTCTGCCTCATCTGGCAACTGGTGAAATAAAAAACCACGCGAATTTGTTTCGCGTGGTTTGCGTGTTTCGCGGTTAAAAAATCAATGCCGGAAATGCCGCGCGCCGGTGAACGCCATCGCCATGCCGCGCGCATCCGCCGCCGCGATGACCTCCGCG
>CAYUGC010000483.1:0-1304 GCA_964444085.1 uncultured Bifidobacteriaceae bacterium | reverse complement strand
CAACGGCAATGCCCATAATACCTTGTATTTCATGCATCCGGGCTATCTGGGGCAGCATCAGGAAATCGGGCGCGATCCCGGGCACTCCTCTCTCGATGCCGTTTTGCTGGGACAATTTTGCGAGGTGGCTTGGAACCAGGGCGACGATATGTATGGCTACAATAACAACACCTTGCTGGCCATCAGCGAATACACGGACAATATGATGACAACGTGGTGGAATACCCCCTGGGTCAACTACGCCGGCTGCGACTGGTCGCACATGCAACCGGCCTATGGCACCCAGTATCGTCCCGGCGCGGATTTGATTTGGAATCATTATGTGAACCGGAAGGGATTGGCGGCCCCCTTCACCATGCCGTGGGCCATTGGTGGGCGGCCGGAAAATGGTGGCGGTGCTTACGGCGAGGTCAGCGGCGGCTATGACCAGATCGGTTTCACCACGCTCACCCACGCGCTGGACCCGATCACGAACTCGCCGGCGCCGAGCGGAGTGGTGGCGGAGGCGCGCTGGGCCAACCAGGCGCTGGTGTGGTGGTGGGGCAGCGCCTATGCGACGAGCTACAAGGTCAAGCGGTCCACTTCCATCAACGGGCCGTTCACCCAGGTCGGCACGGTGGCGGGCAATTGGACCCTCCTGTTCACGGATTATGGCCTGACGCCGGGAACGACCTATTACTATGCGGTGTCGGCGGTGGTGAACGGCGTGGAGACGACCAACAGCCTGCCGGCGAGCGTGCTGGCGAATCAGCGGTTGACCGGCTGGGTGATCGGCACGTCCGGTGCCATCACCTACGGTCAGTGGAAAGATCAGCTTTTTGACAATGCACCGATCACTTATTTTGACGGCCCCGATGCGAGCGGCGACTGGGGTGGACTGGATTTGAGCGCCCCTTATGTCATCACCAAGGTGGGCTATTATCCGCGCGCCAATTTTGCCAACCGGATGACGGGCGGCCAGTTTCAGGGATGCAACGTGGCGGATTTCAGCAGCGGCGTGGTGACGCTTTACACGATAGGCAGCCAGCCGGCGGATGGAACGATGACGGTGCAGACCGTCTCTAATCCCGGTGCCTTCCGGTATGTGCGTTACCTCGGGCCGAACAACGGCTATTGCAACGCGGCGGAAATCCAGTTCCAAGGCTATCCGAGTCCGGCGCTGGCGCCATCGGCACCGACAGGCTTGGCGGCTGCCGAGAGCAGTGGGCAAGTGACGCTGACGTGGAGCGGATCCGCCGGCGTCACCGGGTTCAACGTGAAACGCGCCACCACCTCCGGCGGACCTTACACCCAGATTGCGACCA
>CAYUGC010000482.1:0-1321 GCA_964444085.1 uncultured Bifidobacteriaceae bacterium | reverse complement strand
GCGTTCAGGAGTTGCCGTTTGTATTCGTGGATGCGTTTGATCTGCGTGTCGAAAATGCTGTCGGGATCAATCCCCGGCAGGTCGAGCCACCGGAGAAACCGCGTCTTCGCGTCGCGTTTCGCTTTGCGGACTGCGTCGCAAAACGCTTTGTCGTCGGCGAGCGGTTTCAATTTCTCCAACTGCGCGAGGTCGGCGATCCAGCCATCGCCGATGGCATCGGTGATGACCGCCGCCAACGACGGGTTGGCCAGCAACAACCAGCGGCGCGGCGTGACACCGTTGGTCTTGTTGTTGAAGCGCTCGGGGAACATGGCGGCGAAATCCGGCACAACCCGCTGCTGGAGCAGTTCCGAGTGCAATGCGGCCACGCCGTTGGTGCTGTGCGAGCCGACGATGGCGAGATTCGCCATGCGCACCTGCCGATACTCGCCTTCCTCAATGAGGCTGACGCGCGCGATGCGGCCTTCGTCACTCGGATACTTGGCGCGGACATCGTCGAGAAAGCGGCGGTTGATTTCGTAAATGATTTCGAGATGGCGCGGCAGCAGATCTTGAAACCACTGCACCGGCCATTTCTCCAGCGCTTCCGGCAACAGTGTGTGGTTCGTGTATGCGAGCGTGCGTTGCGTGAGATTCCACGCGTCGGGCCAGCTCAGTTTCGCTTCGTCCAGCAGCAGTCGCATCAACTCCGGCACGGCCATGGTCGGATGCGTGTCGTTGAGTTGAATGGCGACATGGTCGGGCAGCGCGGACCAATCGTTGCCGGCGGCGCGGAAACGGCGGACGAGGTCGGCCAGCGAGCACGCGACCAGAAAGTATTCTTGAAGGAATCGCAGGCCTTTGCCCTGCGTCGTGTGATCGTCGGGATACAGCACGCGCGTGATCGTCTCGGCAGTGAGCGTTTCGGCCAGCGCACCGACGAAATCGCCGCTGCTGAATTGCGCGAAATCAAAATTATTCGACGCCTTGACGGCCCATAGGCGCAGCGTGTTGATGGTTTTACCGCCGTAGCCGACCACGGGCCGGTCATACGGAATGCCGATGAGCGTGGAAGGCCGCCCTTCGACGACGCGCAATACGCCGTTGCGAATCTCAAACGACACGTTGAGCTTCACTTCAACCGCTTCGTTGGGCCGCGCCACTTCCCACGGATCGGGCCGGGCGAGCCAGTGGTCAGGTTGCTCGGCCTGCCAGCCGTCGCGGAGGTTTTGCCGGAAAATGCCGTAGTCGTAACGCAAGCCATAGCCCATGCCAGCAATGCCGAGCGTCGCCATCGAATCGAGAAAGCACGCCGCCAACCGGCCCAAGCCGCCGTTGCCGA
>CAYUGC010000481.1:0-1332 GCA_964444085.1 uncultured Bifidobacteriaceae bacterium | reverse complement strand
GTCCACCGCGACGTGAGCTTCAAGAACATCATGATCGCCTTCGAGGGCGACGTGAAGCTGACGGATTTCGGCATCGCCAAGGCCAAGGGGTTTCTCACCGACCAGGAAGGCGAAGTTGTCGCCGGCAAGCCTGATTACATGAGTCCCGAGCAGGCGGATTTTCAGGTGACGGACAAGCGCTCGGATATTTTCTCCGCCGGCGTGGTGCTCGCACACCTGTTGCTCGGCCGTAACATCTTCAAAGGCGCCAGCGCCGAGGAATCCCGCACCCGCATCATCAGCCAGCCCATCCCTGATTTCCGCGCGCTCGATCCGCGCATTGACGACCGGCTGAACGACATTCTGCACCACTGCCTCGCGCGCGACCTGCACCATCGCTACGCCGCCGCCGACCAGTTGCTCACCGAGCTGGAATATTACATCTACGGCGCGGGCTACGGCCCGACCAACGAGACGCTCGGCAAATACATCCGCGAGCTGTTCGGTCAGGAAGCGCCCAAGCCATTGCCTCCTGAGTTGCATGGCAAGACCATCATTCTTGACGGCACCGCACATTCGCATCATCCCAAGCTTTGATCCATGAAACGTCCCGCTTCGTCCGAAATCAAACTCGGCCTCATCCAGACCGACGTGTCGGCCAACCCCGACGCGAACCTCAAGAAAACCCTCGCGCTCATCGAACGCGCCGCCAAGTCCGGCGCGAAGATCATCTGCACGCAGGAACTCTTCCGCTCGCAGTATTTTTGCCAGAGCGAAGACCACGAGAATTTCAAGCTCGCTGAAAAGATTCCCGGCCCCACCACCGACGCCTTCCAGAAACTCGCGAAGAAGCTCAAGGTCGTCATCATCGCCTCGCTGTTCGAGAAACGCGCCTCCGGCGTCTATCACAATACCGCCGCCATCATTGATGCCGACGGCTCGCTCCTGGGCATCTACCGCAAGATGCACATTCCCGACGACCCGTTGTTTTACGAGAAATTTTATTTCACACCCGGCGACCTCGGCTTCAAGGCGTGGCAGACCAAATACGCCAAGATCGGCGTGCTGATTTGCTGGGACCAGTGGTATCCCGAAGCCGCACGGCTCACGGCCATGCAAGGGGCGGAGATTCTCTTCTATCCCACGGCCATCGGCTGGCATCCGACGGAAAAGGCCAAATACGGCGTCAAGCAGCACGGCGCTTGGGAGACCATCCAACGCGCCCATGCCGTGGCCAACGGCTGCTATGTGGCCGTGGCCAACCGCATCGGGCACGAGATCCTTGACGGCGTGGGCGGCGACGGCATTGAATTCTGGGGGCAAAGCTTTGTGGCCGGCACCTCCGGCGAAATC
>CAYUGC010000480.1:0-1364 GCA_964444085.1 uncultured Bifidobacteriaceae bacterium | reverse complement strand
ATCCCGCGACGGTTTTCAAAAAGGCGTGGCCACCGGCATGATCGGCATGGCGCTCACCGGTTTGACGAATGGAAAATTCTCGCTCGGCAGCGCGCCCGTGCAACCGTGGAAACGCATCCCGACGGTGGAAAATTATTTCGCTGGAAAAATTTCCCGCGGCGACATCGCCAAGCTCCGCGCCGAGTGCAAAGTGAAAAATATTTCGCTCCACGGCGCGTTGATGGACAAAGCCGGCTGGCCGGCGATCCCGTTCGACGGACAATTACTCGTGTCACATCAGGACGCGCTGCTCATGGGCGGCAAGGTGCAGGCCCCGCACGGCTACTCGGACCACGTGGTTTTCCTGCATCCCGAACTCTGCGAGAAATGCGGCGCGCGGATTTGCATCGAGGCGTGCAGCGGACAGGCCATCACGCCCGGCGAAAACGGCGTGCCCGCGTTCGACCGTGAGAAATGCGTCCACTGCGGCGTGTGTCTGTGGAACTGCTCGCAGGCAAACCCGGAAAATCCCGAGCGCATGAACATCGCCTTCCGCGCCGGCACGGGCGGATTGCATTCGGCGGAGAATTGAAATTTATGAGCACAGCCTATCAAATCGTTGTTTGCGGCAGCATCGTTCCCGATCCGCTGCAAACCTTAGAACCCGTCGCTTCGCCCACCGGGCCGGCGTTGAAAAATGAAATGATGCTGCCCGCCGTTCTTGATCCGTGGGCGGGCCACGCGCTGTTCGAGGCGGCGAACCTCGCCAAAAACACGCCCGGCAGCAAAGTCTGGCTCGTCGCGCTCGGCCCGAAAGCCAAGCTTCAGCAGGTGATGATGACCGTCGCGCAAAAAGTGCCGTTTGAACTCGTTGCGCTCGACGGCCCGGCCAGCGGGTTCACCGACGCCACGGAAACGGCGGCGGCGCTGGCCGACGCCATCGCGGCGATTCCCGGCCTCGAAAAATCCAAGCTGCTGGTCTTTGGCGGCTGGGAATCCGCCTCGCGCGGCGCGGGCGCAACGATGCAAATCGTCGGCGAACGTCTCGGCATCGTGGATCAGTTTCAAGGCGTGGATCAGCTCACGGTGAACGCCGATGGTTCGCTGGAAATTCTGGAGCGCATTGAAGGCGGCAAACATCAGGTCTCGAAATGCGCGGGCGCACCGGCGTTGCTCGGCTGGGCCACCGGCAATCTGCCGGAACCGAAAAACAATCCGCAGGTCGGCATGGTCAACATGCGCACCGTGATGCCGGCGCTGCAAAAGGCCAAGCCGGTGAAATTTGCAGGGGAAGGCCTGGCTTTCGCCAGCGTGGCATTGCCGAAACAACTGCGCGAAACGCAGATCGTGAAGGACAAATCGCCGGATGACATCGCGAAGGAAAT
>CAYUGC010000479.1:0-1369 GCA_964444085.1 uncultured Bifidobacteriaceae bacterium | reverse complement strand
CCACCAACATCGCCGAGGACGTCGTCTATCTCTGCGAGGCGCAGGACATCCGCCACACGGGCTTCAAAAACCAGCCCAGCCCGGCGGCATCCTGAACCGCCGGAGCGCCGACGGGCAAACCCAAGACGCCAAAGCCGGCCACCGGCCGGCGCTTCGCCCGCGAAATTCCACTTGCGCAGAACCGCCCAGGGATGGATAATTATTTCGTCGTTTGACGAAATAACATTATGCGCGAATTCATGGCCATCACCAAGGCGCTGTCCGACCCGAACCGGGTAAGGATTCTGCTCGCCCTCCGGCGCGGCGAACTGTGCGTCTGCCAAATCACGGAGCTGTTCGGCTTCGCGCCGTCCACGGTATCCAAACACCTTTCCATCCTGCACCACGCGCATTTGATTCTTTCGCGCAAATCTGAGCGCTGGGTTTATTACCGGCTGGCGGACCAGGCCGCGCCCGTGGCCGTGCGCGAGGCGCTGGACTGGGTTCACAAATCGCTCGCCAAAACTGATGAAACCAAAGCCGACGCGAAAAAACTGAAACAAATTTTGCAGACCGACCTCGCCGTCATCTGCCGCCGCCAGAAATGCTGCTGAACCATGGAACTTGTGACGCTCAAAACAGCGGTGGAGGGCCACCGCAGCCCTAAACCTGGCGGAATGCGACGTTCAAAATGTGCGCGTCGGCGTCTTGGACTGCGCCAGCCCTCTGGCGCTTTCAGCCACGCCACAAGCCAGACGCTTTCATTTGAATAGCAGTCTGCAAACCTAATTTATGGACCAGTTATATCCCTTGGAACACAGCCATTCCGTCCGCAAAATGGTGCGCGAAGGCTGCGCCAAAATCGCCCAAGGCACTGCCGCTGACGGCGGCGCCCCGGGCGTGTCCGGCTGCGGTTCGCAAGCCGCAAGCAAATCTCCGGCGGGGCGTGGTTGATCCATTCTGCACCTTAGCCATAACCAAACCAAATCATGCAAACGACAATGCAAAAAGTGAAACCGACCGTCCTCATCCTCTGCACCGGCAATTCCTGCCGCAGCCATCTGGCCGAAGGCATCCTGCGCGCCGTCGCGGGCGACACGCTCAACGTGCAGAGCGCCGGCTCGAAACCGGCGGGCTATGTGCATCCGCTGGGCATCCAGGTGATGAAGGAAATCGGCATTGATATTTCCGGCCATCATTCCAAGCACATGAATGATTTCCTCAGCCAGCCGGTGGAGACGGTCATCACGGTTTGCGGCAACGCGGATCAAGCGTGTCCGATTTTTCCCGGCCAGTTGAACCGCCATCATTGGGGCTTTTACGATCCGGCACACGCAACGGGCACGGACGAGGAAAAGCTGGCGGTGTTCCGGCAGGTGCGGGACCAGAT
>CAYUGC010000478.1:0-1376 GCA_964444085.1 uncultured Bifidobacteriaceae bacterium | reverse complement strand
GCCAGGATTTGCGCCTCGTCCAGATTCGGCGTGACGAGCGCGGCGAGCGGCAGCAGCTTTTCGCGCAGGACTTTTTCCGCCGCCGGCTGCAGCAGCCGCGCGCCGCTGGTGGAGACCATCACGGGGTCAACAATCAAGCGAGGACGGAGGGTAGAAGATGGAAGATGGCCGAAGAATTTTGCGACGGCAGCAATGTTTTGCGCCGAGAACAACATTCCGGTTTTCACCGCCGCTGGCGGCAGTTCTTCAAACACGGCTTCGATTTGCCGGCGGAGCATTTTCGGCGGGCACGGCTCCACGCCGAGGACGCGGCGCGGATTTTGCGCGGTGAGGCAGGCGATGGCGCTGGTGCCGTGGACGCCGAGGGCGGCGAACGTTTTCAGGTCGGCCTGAATGCCCGCGCCGCCGCCGCTGTCGGAGCCGGCGATGGTGAGCGCGACGGGCAAGGTTTTTCTTGTGATCATAATGCTGAAAACCGGCAGGGAAATTAACGCAAAGGCGCAAAGTTGCAAAGGCGCGAAGTTCGCGAATTGGTATCCATTGCGTCTTTGCGCCTTGGCGTCTTTGCGTTAAAATTTGGCGCACATGGAAAAAGACAAAGTCGCTGAAATCTTGGTGGAGATCGGCACGCTGCTGGAATTGAAGGGCGAAAATCCCTTCAAAACGCGCGCGTATTCCAACGGCGCGCGCGTCATCGAAGGCCTAAATGAGCCGCTGGCGAAAATCGTCGCGGAAAAACGGCTGGGCGAAATCAAGGGTGTTGGCCCGGCGCTGGAGCAGAAAATCACGGAACTGGTCGAGACGGGGAAATTGAAATATTACGAGGAGCTGAAGGCTTCAATTCCGCCGGGGCTGCTGGAAATGCTGGGGATTTCCGGCCTAGGCCCGAAGAAAATCCAGGCGCTGAACCAGCAGCTCGGCCTTGATTCGATTGAAAAACTGGAGGCGGCGTGCCAGGCGGGCAAGGTGGCGGAGCTGGACGGTTTCGGCGAGAAAACGCAGGCGAATATTTTGGAGGGCATCGCACTCAAGCGCACTTACGCGAGCAAGCATCTGTTGGGCGACGCGTGGCTGGCGGCGGAGCCGTTGCTGGAAAATTTGCGCTCGCATCCCGACGTGATTCGCTGCGGGACGGCAGGCAGTTTGCGGCGGTTCAAGGAAGTCATCGGCGACATTGACCTCCTGGCGTCGTCAAAAAACGCGGCGGGCGTGATTGAGTTTTTTGCGTCGCAGGACGGCATCGTGAAGGTGCTGGCGAAAGGCGAAACGAAGGCGAGCGTGATTTTGGAGGGCGGAATTCAATGTGATTTGCGCGTGGTGAGCGACGCGGAATTTCCGTTCGCGCTGGCGTATTTCACCGGCAGCAAGGAGCATAA
>CAYUGC010000477.1:0-1409 GCA_964444085.1 uncultured Bifidobacteriaceae bacterium | reverse complement strand
TCGACGATTTCCTTGACCTTCCAGGTGAGGCCGTCGGTCTTGTTGATGCCCTGGATTTTCGGGTCGGCATAACGCGCACGCAAGATCGTGCCAAGCTGGCCGATGCCGTAAAGCCCCTCGTCGTTCATTTCCACGACGAGAACGTGGTGGAAGCCGGAGAAAATATTTTCCAGCCCGTTCGGCAGCGGGTTGACGTGGCGCAGGTGAATCGCAGAAACGCTGTCGCCGGCGGCGCGGAAACGGTCCACGGCCTCGCGGATCGGGCCTTCGGTGGAACCCCAGCCGACGAGCAACACATTGCCTTCCGGCGGGCCGTAAATTTTCGGCACCGGCAGCGTCGCGCCGAGCGCCTGCAATTTTTTCCGGCGCTTGGCGTTCTGCGCCATGTGGACTTTCGGCGAGCCGCTCGGATGGCCGTATTCGTCATGTTCCAGGCCGGTGGCGATGGGATATTTGCCGTCTAGAATCCGCGTGCCCGGCTTGACGTGCGGCGTGACGCCATCTTTCGCCGCCAAATCGTAAGGCTTGTGCGACGCGACCGGGGATAAATCCGGCGTGATGTCCTGGCAAACTTTTTCCAAATCCGGTTGCGGGAACGCCTCGATGCGCGTGGCGATGCCCTGATCGGTCAGGAAAAATACCGGCGTATTATATTTGCGGGCGATGTTCACGGCCTCGATGGCCATGTAAAAGCAATCTTCCACATTCGCGGGCGCCAGCACGACGCGCGGGGCGTCACCATGGCCGCCGTTGATGGCGATGTTCAAGTCGGATTGCTCGATGTTCGTCGGCATGCCGGTCGAAGGCCCGCCGCGCTGGACGTTGATGATGACCAGCGGCATTTCCGCCATGACCGCCCAGCCGATGGCCTCGGTCTTGAGCGCAATGCCGGGACCGCTGGAACCGGTCACGGCCACCCGGCCGGCAAAACTCGCGCCAAGCGCCATCGAGACGGAGGCGATTTCGTCCTCGCACTGGATGAATGAGCCGCCGTATTTCGGCAGTTCGCGTCGGAGCAATTCCATGATGTCCGTCCACGGCGTGATCGGGTAGCCCGCGCCAAAACGCACGCCAGCGGCGATGAGGCCGTAGCCGATGGCTTCGTTGCCGTTCATCACGACCTGCGGAATGCCGTGCTTCTGGCTGTCGGTGATCTGGAAAGTTTCCACCACGTTGCCGGGCGAATTGGCATAGCCCGCGTGGAACGCCGCCAGCGCGTTGTTTAATATACTCGGATCCTTGCCGGTGAAACGCTCGCCGAGAAGTTTTTCCAGCTTCGGCACATTCAGGTCAAACATCTTGGCGATGAGGCCGAGCGAATAAATGTTTTTGCCCTTGTCCTTGGCGGTGCCGCCGATGGCCTCGACCGTGAGCGAAGAAATCGGGATGCCGACGTGGTGATAATCCGC
>CAYUGC010000476.1:0-1415 GCA_964444085.1 uncultured Bifidobacteriaceae bacterium | reverse complement strand
GTTGAGGAAGATGCCCTTGAAATTCATCTCCAACGCCTGCGGGTTGCTGGCCTTGGCCAGGGCTTCCTTCTCGGTGATGCGTTTGTCTTTCACCAAGTTGAACAGGGATTGGTTGAACGTAATCATGCCGTCGTCGCCGCCGGTCTCGATGGCGGCGGTGAGTTTTTCAAGCCGGTTATCTTCCAGCATTTTTTTGACCAGCGGGGAATTGGTCAGGATTTCCAGCGCGGGAGTCATCTTGCCGTCGATCGTTGGCACCATGCGCTGGCAAATGACGCCACGCAAACAGCCGGCGAGCTGGCGGCGGATCTGTTCGCGGTCGTCCGATTTGAAGAAGTCCATGATGCGCGTGACGGACTGCGCCGCCGTGGTCGTGTGCAGCGTGGAAAAAACCAGGTGTCCCGTGTCGGCGGCGCTCATCGCGGCCGTCACCGTGATGGCGTCGCGCATTTCGCCGAGCATGATGATGTCCGGGTCCTGCCGGAGCACGTGTTTCAGCGCGCCATGAAAGCTCACGGTGTCCAAGCCGACTTCGCGCTGCTCGATGACGGACTGGTTGTCTTCAAAGACGTATTCAATCGGGTCTTCGAGCGTGACGATGTGTTTTTTGAAATTGGCGTTGATGTGCTCGATCATCGCGGCGAGCGTCGTGGATTTGCCGGAACCGGTGGAGCCGGCGACGATCACGATGCCGCGCGGCGTTTCCGCGAGGCTCTTGATCTGTTCGAGGAGGCCGAGCTGTTCAAAGCTCGGCACGGTGGATTTCACATGGCGCATGGCCAGCGCCCAACTGCCGCGCTGCTGGAAGACGTTCGTGCGGAAGCGGCCCATGCCGGGGACGTTGTAGGAAAAATCCACCTCGCGGTCCTCGTCGAGTTTTTTCTTCATGTGCGCCGGCGTCATCTTGTCCACTACATTGTTGAGCCATTGCTCGGTGGGGATGGGGCAGTCAATCGAGATCAGCTCGCGGCTGATGCGGAAAATGACCGGCGTGCTGACCTTGATATGGATGTCCGACGCGCCGCCGTCCACGGCGGCCTTGAGAATTTTGTTAAAAAGTTCCATGCCGCCAGCTTAATGAAATTTTCCTCGCCGCAAAATTTTATTTTCGTGTCTTTCATGCGTTTCGTGGTAAAAAGTCCGGCCATGTCCAAGCACAAGATCGGCATCATCGGCGGCACCGGCCTCTACAACATTGAAGGCTTCACCCAGCAGAAGTGGGTGAAGGTCAAGACGCCGTTCGGTCCGCCGTCCGACGATGTGCTCACCGGCAAACTCGCCGGGCGCGACGTGGTTTTCCTGCCACGCCACGGACGCGGCCACCGCATTTTGCCGACCGAACTGAACCACCGCGCCAACCTCTGGGCGCTGAAAAAACTCGGCGTGCAATGGATCATCAGCGTCAGCGCCGTCGG
>CAYUGC010000475.1:0-1422 GCA_964444085.1 uncultured Bifidobacteriaceae bacterium | reverse complement strand
GCGGGCGAACTCGGCATCAAGTATCTCACGCTCTACGCCTTTTCCGCCGAGAACTGGAACCGCCCCAAGGACGAGGTGGACGCGTTGATGAAATATCTCGTCCACTATCTCAAGACCGAGACGAAGGACCTGAACAAGAACAATGTCCGGCTTGAAGTCATCGGGCAAATTCACCGCCTGCCGGACAATGTGCAGGAGCATTTGCGCAAGAGCATCGAGACGCTTTCCAAGAACAACGGCCTGACGCTCATCATGGCCTTGAGCTACGGCAGTCGCATTGAGATTGTCGAGGCTGTCCGGAATATTTCAGAAAAGGTGAAGGTCGGAAAACTCGAACCCGGCGACATCACCGAGGCGGTCATTTCTGACCATCTTTGGACGCGGAACATTCCCGACCCCGATCTGCTTATCCGCACCAGCGGCGAGATGCGCGTGAGCAATTTTCTCCTCTGGCAGATTTCCTATGCGGAACTCGTCATCACGCCGACACTCTGGCCGGATTTCAAGAGGCCGCAGTTCTACGCCGCGTTGGAGGATTACGCCAAGCGTAACCGGCGGTTTGGGGGGATTTAACCGCTAATCTTTGCGGTTTGGAGTCTGTGTTATCGGCGATAATCAGCGTCAATTTGCGGTTCAAAATCAGTCACATCGTTTGGAAAAACTTTTCAACATCATCCACGAGGGCGAGGACCTGCTCGTCGTTCACAAGCCGGCGGATTTGGTCTGCCATCCGACGAAAGGCGACGAGTATTCCAGTCTTATCAGCCGCGCGCGGATTTATTTGAAAGCCGCATCCGAGCCGCACTTGGTCAACCGCCTCGACCGCGAAACGTCCGGCCTTGTCGTCATTGCAAAAAATCCCGTCGCTGCGCGCGAATTGGGAAAAATTTGGGAGTCGCGCGCCGTCCAGAAGGAATATCTCGCCATTGTCCATGGTCACGTCGTGGCGGAGCAGGGGATGATTGACGCGCCGCTCGGCAAGGATGAAACGAGCATTGTCGCCATCAAGGATTGCGTGCGCGCCGACGGCACGCCGGCGCAGACGGAATTTTTCGTGGAGAAAAGATTTGTCCGTGACGGTCGGGAGGGCAGTCCTCTGCCCGCTATCATGACACTAGAGAACGGCGCGCACGGAGTGACGCGCCCTACCGCAACGCCATCCGCTATTCGCCATCTTCCATTCTCGCTTTTGCGTTTGTTGCCGCGGAGCGGACGCAAGCACCAGATCCGCATTCATCTCGCACACCTCGGCCACTCCATCGTCGGCGACAAGATTTACGGCGGCGATTCCGATTTGTATCTCGCGCTGGTCGAAGGGCGTTTGACGGAGGAACAGCGGGCGAGGCTTATTCTGCCGACGCACGCGTTGCACGCGGGACGGCTGCAATTTCACTGGCGCGAACGCGATTGGGATTTTGCCAC
>CAYUGC010000474.1:0-1436 GCA_964444085.1 uncultured Bifidobacteriaceae bacterium | reverse complement strand
GCATCGAATCTAACCTTGCGCAAGAAACGATTTTCCTGACCTATGCCATCAATCCCGACGGCTCGCAATATTTAGAGCCAAAATAAAAGCGACCCTTTCGAGTCGCTTGTGAGCTTCAAATGAAGCGTGTTTTCAATTTTTCACCCGACAAGTCTGTCGGTTGTTTGTCGTCCGCCAGTTTCAGCCACCGCATAGCGCGGTGAGGTGAAATGAGCGTCAGCAATGTCTGTGCGTGCCGGAGTCCGGCAGCATCACCGTCTGGAATAATCCACACCATGCCACTTGGCTTCACCAAGGACACAATGAGTTCAGCCTGTTTTTCGGAACAGTCCGCCCCCATCGTGCCGACCGTGTTGAGCAGCCCGTTTTGATCGAGCCACCAGACGCCAGTGAACCCTTCGACGACGACCAAATCATCTACCGGCTTTTGAATCCGAAAACCGTTGTATAAAAACAGGGTCTTGCGGAATTCAAAGAATTTCCCGTCGCGCTCACGCGCTCCAGGGAAACGGTAGCGCGGATTGTCCTCGTTGATGGCCGCGTCATCCACTACTCGACCAGCATACCCAACGAGTTTGCCTTCGGCATCATGGAGCGGGATCGCCACACGAGTTTTGAGAAATCCGCGTCCGCAGTAGCCGAGGCCGAAATATCGGATTGTTTCTGGCGTGAAGCCACGACCCAACAAATACGGATGCTCTGCATCCAGCCCCTTGAGTTCAAAATCAAGCGGTTGATTGACCACGACCGACCTTTCGTCTTTCGGCTCTGCCCTTGGCCTCACGTCATGCAACAACGGGCAGATGTCCATTTCAGATTTTCAATGGATGTTCAAAAATCCATTCTTCTACGGCGTTATGAAATTCAACGGTGAATTGTTTGAGGGAAAACATGAGCCGATCATTTCCAAGCGCCTGTTTGACGAAGTGCAGGAAGTCACGCAACGCAAGAGCAAGCACAAGACCCCGCAATTGAAACCGTATCTGTATCGCGGCCTGTTTCGTTGTGGCGAGTGCGGCTGCTTCATCACCACCGAAACCCAAAAAGGCCACAATTATTTGCGTTGCACCAAGCGAGTCGCTTCATGCACGCAAAAATATGTGCGGGAGGAAGCCATTGCCTTGCAGGTTGACGGCACGATAGAGCGCGTAGCGCTTGAAACGGCCATTGCGGACAAGATTGTCCGCCAGCTTGAGAAAGACAGCCAAGCGACGGCCAAAGGCCAGGAAGCCGCCATAGCGCGCACCAGAGCGGATTTAACGACCTGTGAGAAACAAACCGACCTGTTGCTTGATATGCGGCTCAATGAGCAAATCAGCGAAACCGAATACATTTCAAAGAAATGTGTGTTGGTGAATCAGAAAGCGGAATTGAAAGGCAAATTGGAGGCGTTTGAACACAACCGCCAGAATCGGTTCGAACCGGCCATCCGGTTC
>CAYUGC010000473.1:0-1448 GCA_964444085.1 uncultured Bifidobacteriaceae bacterium | reverse complement strand
GTGCGCCCCATTTCTTCATAGAGTTGCCCCAGCGCCAGCCAGCCCGTGCCATAATCCGGTTTCAGCGCCAGGGCGCGTTTGAACTCGATGACCGCCTCGTCGCGGCGCCCAAGCAGTTCCAGGCACGTAGCGCGATTGTCCCTGGCCCAAACGGCCATCGGATCAAGCGCATAGACATGCTTAAACACTGCGGCGGCTTCCTCGTATTTCTTTTCCTGCGCCAGCAGAAGGCCCGAAAGCATCCAGCACCCGGCGCTGCTGGGCACCCGGTCCAGCGAATGTTGAGCCGCCGCCGCCGCCCCGGCATAATCTCCCGCCGCTTGCTTGATTTCACCCAACTGCTCCCACAGCACGGCATCATCGGGCCAACGCGCGAGCGCGGCCTCGGCGGCGGATTGAGCTTCGCGAAGCGACGCGGCTGAATTGGGCGGCGGCAATTTGCGCGCGGCATCGGCCAGCCGGCGCATTTGCTCGTCGTGGTTGGCCTGAAACGTAAAGGGAACGTCCGCCAGCCGCCCGCGAATATCTGAGCAGGCCAGTTGGGTATCGCGCGACGTGCAGCCGAGGCGTTGCGCGCACTGGGCCATGTCCGGCCAAGCGGCGCTTTCGGGAAGCGTCAAGGTCTGCTCCACCTTTTCCGCGATCACCCGGGCCAGGACATAGTTCCCTTGGAAGGTGAGATGGACATGTTCATAAAACAATTCGTCGCCGGGAATGCCGTTCGCACTCGCGTCCGCCAGCGCCTGTTCACCGTCGGCCAGCGCAACATCACCCGTCGCCTGTTGCCGGATAATTTCATTGAGCCGACTGTCACATCGAAAACGCAAGGCATCCAGATCACGCGCGGCGGCAAATTCCTTTTGGGCACCCGGAATATCATTCAATTCCAAGACGCATTGGCCGCGGCGAAAACACAATTCCGCAAAGCGATCGTCAATCCGTTCGGCTTGATCGAAGTCGCTCGCCGCTTGCTGAAAGTTCCCGCTCGCCTGGGCGTTGGTGCCGGCGTCGTAAAAGCGTTGCCAGTCATTCAGCCGGGCTTCCGAAAGATCAGAGCGGTGCAGCGATGCGAACGGGGCGCAATCCTTCAAGTCCACCGCCACCGTGCTTAACACGATTTTCGCGCCGCTGTTTTGGCCGGCGGCGATGATGTCTTTCAGATTTTGCCCGAAGTTTTCATAGACCGCGCCGAGACGCGGATCGGAACCGGCCACTTTATATTTTACGAACGCCCGCATGCCTTCCCAACCACCGCTCCCGTCGGCGTTTTTCTGCGCCGCTCGCCGCAATGCGTCGAAACTTTGGCCGGTCCGGGTCGCTTTGAGCGCGAGTCCGGCGCGGATCAAGGGCAGCGGCATCGTTTGACTGCCAAAGACCGTCCCGGCACCGAACGGCCCGACCACCTCGTTGTTCCCCATGTAAATCACCCAAACGTCCGCGCCGGCATT
>CAYUGC010000472.1:0-1452 GCA_964444085.1 uncultured Bifidobacteriaceae bacterium | reverse complement strand
GACGATGCTGCCGGAGGAATTGGTGGTTCCACCGCTGTAGGTGTTCGCGCCGCTCATCGTCAGTGGATTGGAACCCCATTTGCTCAAGCTGCCGGTGCCGGCGATGGGGCTGCCGGCGAAGGCATAGGTTTGAACAGAGTTGCTCACCACCATCATCAACGGCGACACCGTCGTCGCCACATTGACGGTGAAATTGCTCAACGCCGTGTCATCAAACCGCGTGACCGCACCGTTTGCATAGTTGGCGATGGCGCCACCGAGCGACCAATTGGTGGTCGTGAAATCCCAGTTGGCATTGGTTGCGCCCGTCCAGACCACGATCATCTGCGGCGTGGCACCGGCTTCCGTTGAGTTGGCGCTTTCGCCGTAAGCGTTGGTGGCGGACACCACATAGTAATAGGTAATGCCATTGGTGAGGCCGGTGTTCAGGAAAGTGGTCGCGGTCACGTTCGTAATGGTGACGTAGCCGCTGCCGCTGGTCGGGGAGCGCCGGACATTGTAACTGGTGGCGCTGATGGCCGAACTCCAGTTCAACAGCACTTGCGCATTGCCGGCAACTGCCGTCAGGGTCGCCGGGGTCGGCGGCGGGGTGGCCGTCGTGATGGTCAACGCAATCTGATTGGCATTGCTCACCAGCACACCGGTGATGCCCGACGGCAACTGCAACTGCAGATTGGCAAAGTTGCCCTGGAACTTGCCCGCATAGTTCACCAGCGGATAGGTGGCTTGGGGAATCGTCGAGGCCGGCTGGGTGATCTTCACCGTGCAAACGCCGCTCACCACCACATTGCTGCCCGTCAGAAATGGCAGGGTCGGGGCCGTCACGTTCATCAGTTCCAACGTGCTACCCGCCGCCAGCGTCAGGTTTGAGATCGTACCCGCACTGGATGAAAGGTTGGTCACGCCCAAGGTGGCACCGCTGCTGACACTGCAACTGCTCAGGCCGGCCAGGGCCGTGGAAACCACCAACTCGCCGTTGCTCACCACGGTCGCGCCGGAATAATCGCACGCCCCGGTCAGCCACTGCGTGCCCGTGCCGATCTTCGTCAGCCCAATCGGCCCCGTGCCCGTGCCGTTGTCATGGATGACACCGGAGAACGTCGCCGGGTGGTTGTTGCCACCCACTTGCAGGGTCACATTCATCGAACCGATGACGTTGCCCTGCATGCCTCCGTCGCCCGACAGCGAGCCGAAGTTGATCGTGCCGGACGCAAAATCAAACGACGTCTGCCAGGCGTTCGCGTTGAGGAACAGCCAGTCCACGTTGGCATTGCCGGCCGCCGGCGTGGCAAAGCGCACATAGTTGGCGTTGTTGGCCACGAGCACCATGCCGCCGCTCATCGCGTTGGTTCCAGACAGATACAGCGAGGACCCGTTGCCGCTGTTGCCCAGCGTCAGCGAGCCATTCCCCGACAAGGTTCCCGGCAACGTCAGGTTGTTCCCGCTGGCCAG
>CAYUGC010000471.1:0-1461 GCA_964444085.1 uncultured Bifidobacteriaceae bacterium | reverse complement strand
CTTTTCTCCGAACAAAACTCCGACTACGAGAACTACCAGTTTCCGTATGCCATCTGGGCGTTGCCGGAGGACGGCGAAACGCCCGCGGACATCTTTGACGCGGGCTTCCTGCCATCATCGCGCGACCTCGACCGGTTTTATCTCTGCCGCCAGGTGCGCGTGAATCTGGCGAAGTTTTCGCCGTCGTCCGAGAACCGCCGGATTTTGCGCAAGGGCAAGGGCATTGGTGTGGAGTTGGTGCCGCGCGAAAAATTTGATTACACGCCGGAGCGCCGCGCGTTTTTCAAGACCTACGCCGACATCAAGTTTGGCAAGGACGTAATGAGCTTCGAGCGGCTGGACGCGCTGTTCGCCGCGCCGATCATCTCGCACCTGCTTGTGTTCACGGACACGGAGACCGGCAAGGAAATCGGCGTCGCCACGCTCTATCTCGAAGGCAAGGCGCTGGCGTTTTATTACTACGCGTTTTACGACCTGAATTATTACGCCCGCAACCTGGGCATGTTCATGATGACCTCGGCGGTGGCGCTGTTCGCCGAACACGGCAAGAAGCATCTTTACCTCGGCACCTGCTACTCGGACAGCGCGCTTTACAAGACGCAGTTCGCCGGCGCGGAATTTTTCACCGGCTTCCGCTGGTCGGACAACTTGAAGGAACTGAAATTCCTGCTGCACCGCGACCAGAAGGACCTGCGTCAGCATCTGCTGGAAACCGAGACCTACCGCGACGAATTTTACAAGGGCAGCCTCGATAAAATCACCGCCGCCAGCGCGTTCCGCGTGAAGGCGAAATAAAATCCTCCATCGGAAGACATCTTCGCAAGCATTGATCGCAAACTCTGGGCTGATGCCGGTGAACTGAAACCCTGTTGCTGGTTGATTTTTTGGCACCGCTTTCTGAAGGTCGGCGGCGGCTTTCTGGCTTTCTATTTGGCAGCCAAGACGTGACGTGTAAAGCCGCGCCGATTTTGTCGGGTTTGAGGGTGCAAGTAGTTCCAAGAATCGGGACAAAAGAAATCACGCACCCTTTTGGTGGGTGTTTTACAAAATCCGGCCAAGCCGGAAAATTAAACGGGCGCTTCCGCTGCCTCGCGCTGCCTGGCCTTGGCACTCAAAGTGCGCCCCAAGGCCGTGCGGTATAAATGCAGTGCGCGGGCATCCTGCCGGCCTTTGGTCACATTCTTGCGGATGCCTTCACAATAGAGCGTGCCGAATCCCAAAACCGCCAGCCGGCGCTCCAGATCAGCAATCTCCTGCCCTAAATTAAAATGGTTATAGCGGTCGCGGCTGGTTTCTTGCCGCGTGTTTTTGGCTGCCCAATAGTCACGCTGCCGGAATACCGCAGTGGCGCTGCCGCTGGGTTGCAGTGTGCCAGCATCAACCGCGCGCCAATGGATCGCCTCAAAGTAGGCAAGCAGTTTATCCAGGTGCCGATCCGTGAGCGCCGGCGCCGTGCTGGAT
>CAYUGC010000470.1:0-1466 GCA_964444085.1 uncultured Bifidobacteriaceae bacterium | reverse complement strand
AACACCTACTGGCAGTCGCAGAAAGACGACGACCTCGGCGCGCGGGCACATGACATGGTTATGACGTTGCGGCAGGACAAGTGGGCGGACATGACCGCGCTGAACACCATGCCGCCGGTCACCGTCGAAACCGAGGCGGCACAAACCAAGATTGGCAAAGAGAGCCATGTGACCATCCGTTTGCGCAATCCATCCGAGCACATCGCCTTTTTTGAGCGCGCCACGATTTCCGCCAAGCGTGACGGTAACGAAATCCTCCCGATCATTTACGATGACAATTACATTACTGTTTTCCCCGGCGAAACCGCCGAGATTCACGGAATCGTTCAGAAAGACACCAAGCCGCGCTGGGTGAAACTCGAAGGATACAACACGCCGGCCATTTCTGTTCCAATCAAATAAAATGGAATATCACCAGCCATCGTGGCCAGCCAATGCTGTTCCACAGCTGACCATTGACAGAACACAAATATGAACCAATTCAATACCTTTCTCGGCGCGTCCCTGCTGCTGATTTCTGGGGTTGCTTCAACCAGCGCCGTTGGAAATACCCAGTTCGAGGCGGAAGCCGCCAAACGCATCGGCGAGGCATCCAAGGTGACTGACCGATCCGCTTCAGGCCGCCGGCTGGTCAGTTTGAGCAAACCTGGCGAGGGAGTCAAATTCACCAAGCTTCCAGCGACCAGCAAACTGGCGATTCGCTATGCGTCGGTGAAAGTGGGTACGATCAGCGTCGCGGTCAACGACCAGCCGGCGCGTAAGGTGAATGTTCATTCCTCCGGCGCGCTTACGAATTCATTTCTCAACGCGATCATTGAACTGGCGATTCCCGCGAAGGCGACGCTGACCATTAGCGTGGAAACCAACGATGTCGCGGTGAGCATTGACCGGATCATTGTTGGCGACGGAGACTTGGGATTGCCGCCGGACATTTGGAATCTGCCGCCGTTGCCGGTGGCCGCCGGTGCTTATTCGCCCGATTGGAAGGCGATGAGCCGGCGCTACATCGTGCCGGAGTGGTGGCGCGACGCAAAGTTCGGCGCATGGGCGCATTGGGACCCGCAATCCATGCCCGATCAGGGCGACTGGTATTCGCGCGGCATGTATCAGCAGGACCATCCACAGTATAATTACCATATCGATCACTTCGGTCATCCGTCGGAATATGGTTACAAGGACATCGCGCATAATTGGGTGATTGACCGCTGGAAGCCAAATGAGTTGATGGACCTCTACATCGAAATGGGTGCGCGCTACTTCATGGCGATGGGCGATCATCATGATAATTTCGACAATTTCGATTCGAAATATCAGCCGTGGAATTCGGTGAATGTCGGTCCCAAGGTGGACATTGTCGGCACTTGGGAAAAGGCCGCGCGCGGGCACGGAATGCGGTTTGGCATCGGCTTTCACGCCTCGCCGCCTCGGACTTGGGGGCAATTCATGCCGGTGCGTTACACCAGCGA
>CAYUGC010000469.1:0-1488 GCA_964444085.1 uncultured Bifidobacteriaceae bacterium | reverse complement strand
AATCCGTCTGATTGGCGCGCGGCAAAACCTTCGCGGCTTTCTCGGCGATGACGGCAGAGGAATCGCCGTCGTTGATCACCTGTTCAGTAGCATAAGGTATCGGCTCGGCTGCTCCGGCAAGGGTTGCGGCACCCGCCGATATGGCGAAAACCCCAAGAAGTGCTGCCAGGATGACTTTAGAAGTTTTCATTTTAGTAGTTTGCATTTTAAAGTTGTTCATTAGTTTTTGCTGTTCGAAGTCGAAGTGGCGGTCACCGGTTCAAAGATCACCCGGCGATAGCTGGTAAGGTTTGGCATGCCGTTGTCCGTCACTTCGCAAATGACGTGAAAATTCTTTCCCGCCGAATCGGATGGCACACGGACGGTGATCCGGTTTGAATTCGTAATCGCGAGCGGAACCGCCGGTTGATAGGTCCCGGCTTCCGACAGGACCCACCATTTGAAAACAAGTTTGTCGCCATCGGGATCTTTGGTGTCCGAGGCATCCAGCATCACGGAACGGCCCGGAGCGGCGGACACGATAACATTATCGAGGCTCTTGTCGCCATTGATCACAATCATCGGATTGCGATTGCCGGCGCCACGTTCAGCCCATTTCATCCGGGCCGCAAAGTCGTTGAAGATGGCCGGCTCAAAATAGGTTTCATACTTTTTTGAAATGGGATTCGCCGGAGCGCCCGGCTGATTGACATACGCGGTGGTCGTTTTGTCCGCGCCGGTTCCCCGCGCAAAAAAACCGCCCCAACCGCCGAATCCTGGCTGCTCCGGAGTGTTGAGACCGTTGGGCATTACGTAAAGAAACGACGGTGTGTCACCCTCCACTCCATATTTGTATTTGGGATACACCCTGCCCAGATTTCCGTGTCCTTGAATGTCAGCTTCATACCGGCTCCAGCTTTTCCTGCCGGCGTCGCACTGATACAGCCAGGCGGATTCATCCCAGAGAAACATCAGGTCGTGCTCAAACTCGCGCCGCAGCCATTGGTGCGAGCTGATTTCAAACGGAACTTTCGCCCCCCAATCCTTGTCCTGATCCGTGATCGTGTAAATGCGGAATTTGTGCAGAAAGGCTTTGAGCTGCTCCGGCGTCCGTTCCTTCTGCACGCGCCAGACGGCTTGGGCAAACGTGTTCGCGCCTCCCCAAACGGCGACATAGATCGGGCGCTCGTCCTGCTCATCGGCAAGTCGGATCAAAAAATCGCTGCCGGCTGAAGCATTGGTGTCACCGAGTTGCTTGAAACCCAATCGCAGGCTGCCCAGCATGGTGCGGGAGCGTAGATACGCCGGACTCGGCCAGTAGCCGAGTTCCTGCCGTTTGGATTCTGCGTCAACGGAAAGAAAGTTTGTCTGCCCGGAACGCTTCATCAGGTTGGGCGAGTCCTGCTCATACGCAGCAATCGTGGATTTGAGGATTTCCAACCACGCCACCGGATAGGCGCGACCACTGTTATTCCATCCGCTGCCGGCAATCAGCCCTTCGATTTCAAA
>CAYUGC010000468.1:0-1491 GCA_964444085.1 uncultured Bifidobacteriaceae bacterium | reverse complement strand
CCGGCGGCGCATTACCAGTGCGGCGGCGTGGTGACGAACGTGGACGGCGAGACGGACATCGCGGGATTGTTTGCCGTCGGCGAGGTGGCTTGCACCGGTTTGCATGGCGCCAACCGGCTGGCGAGCAATTCCCTCTTGGAGGCGCTCGTTTGCGCGCATCGCGCGGCGCAGAAAGTTTCAAGTTTCAAGTTTCAAGTTTCAAGTTTGCCCATTCCGCTCTGGCAGTCGGGCAACGCGACGAACGCGGACGAGCTGGTCGTGGTCTCGCACAACTGGGATGAGCTGCGCCGGCTGATGTGGGATTACGTCGGCATCGTGCGCACGGGCAAGCGGCTCCAGCGGGCGCAAAGCCGGCTGGCGCATTTGCAGCAGGAAATCCGCGAGTATTACTGGAATTTTATCGTGACCGCCGACTTGCTGGAGCTGCGCAACATCGCGACCGTGGCGGAACTGATTGTGCAGTGTGCGCTGATGCGCCCGGAAAGCCGCGGGCTGAACTACAACATGGATTTTCCCGATGCCAACCCCGAGTGGGCGCAGCGCGACAGCGTGGTGCGCAAATAAAAAACCGGCGGCCTGCCACTCGGAAAGCCGCCGGTTGTTTTGAATCAAATTACGTCCAGAGCTTCTTCGGATAATCGCCCTTGGCGATGAGCTGGCGGATGCTTTCGACGACCTGCGGGCGGTCTTCGCGGTAGGTCACGCCGAACCACGAGTCGGGCGAGCGCAGCACCTTGCACTTGGCCTGGCCAGCCGTCACGAGTTCGCCCACGGTGGCCGGGATGAGGCATTCGGATTTCTGCTCGCCGCCGCTTTTCTTCATGAATTGCTCAAACGCCACGTTGAGCTGCGGGAACAAAGCCGGCGTGAAGCCCCAGAAATTCATCGAGACCGGCTCTTCGCCGGTGAGCGGGGTGACTTTGCCGTCCGCGCCGGTGTTTTTCGCGGCGTTACCGTCGCGCTCGATCTTCGTCATTTCGACGATGTGGGTGAGATAGTTATGGGCGTCCACCTGCGAGACGCCGCGAGCGACGCTGCCGTGTTCCGACAAGGTGTTCTTCAAGGTGAACCCCACCATCGCGTAATCCGGCGTGCCGGAGGTCAGGTGCTTGGCGAGCACCTGGTAGGCGTTCTGGCCGTAAAAATCGTCGGCGTTGATGGCGGCGAACGGCGCCTTGATCGTGTTTTCAGCCATCAGAATCGCGTGGGTGGTGCCCCACGGCTTGGTGCGGCCGGCGGGCAATTGGTAAGGCGCGGGCAGCTTGTCGAGTTCCTGATAGACGTATTCCACGGCGATGCGCTGCTCAAAGCGCGTGCCGACGATTTCGCGGAACTGCTGCTCAATGTCCTTGCGGATGACGAAGACAAGCTTGCCGAAGCCCGCGCGCATCGCGTCGTAGATGGAGTAGTCAATGATGGTCTCGCCATTCGGGCCGACGGGATCAATCTGTTTGAGTCCGCCGTAGCGGCTGCCCATGCCGGCGGCGAGAA
>CAYUGC010000467.1:0-1493 GCA_964444085.1 uncultured Bifidobacteriaceae bacterium | reverse complement strand
CGGGATCGGCGAACGCCTGCTTCACCATCGCCTGGCAGTCGTCGAACTTGCCGTCAATCGCCACGGTGCGGACGTTGTCCTTGAGCGTGGTCATCAGCTTGCGCTGGCTTTCGCTCACTTCCGCGACGGGGAAGAGCACGATGACGCGCACCCCGGGAATCTTGTGGAACGCGTGCGCCACCGCCGCGCCGGTGTCGCCGCTCGTCGCCGTGAGAATCGTCACCTGCTGGCCGTCCTCGCGCAAAAATTTGCCGAACAGCCGCGCCATCATCTGCGCGGCAAAATCCTTGAACGACGCTGTCGGCCCCTGGTCGAGCCGCATCAGGAACGTGCGGAAATTGATGACCTCCAGCGGCACGGGAAAGTTGTAGGCCGCCGCGCACATCTGCGCGAGCTCCGCCGGCGCGACGATGCCGTCGGTATATTTCGCCAGCACTCGGAAGGCGATTTCATGATAGGGCAGTTTGGCGAACGCCGCGATTTCGTCGCGCGTGAGCTGCGGAAATTTCTCCGGGAAATACAGGCCGCGATCCGGTGCCTGGCCTTGCAGCAGCGCCTCGCGCAGGTTGACTGCGGGCGACTGGCCGTTGGTGCTGCGGAAAAGAAGCGCGCTCATGTCACTCAAAACTTTCCACGCGCAGCATCACGGGCTGGCCCTTGACCGTCGGCAGTTTGGCAATCTTCGCGAGCGCCTTGGCGGCGACGCCGTTGGTCGCGTAATGCAGCATGAAAATCAGCGGCACGCTTTCGCCTTCTTCGCCTTCCGGCTGGATGACGGACGAGATGCCGATGTTCGCCTGGCCGAAAATCGTCGCGATCTTCGCCAGCACGCCGGGCTTGTCCACGACGTTGAGCCGGACAAAATATTGCGAAACCACTTCGCTGATGGGCGCGACGGAGCAGGCGCGTTCGTGCGGCACGAAGGCGGGTAGCCGGTTTTTGATGCCGGTCTTCAAATCCAAAACGGCGTCGCCAATGTCGCTTAAAACGGAGCTGGCCGTGGCGTCCTTGCCCGCCCCCCGCCCGTAGAACAGCGCGTCGCCCACGATGTCGCCGCGCACGAAGACGGCGTTGAACACGCCGTTGACGCTGGCGAGGACGTGCGTGTTCGGCACAAGCGTCGGGAAAACGGAGACCTGCACATGGCTGCTGTCCGGCAGTTTTTTCACCGTGCCGAGCAGCTTGATGGTGTAGCCGAGTTCGCCGGCGTATTTGATGTCCAGCGCGCTGATGTGGCGGATGCCCTCGACGAAGACTTTTTTCGGCTTCACCCAGAAACCGTGGGCGAGCGAGGCGAGGATGCCGATTTTGTGTTCGGAATCGTAGCCGTCAACGTCGAGTGACGGATTGGCTTCGGCGTAACCGAGCTTTTGCGCGTCTTTGAGGGTCGGTTCGAAATCGGAACCTTCCAGTTTCATGCGCGTGAGGATGTAGTTGCAGGTGCCGTTGACGATTCCGTACATGTGCGTGATGCGGTTTCCGACGAAGCCTTC
>CAYUGC010000466.1:0-1503 GCA_964444085.1 uncultured Bifidobacteriaceae bacterium | reverse complement strand
CGTTGAGCCCCATCAGCGCGTGGACTTCGCCGGCGTTGATCGTCAGGCTGAAGCCCTTGAGGATTTTTTTGTTCTCCACGCCGGCGTGGAGGTTGTTGATTTCAAGAATAGGTTGCTTGCTCATGGTTGGTTTCCAAAAAATTAAGGGTCACAGCAGCCCGAGCTGCAATTTCGCCGCCTCGGTCATCATGCCCTGGTTCCACGGCGGATCCCAGACCAGCTCGACGTTCGCCTCGTCAATCGGCTCGATGGAGACGAGCTTGTTCTGCACGTCCTGCGCCAGCACCGGCCCCATGCCGCAGCCGGGCGCGGTCAGGGTCATCTTCACGTCGGCCTTGAAATTATCCGCGCCGATGGGCGTCAGGTGACAGTCGTAAATCAAGCCGAGGTCCACGATATTGACCGGGATTTCCGGGTCGTAACAGGTCTTGAGCGCCTCCCAGACTTTTTTCTCCAGCTCCTCCTGTGTTACCGGGCCATTAGCCGTGACCGGCGCAGGCGTGGCGGCCACTTCCAGTCCGAGCGCGTCGGCGTCCTTGGACTCGATGCGAAACATATTGCCGTTGACGATGACCGTGTAAGTGCCGCCGAGCGATTGCGTGATGTAGGCCTGCTCGCCTTTTTGCAGCGTCACCTTGGTGCCGATGGGAACCACGGACGCCTCGACGTCACGGATCAAAATTTTTGCTTCGGAACTCATAATAAAAACATCTTCGTCGTTTGCGCGGCCAAAATCAAATCACGTCTGCTCGTTCTCCGTGCTGACCGGCGCGGCCTCGCCCTTGAGCGCGCCGCTGAGCGCGTGCCACGCGAGAATCGCGCACTTCACGCGCGCGGGATATTTATAGACGCCCGCAAACACCGCCAGCTTGCCGACATCGCCAGTCGTCTGGCCCGTCGTCACCAGATCGCGCACGCGTTCGAACATCTGCTCCGCCTCGGCCTTCGTCTTCCCCTTCACATTTTCCGTGAGCAGGGATGCCGACGCCTTGGAAATGCAGCAGCCGGAGCCGGTGAACCCCGCGTCCTTGATCACGTCGCCGTCCAGCGCGAGAAACAATTTCAGATTGTCGCCGCACAGCGGGTTGAAACCTTGCGCCGAGCAGGAGCACTGCGGCAATTCATGGAAATTGCGCGGCTTCTTGCAGTGGTCAAGAATGACCTGCTGGTAAAGGTCGTTGATGTCGTCGAACATGTTTGTTTCACCGCCGGGAACCCAAGAAACTCAAGGATTCAAACTCCAAAATCCTTTGCGATCTCTGTGTTCCTTGCGGCTAAATTATTTCCCCGCCAAATGCGGGTTCGCTTCGAGCCGGTCCCACACCAGCTTGTCCACCACCGCGCGCGCCGGTTCGCACTTGATGCGCTCGATGATTTCGCCGGCGAAGGCGTGGATCAGCATCTGCCGCGCCGTGTCCTGGCTCATGCCGCGCGAGCGCAGGTAAAAAATGCTCTCGGCGTTCAACTGGCCGATGGTCGCGCCGTGCGTGCATTTCACGTCGT
>CAYUGC010000465.1:0-1513 GCA_964444085.1 uncultured Bifidobacteriaceae bacterium | reverse complement strand
GTGGACCAGTTGCGCGAAATCACCGGCATCGGTTTCGCCCGCGCGGAAAATCTGGTGGACGCCACGCAGAACGCCGACGTGTTCGTGGAAGTGTCAGGCATTCTAAAAGCGCACGCGGTTTCGCTGCTGAAGATTTGCGGCGACCTGCGCTTGCTGTCGTCGGGGCCGGAAGCCGGCTTCGGCGAAATTCGTCTGCCGGCGCGGCAGGCCGGCTCCTCGATCATGCCCGGCAAGGTCAATCCGGTGATTCCCGAAGCCGTCAGCCAGGCCGCGATGCGTGTCATCGGCCACGACGCGACCATCACGATGGCGTGTGCGGCAGGTTCGCTGGAACTGAATCCATTCCTGCCGCTCGTCGCCGACAGTCTGCTGGACAGCTTGGATTTGCTCACGCGCGCCAACGATATTTTGCGTCGCCATTGTGTTGAAGGCATCGAAGCCGACGAAGCGCGTTGCCGCGAGTTGGTTGAAAACTCGACGGCAGCCGTGACCGCGCTGGTGTCTGCAATTGGCTACGACCGCGCCGGCGAAGTGGCGAAGTTGGCTCGCGTAAATCGACAAAACATCCGTCAAACGGTCATCGCGCAAGGTTGGCTCACTGGCGAACAGTTCGACGAATTGATCAGCCCCGAAGCGGTTTGCCGGCTGGGAACGCCCGACAATCGTAGCGGCGACTCGGTAGAGCGCCGCCATTCAAAATTTAATTCAGCGGCGCTCTGCCGAGACGCCGCTACGACAAAACCATGACCACCACGCCTAAAAGTCTTCGTCTGCACATCGCATTTTTCGGCCGGCGCAATGTCGGCAAGTCGTCGCTGCTGAACGCGCTGACGCGCCAGCAGGTTTCCATCGTCTCGCCGGTCGCCGGCACGACGACCGACCCGGTGGAGAAGCCGATGGAGCTTTTGCCGCTCGGCCCGGTGCTGTTCATTGACACCGCCGGCATTGACGACGTCGGCGAACTCGGCGCGTTGCGCGTGGAGAAAACGCGGCAGGTTTTGGCGCGCACCGACGTGGCGGTGCTCGTGACCGAGGCGGGCCAGTGGGGCGATTTCGAGGAAGAAATCCTGGCCGCGCTGGCCGCGCGCAAAACGCCGATGGTTGTGGTGTTCAACAAAACGGACGTCGCGTACTCCGGGGCCGCGCTGGCCGCGAAATTTGCGGAGCAGAAAATTCCCGTCATCAAAACCTCGGCGGCCAAAGGCGACGGCATTTCAGATTTGCGCGAGGCACTGCTTGCCGCCGCGCCGGCGGACTTCATAGATAATCCGGCGATTCTTGGCGACCTCGTCGGCCCCGGCGAAATGGCGGTGCTGGTGGTGCCGATTGACAAGGAAGCGCCGAAAGGCCGCCTGATTTTGCCACAGGTGCAGTCCATCCGCGATTTGCTGGACAGCGACGCCTTTTGCCTTGTGACCAAGGAACGCGAGTTGCGCCGCGCGCTCGATCGGCTGAAAACGCCGCCGAAACTGGTGGTCACCGATTCGCAGGCGTTTCTGAAAGTGGCCGCCGA
>CAYUGC010000464.1:0-1516 GCA_964444085.1 uncultured Bifidobacteriaceae bacterium | reverse complement strand
CGAACGCGGACACGGAAGTCTTGGCGCTGCCGTTGAGCAGATGTTCGCGGATGGCGGCCTCGCTCTTCGCCTCGGCGTCGGTGTCCACGATTTTTTTCCGGGTGCCGGCGAGGAGTTCGTCTATGTATTCCGCCGCGCGATGAAATTTCTGCGTGCCGAGCACCAGATCCACATCTGGCAATTTCTCGATGAGTTCCTTGCCCCGGCTCTGCGCCATGCAACCGAGATAGCCGAGAATCTGGTCGGGCCGGCTTTTGCGCGCGGTGCCGGCGAGGTTCTTCATCTTGTTCATCGCCTTCTGCTCGGCGAAATCGCGCACGCTGCAGGTGTTCAGCAAAACCACATCCGCCGTCGCCTCGGACTTGGCGAGCGAATAGCCCTTGGCCACGAGTTGGGCGGCGACGGCTTCGCTGTCGCGCTCGTTCATTTGGCAACCGTAAGTTTTGATAAAAACGCTCGGCATGGTTCGAGAGTCCGGGAATCTAATGTATCCGTGCGGGCTTGGAAAGGCGGCAGTGGGGCGAACGCGGATAAGAGATTATAAAAAAAGAACTGGCAATTTTAGCGGGCCTGCGCTTAATTGCCCTTGGTCATGAGCATCGAACCGACAGCGCAACGACCACCCGGCCACGCCGCCTTCCGGTGTTGCCGGTCAACCTTCAACCTGGAGGACGTCCCATGAACCTGCATCACCCGTTCGTAAAAGAGTTCCCGGCGCACCGCGAAACCATCCGCTCGCTCAAGCTGGCGGATACCAAGTTCCGCGCGGCGTTCGACGAATACCACCAGCTCGACGACGAAATCTGCCGCATCGAGGAAGATGTGGAATACGCCAGCGACCAGCAGATTGACGAATTGAAATTCAAGCGCGCGAAGCTGAAAGATGCACTTTACGCCGCCGTGAAAAATCACGAGGCGGCGGTGGTTCACTGATTTTTAGTGGCGCAGATCGCCACGACGAAGTTGGACGAAGGCGATGTTTTATCGCCAGAAATACTTTTATCTTTTATGGGGATTCACCTGGCAGCGACGAGGTCGTTGACCGGGTGAATTGATTTAGGTGTTTAGTGCGAGTTGTGGTTGTCGTGGTTCGCCTTCCGTTTTGCGGCTTCGGCAATGACTTTTTCCGCCGCGTCGTGTGGCATTTCTTCGTAATGGCTGAAGGTCTCGGTGTGGACGCCGGCTCCGCCGGTCAGCGAACGCAGCGTGCTGGAGTAGTGATAAAGCTCCGCCGTCGGCACGCTGGCCTTGATGATTTGGAACGCGCCCTCGGCCTCGATGCCGAGAATTTTTCCGCGCCGCGAGGACAGGTCGCCCATGACCTTGCCCATGAAGGTTTCCGGCACTTGGATTTCGACGGTTTCAATCGGCTCAAGCAACAGCGGCTTGGCGGCGGCGAAGGCCTCCTTGAACGCGAAGTAACCGGCGATCTGGAACGCGATGTCCTTCGAGTCCACCGGGTGCATCTTGCCGTCGTAAAAATCAATCTTCACGTCCGTCACGCGGCAGCCGGCGA
>CAYUGC010000463.1:0-1517 GCA_964444085.1 uncultured Bifidobacteriaceae bacterium | reverse complement strand
TTGTCCGCGCGCTAGCCACCGGTGCGGTTTTTCCTAGTGTTGCGCGGGAACAACGATACCATGTCAAAATACTCCGTGCCGCTTTCAACGCTGACTTTCAGCCGCGCCTTTTCTTCCTGCGTAGAAGACTTGAGCTTTGCCGTCAGCCGCTGCCAGTCCGCTTGAAAACCTTTCACACTGGTGGCGGCGAGTGAATGACCGTCAGCACCGACCAGTTCAATTTTCAAAACCGGCCGGCCTTCGACGGCGCGAGCTTCGACCGAAAAGTCATAGGTTTCACCGGCATGAATCCCGATGCCGCGAAAACCCTCATTCGCAAGACCCGTGCCACTTTGCAACCGGATGTAATGCGGCTGCACCTGGCTGAACACCTTGTCAGCGCGAATTTCGACGCCATTGGTCTGACCGGAAATCTGCCAGCCCATCAGCGCATTAGGAAATTCAAACGAACGGTTTTTCACCAGCTCGGCGTAAAGCCCGCCGTCCGCGCCAAGATTGATGTCCTCGAAAAAGACGCCCCACATGGCGCGGTTGATTTTCACGCCGGGCTGGTCGGTTTGAATGGTCAACGTCGATTCCGCCGCATTCAAACAAGCCGCCGAAGCTGCCAGCAATGCACTGGCAGCAACAAAAAGTTTTCCAGAGATTTTGCTCATGACTTTATTCCGTCAACCAGACCGCCGACTTGCCGCCACGATTCTGGCGGGCGTAATTTGGAATCGCGAGCAACGGCGAACCGTCGCTCCATTTGCCTTTGATGACCATCACGCCGCCCAGCAGATCGCCGCGCCATTCGGTCGCGAGCGATTTCAAATCCGGCGCGCGGTCAAGTTTCGGCTGATCGGCGGTTTCGACCGAGTAAATCAGCGGGCCGTAGCGCAGCGCAACGAAACCACGTTCGGCAGCGATGTGTTCATCGGCTTTCACGACTTGAATTTCCATTGGCATTTCCAGTTCAATCTTGTCGCCGGCCTGCCATTCGCGCGTGATGGCGGCGTAACCGTTTTCCATTATTTCGGGAACAACTTCGCCGTTTACCTTGAGAAGTTTCAAGCCATTGACCGCCGGCGTCGGCGTGTAAAGTTCGCTGGTCGTGCGGTTTGGCACGCGCACGAACACAGTGAATTCCTTCGGCTGCTTCGGATTCACGGTGATGACGACCTTGCCGCTCCACGGATAATCCGTTGCCTGCACCATCTCCACATCCGTGCCGGCGACGCGCTCGACGTTGATGGTGCTGCCGATGAAGAGATTCACATAAATCCCGGTGTCGCTCTTCGTGTAAGTCCACGTCGGCACCATAAGCAGGGTGCGCGGGATGTTGCCGACGCAGCACGGACAGACATGCCAGAGATAGCGCGGCTTGCCCTCGACGAGCGGGTTGTCGTAATAAAAATGCCGGCCGGCCAGATCCGTCGAACCGAGCAGCGCGTTATACATCGTCTCCTCGTAAAGGTCGGCATATTTCGCGTCGTGGTAGGCGAGGTTCATTTTCCACTGGAAGAAAATTTCGCCGC
>CAYUGC010000462.1:0-1519 GCA_964444085.1 uncultured Bifidobacteriaceae bacterium | reverse complement strand
TAACAAAAGGATTATCGGTCATGAGCGTGTTGCGGGCGTAGTATTCGCCGCAGGCCAGCAGCCGGTTGTCCAATTCGGAATAGAGGTCTATACCTTGATTCCAGGCAACTTCGGCAAGGAAGGCCATGCTCCCGAGGGTGTTAAAGAAGTGGCCCTGGTCACGGCCCGTCTCACCCATCTCGCCCGTCGGCAGGGTATTGGGCAGGCCGGAGGCCGGGAGAGTGCGGAAATTGTTAAGGACCAGGTTGAACTTGTTGGTGTCGTCGCAGAAAGTCGCAATGGCGATACCGGCCGCCATGGTGAGAGCCCCTTTGTTGGCGGGGCCAACGGTGTTAAATCCGGCATAGCAGGCAGGCCAGTAAAGATTCAGGAAATAATTTTTCACCGTCGTCGTATCGGCGGCTGTCCAGCCGGGCCAGGTGCCGCGTAAAATGTCAGCGCCGCCGGTGTAAGCGCCGGCATAGTCGCCGATGGAAAGAGCCATTTCCTGACCGCCGAAGCTCGTCTGCGTGTTCGCCCAGGCGAGCAGGATGTCGTGCGATTTCTGGGCGGAGGCGTTGTCGCCGGTCAAATACCACTTGAGCGCGAGACCATACACGGCACCCATGTCACTCTTCCATTGGTTGAGATTTACGTCAGGGGTGCGGGAGACTGTCGCAAACGGTCCCTGCATCGTGTAATTCGCCGATATGCCGCTCGCGTATCCGTAGCCGTCCTTCCAAGGGTTCTGATTGGTGCTGGCCTTCAGGGTGTTCAGTTCTTCGAGGGTGAGCGGAATGGACGGATGGACATAGGCCTGAGCCTTAAATCCGCCGCCCGCAAGGATGACTGTCACGAGCGCCAGAGCGAACCACCACCCGCGAACACTGTTTTTGAATTTAAATTTCATTTGGGTTTTTTACTAATTTGCGAAAAATTTTGAAAAACAAGCTGTTTTCAACATCGTGAATTTACTTTGGCGCTGAAAGCACACGTAAAGGTAGCCGAGATTGTGGTGAGTGTCCAAGTAGTGCGTGAACACCTTGCCTGGGTAGTGTGGTGCGAGACGTAGGACTTGATTTGTTGGATTTTCCACTGTTCTTATAACCTTGTCACGGCTTGAAACCACGCCAGCTTCGGCATAGACAGAATACCGCCAGTCCGCCGCCGAGCATCACCCACGTCTTCGGTTCGGGCACCGTCATGATGGTCAGGACGGCCTGATTGAGCGTCGGGCTGCCGCCGCCCGCCGCCAAATCCGCGATGAACAAAGTCCAAGTCCCGTTCATATCCCCGCCGTTCAAGCCACTGTATAGATTCAAGCCCGCCGTCGGCAGCGTGCTGGCAAACACGCTCCCCGCCGATTGCGGGTCAATGTTCCGCCCGTCCGCCGCCCACGTTCCCGTCAACTGCCCGCTGGTCAGCGTGTAGCTCCCGCTTTGGTAGTAGTGGATGTTGTTCGTCGCCAAACCGTCCAACGTGAGATTGAAGCCGGCATTGCCATAGCCAGAGGGATTGCTCCCGTCCACACCGGGCCGGT
>CAYUGC010000461.1:0-1528 GCA_964444085.1 uncultured Bifidobacteriaceae bacterium | reverse complement strand
CCGGCCTCGGTGAGGACTTGAAAGCCGTTGCAGATGCCGAGGACGAGGCCGCCGTTGTCGGCAAATTGCTTCACCGCCTGCATCACCGGGCTGAACCGCGCGATCGCGCCGCAGCGCAGATAATCGCCGTAGCTGAAGCCGCCGGGCACGATGACGCAGTCGGTGTCGCCGAGCGACGCGTCCTTGTGCCAGACGAGCCGCGCGGCATGGCCAAGCAGGCGCACGGCGTGGACGGCGTCCTGGTCGCAGTTGCTGGCGGGAAATTGTAATACTGAAAAATTCATTTTGATTTACGAATTGCGATTTACGATTTACGCGCGAACCGGCGGGCGGCTCGTCAATCGTAATTCGTATATCGTAAATTTCATTATTCGATTTCGAGGCGGTAGTCCTCAATCACCGGGTTGCTCAACAGCTTGTAGGCCGCGTCGTTCAAGGCTTTTTGCGCGGCGGCCTTGTCCGTGCCGGGCGCGAGGTCGATCTCGATGTATTTGCCGATATGCACGCCGGTGATGCCGGTGTAGCCCATGTGTTCGAGGGCGGTCTGGACGGTTTTGCCCTGCGGGTCGAGGACGGCTTTCTTTGGTGTGATGATGATTTTGGCTTTCATGCGCGCGAAAAGGAAAGGTTAGGAAAATCGGCGGCGGAAGCGAGCCAAAAAAGCTTCCCGGATGGAACCCGCCAGCGCGGCGGCGTGAATGTTTTTCATCCGCATCCGCCGATTGTTTCATGTGAAATCCGCGTTTGCCGGAGAAGCAAAGTTGAATTTCTGCATCAGTTGCGGCATGGTGTTCGCTGTGAATGATTCAATTTCTTTGGACGAGCAGTGCGGCGGCAGCATCGCCGGCGAACGCAGGCCGCTGGATCCTTGCACCATTGTCATCTTTGGTGCGAGCGGCGACCTCACCGCGCGCAAGCTGATTCCGGCGTTGTATCAGCTCTTCAAGGAAAAACAGATGCCGCCGGATTTCCGCGTGGTCGGCTTCGCGCGCCGCGAAAAGACCGATGCTTCGTGGCGGCAGGAGTTGCGCACCGCGCTCGACCAGTTTTCGCGCACCAAGCCGGTGGATGAAAAAATCTGGCACGCGTTCGCGGAAAAATTGTCCTACTGCCAGGGCGACCTCACGGACGACGCGGCCTACAAAAAATTGGAGGAGCTGCTGACCTCCTTCGGCAGTGCGCCGTTGCGCGAAAATCTCTTGTTTTATCTGGCGATTTCGCCGAGCCAGTTTGGCGAGGTGGTCGAGCAGATTCACCGCTGCGGGCTGCTGAACAAGGAGAGTTCCGCCTGGCAGCGCATCGTCGTGGAGAAGCCGTTCGGCCACGACCTCGCGTCCGCGCACGCGCTCAACCGCGAGCTGACGCGCTACGCGCACGAGCAGCAGGTCTTCCGCATTGACCATTACCTCGGCAAGGAAACGGTGCAGAACATTTTGATGTTCCGTTTTTCCAACTCCATTTTCGAGAAGCTCTGGAACCGCAATTCCGTGGACCACGTCCAGATCACCGTCAGCGAAAAACTCGGCGT
>CAYUGC010000460.1:0-1530 GCA_964444085.1 uncultured Bifidobacteriaceae bacterium | reverse complement strand
CCGGCATCAAAAATTCTCCACTGCACGGCGGGACCCACCGACCAGAACTGGCTGCCGGACTTGAACCAATCGTCCGCGCTGGTGCCTTCAAAGCCAGCCATACCGGTGAGATAGAATTTCGGGAACAAATCCGCCTTGGCCACGCCGATGTTCGCGGTCGCGGCGGCCAATTGACGTTCCGCCAGCGCCACATCGGGCCGGCGCAGCAGCAATTCCGAAGGCAGGCCAACGGGCACGACCGGCGGCGCGGCGGGAATGGGCGCGACGGTTGACAATTCCGTCTGCAACGCCCCGGGCGGTTGTCCCAGCAGAACACCAAGCCGGTGAATCGAGGCCGCGAGCGCCGTTTCGAGCGCCGGCACGACCGCACGCGTGGTGGCGAGAACGGTTCTGGCCTGTTGCACGTCGAGGTCGCTGGTCAGGCCGTTGGTGAAACGGTTTTGCACGATTGCCAGCGATTGTTCCTGCGCGCGGATGTTGTCGCGGGCAATGTCCAAACGCCGCTGATAACCGCGCGCCTCGACATAGTTGCGCGCAACTTCGCCGAACAGCGTGACGAGCATTTCGCGCTCGCCGAATTGCGCGACGGCGACTTGCGCCTTGGCCGATTCCGTCGCGCGGCGGGTGCCACCGAAGACGTCAATTTCCCACGAGGCGTCAAAGCCCGCCTGATAGACATTGTTTTCATAGGCGCCGGACGGGAGCGACGGAAACGAGTTGAGCACCGGTTGGTTTTCGCTCTGGCGCTGCCGCGCATAAGAACCGGCGGCATCCACCGTCGGCCCGAAATTGGCGGCGGTCATGCGATAATGCGCCCGCGCCTCGCGCACGCGCGCCTGGGCGATTTTCAAATCAAGATTGGATTTGGCGGCGCGGGCGATCAAGGAGTCCAACTCCGCATCGTGAAAGTTTTTCCACCACGCCGCCGTCACTGCGGCGGCATTGGTTTCGCCGCCTGCCAACGGTTCGCTCCAGCTTGCCGGGGCTTTGGTTTCCGGCTTGTGATAGTCAGGCCCGACGCTGGGCAGATTGGCGCAGCCGCCGGCCAGGAGCGCCAGCACCGCCATGGTTGATAAATGATTTGGTTTCATAATTTTTGTCTCGATTGGTTTTGAATTTTTAGGAACGATGTTTTGCAATAAATCTGGTTCAACTGAGTTCAGTGCAGCGCCACTTCCCGGTTGCCGTCGCCCTTTTTGAACAACAACACGAGCGGCACGGACAGTAGGCAGACCATCGCCAGCCAGCGGTATTCATCCACGAAGCCCAGCATGTTGGAATGCAGAATCAGCGATTGATAGATCACGCCTAGCGTGCCCGGTTCGGCTTGGGCGATTCCCATCGAGTGGGCCAGAACCGCCGGCCCCGCTTGCATGGCATTTTGAAAAGGCTGGTCGTAAGGCGTCAGATGGGACGTGAGATAAACTTGATGCCGCAGCGCGCCGCGTGCTTGCATCGCGATCGCCATGGCGATACCGATGCTGCCGGCGAGGTTGCGCACCAGCGCGTAAAGTCCGGTGGCGTTGCCCA
>CAYUGC010000459.1:0-1535 GCA_964444085.1 uncultured Bifidobacteriaceae bacterium | reverse complement strand
ATCTGGAAGTGCTACAAGAACGCCGGTCACGACAAGACCGTCGTGATGTTGGACAAGCTCAAAGAAATCGGTTTCCGCGAAGCGACGAAGTCCGGCGTATCCATCGGCATTGACGACATGATCGTGCCGAAGGAACGCGACGAGCAGATCCGCAACGCGCACAATCAGATCAAGGAAGTTGAGAAGCAGTATCGCAAGGGTGTCATCACCTCCGGCGAACGCTACAACAAGATCGTTGACATCTGGACCCATTGCACGGATCAGATTTCCGGCGTGATGTTCAAGACGCTCGAGCAGAACCAGGGCAAGAAGGAATACAACCCCGTCTATTTGATGGTGGATTCCGGCGCGCGTGGTAACAAACAACAGGTGCGCCAGCTCGCTGGTCTCCGTGGTTTGATGGCCAAGCCCTCCGGTGAAATCATCGAGAAGCCGATTTTGGCGAACTTCCGCGAAGGTCTGTCGGTGTTGGAATATTTCATCTCGACGCACGGCGCCCGCAAAGGTCTGGCCGATACCGCGCTCAAGACGGCGGACTCCGGCTACATGACGCGCAAGCTGGTTGACGTGTCGCAGGACGTGATCATCCAGGAAAATGATTGCGGTACCACGAACGGCATCTGGGTTTCCGCCGTGTTCGAAGGCGAAGACGAAGTCGTCAAGATTTCTGACCGTTTGGTCGGCCGTTACGCTTGCGATGACGTTGTGAATCCGACCAGCCCGAAGGAATTCCTTATTCGTGCCAACGAAGAGATTGACGAGGTCAAAGCCAAGGGCATTGATGCCGCCGGCGTTGACCGTCTGCGCATCCGCTCGGTGCTCACTTGCGAAAGCAAGCACGGCATCTGCCAGCACTGCTACGGCCGCAATCTTGCGACCGGCAACCTGGTCAAGCTTGGTGAGGCCGTCGGCATCATCGCCGCGCAGTCCATCGGCGAACCCGGCACGCAGCTCACGATGCGCACGTTCCATACGGGCGGTGTCGCGGCGGGCGTGTTCAAGCAGCCGCAGATCAAGTCGAAGAACGACGGTATCATCAAATACAACGATCTTCGCTCGGTCGAACTGGAGGACGGCAACAACATCGTTTTGAACAAAAACGGTTCCATCCAGATTCTCGGCGAAGACGGTCGCGAACTGGAAGTCCACACCATCGTCATCGGCGCGGTTATTTCCGCGAAGGATGGCGGCAAGGTGAAGAAGGGCGACACGTTCGTCCAATGGGATCCGCACAACGTGCCGATTCTCTCCGAGAAGGCCGGTAAAGTTAAATTCCATGACATCATCGAAGGTGTGACGATGAAACAGGAAGTGGACGAAGCCACCGGTGAAGAATCCATGGTCGTCATTGACCATAAGGAAGATTTGCATCCGCAGATCATCATGCACGACGAGAGCGGCGAAGTCGTGGCGAACTACCCGATTCCCTCCGGCGCGCACATCGTTGTCAACGAAGCCGACAAGATTGTGCCCGGCACGCTTATCGCCAAGACGCCGCGCAAACAGGCCAAGACCCGCGACATCACGGGCGGTCT
>CAYUGC010000458.1:0-1545 GCA_964444085.1 uncultured Bifidobacteriaceae bacterium | reverse complement strand
GCCTGCGCCGTGCATCTTTACGATCCGCAGGGCCGCACGCTCAACCGCGTCACCGTAGGAGGTTGATATGCAAAAAACCACCCTTGGCCGCGTTTACGTCTGGGAAATCCCCGTCCGGTTATACCACTGGCTCAATGCGCTCTCGCTCGTCGTGCTGTGCGTCACCGGTTATCTCATCGGCGCGCCGCTGGCCATCCAGAAGGCGTCGGAGGCGTCGTTTTCGTATTGGTTCGGCACGGTGCGTTTCATCCACTTCGTCGCCGCCTACATTTTCTTTTTCAATTTCCTGTTCCGCATCTACTGGGGCTTCGCCGGCAACCGGTATGCGAACTGGAAAAACTTCATTCCCTACCGCAAAAAACAGTGGAAAGAAATCAAACAGGTCATCGCCGTGGACGTGCTGCAGGCCGACAACCAGCCGATTGAAACCATTGGCCACAACGCCGTCGCCGGATTCACCTACTTCATGACGTTCCTGGCGTTTCTGTTCCAGTGCATCACCGGCTTCGGCCTTTACGCCGCGATGAGCAAGGCGTGGCTGCCGAAACTCTTTGCGTGGATCGTGCCGCTGATGGGCGGCGACTTTGCCGTGCGCCAATGGCATCACGCGTTCATGTGGTTCTTCATTTTGTTCGCGCTCGTTCATGTTTACATCGTGTTTTATCACGACTACGTCGAGGGCCGCGGCGAAATCTCCTCGATGGGAAGCGGCTGGAAATTCATCGAAAAGGAATTCCATCCGATCTTGAAGGGGCAAAAAACTGCCGATAAATCAAAGAAATGAATTTGTCCAGCACACCAATAAAGCCGCTCATCCTCGGCGTCGGCAATCTGCTGATGGGCGATGAAGGTGTGGGCATCGCGGCGATTCGTCGGCTCGAAGAAAACGGTTTGGCCGACCACGCCGAACTCGTGGACGGCGGCACCAGCGGGTTTCATCTGCTCGGACTTTTTCGTGACCGTCAGCATATCATCCTCATTGATGCCGCGGCCGACGGCAAAACCATCGGCACCGTTTCGCACATCCGCCCGCGCTATGCCAGCGATTTTCCACCCACGCTCACCGCGCACGACATCGGCCTGAAGGATCTGCTGGAATCCGCCACCCTGCTGGGCGATTTGCCGGAAGTGGATTTGATCACCATTTCCATCGGTGAACTCGGCGGCTCGCTGAGCTTGGAACTTTCCCCCGCCGTCGCCGCCGCGCTGCCGCTCACCGAAACATTGGTGAAACAGTGTTTAAAAAAAACTGTCCTTTGCGCCGCTGGCCGATAAAACTTCAGGCGTGACACACGCCGAAGCCAATCAACGCCACGCCGAATTATCCGCTGAAATCCGGCGGCACGACCTCGCCTATTACGTCGAAGGCCGTCAGCTCATCACCGACCGCGAATACGACCAGTTTTTCAGCGAGCTGCAAAAGTTGGAGCAGGATTTTCCCGACCTCGTCACGCCGGAATCGCCCACGCAACGCGTCGGCGGCGCGCCGAGCGAAAAATTCGCCCGCGTCAAACATCTCGTGCCGATGCTGTCGCTCGACAAGGT
>CAYUGC010000457.1:0-1546 GCA_964444085.1 uncultured Bifidobacteriaceae bacterium | reverse complement strand
CCGCGACGTTCGGGTTGATGCGCACGGCGATGGGCGCGCGCTTTTTCAGCCGCGCCGCAACTTTGTTGATGCGCAAAATTTCCGGCTCGCTCTCGCAGTTGAAGGAATAAATTCCCTGCCGCAGCGCGAACTCAATCTCCTTTTCCGACTTCGCCACGCCGGCGAAGACGCACTTCTTCGGGTCTCCGCCCGCCGCGATGACGCGCTGCAATTCGCCCGCGCTCACCACGTCGAAACCGCTACCGAGGTTGGCCAGCGTGCGCATGACGGAAAGATTCGAGTTTGCCTTCATCGCGAAACAGATCAGATGGTCGAGCGGCGCGAGCGCGGCATCGAGCTTCTGAAAATGATCCTCCAGCGTGGCTTGCGAATAGACGTAAAGCGGCGTGCCGAATTTCTGGGCGAGCGCATCCACGCTCACACCTTCGCAGAACAGGTTATTTCCAACGTAACTAAAGCTATGCATAAAGCGTTATTTTAGTGTCCATCGCCGAAAGTTCAAGGTTCGTAAAACAAAACGCCCGCCGGAAAATTTTCCGGCGGGCGTGATAGCAAGCTGTTTTACGGCTCGGCAATGATGGCCGCGCGCCGGGTCTGGTATTCTTCCGGCGAAAGTTGGTCGGCCTTGTAAAGCTGGAGCAGGCCGGCCAGCTTTTCCTGCTTGGTCGCGGTAATCGGCAGCGCCGGGGCGTTGACTTGGGACAGACCCAACTCCTTCGCCGATTCGTTGGCCGGCACCACGATATGGTGTTTTTCGGCCTCGGTGCGTTTCTTGGCTTCCAGCGCCGCCTGTTTCTTGGTTGCCGCCGCCGCGCGTTTTTGTTCGGCCAAAGCCGCCCGTTTGGCTTCGGCTTTATTATGGGCTTCGATTTTCGCGGTCTGTGCGTTTGCCTTGGCGGTGGCCTCGGCTTTGGAAGCATCCGCCGCCGGCGTCGCTTCGACGGTCGTGGCTGCGCCGGTGGTTGCTGCCGGTGCAACGGGCACTGCGGTCGGGGCGACCGTGTCAGTAACTGGTGCCGGTGGCGTGGTGGCCGGCGGGTTCGTCTCCGACTCGCTCAACTTTTCCAGCAACGCCGCGCGCGCGGCGGTTTTGGAAGCATCCGTCGCCGGTGCCACTTCGACGGCTGCGGCTGCGCCGGTGGTTGCCGCCGGTGCCACGGGCACCGTGGTCGGGGCGACCGTGTCGGCAACCGGTGCCGGGGCGGTGGGGGCGGGGGCCGGCGTGGTGGCCGACGGGTTCGTGTCCAGCTCGTTCATCTTATCCAGCAACGCCGCGCGGGCGGCGGCTTGGGCGGGATTGTCCTGCGCGTGCAGCGCGAGACCGCCGGACACGGCCAGTGCGCAAATGAAAAGGGAAATTTTGGGGATCTGCATGGCGACTTCTTACGCCAATTTGCCGCCTGAATCAACTGCTTTTACGTCGGGCACCCACAGTCCGCGCCACGCCGCCGGCAGCGGGCTGGCCAGCAGCGACCGGAAAAGGATGCCGCGCACCTCGCCGCGCGACACTTTCACGCGATGCGACAATTCCACCACGCCTGCCGTG
>CAYUGC010000456.1:0-1547 GCA_964444085.1 uncultured Bifidobacteriaceae bacterium | reverse complement strand
GTTTCTTCGAACTGTTTGATTTTGTAATCCGGCGCGATTTCGTAGAGCATCGCCTTGAGCGAATCGTTTTCCAGCGGCGGGAAATCCACGCGCTGCAGCTCGCCGTGGATGCGCATCATGGGCGGGTTGCCGGAGGCCATGTGCAGGTCGGAGGCCTTCTGCTCGAACATCAGGTTGAAAAATGCGTCAATTTTGGCCATAAGTCCTCTCTGTTGAACCGACACTAAACAAAGCCATGCCGCTCTGCAAGCAATGAAAATGCCGACCACCGCCATCCGCGAAGAAATCCAGAAATGTGGCGCGATTTCTTTCGCGCGCTTCATGGAGCTGGCGCTGTATTGTCCTGAAACCGGCTATTACGAACGGAATCAGGACAACGTGGGCCGCCGTGGCGACTTCATCACCAGCGTCAGCACCGGCAGCCTGTTCGGCGAACTGCTGGCGTTCCAGTTCGCGGAATGGCTCGGGGAATTGCGGATTGCGGATTGCGGATTGCGGATTGTCGAGGCCGGCGCGCATGATGGGAAGCTGGCGGCCGACATTTTAAGCTGGCTGCAAACCCACCGGCCCAGACTGTTTTCCGAAATCGAATACGTCATTATCGAACCGTCTGAACGGCGGCAGGCGTGGCAGCGGGAAACGCTGAAACAATTTTCCAACGTCCGCTGGTTTGCGGGCTTTCCATCAATCGCCGCGGACACTCCGCCTTCCGCCCTCCGCCCTCCGCAATTGAATGGCATCATCTTCAGCAACGAACTGCTCGACGCCTTTCCCGTCCACCGCTTTGGCTGGGATGCCGCCGGGAAAAAGTGGTTCGAGTGGGGCGTCACCCTCGCCGGCGAAAAATTTGCCTGGACGCGAATGGCTGGCTCCCTCGCCCCGTCGGACGGGGAGAGGGCCGGGGTGAGGGGTTGTGCCCCATCCTCCATCCTCCATCTCCCACCTTCGCTTTTGGCCGTGCTGCCCGATGGCTACACAATTGAAACCAGCCCGTCCGCCGAAACCTGGTGGCGCGCGGCCGCCGGGATTTTCCCGCGCGGCAAGCTGCTGGCCATTGACTACGGCTTCACGGCGGCGGAACAATTTTCCCCGGCGCGCGTGTCCGGCACGCTGCGCGCCTACTACCGTCACCAAGTCAGCGATGATTTGCTGGCGCAGCCGGGCGAACAGGATCTGACCGCGCACGTCAATTTCTCCGCCATCCAAAAAGCCGGCGAGGAAGCGGGTTTGCGGACGGAAACTTTTTGCACCCAGCCGCAATTCCTCACGCGTATTTTGCAAAAGGCGGTGGCGGAAAAATCCTTTGCCGGCTTGGACGCGAAACAGGTCCGCCAGTTCCAGACCCTCACGCATCCCGAACACCTGGGCCGCGCCTTCCGCGTGCTGGTGCAGTCCAAGTAGCCCCGACGCCCCGTCGCCGAACGATGGCGCTGGGTGCGGTCAGCGGAAGCGTTCTTTCCCCTGGTTCTATCCGTGTTAATCCGTGTCCATCCGTGGTTTCAACTGCATCGTTCCGGCTAAGGCTTGGTGTGCTGGCCGAAGAATTG
>CAYUGC010000455.1:0-1550 GCA_964444085.1 uncultured Bifidobacteriaceae bacterium | reverse complement strand
GCGAGTTCGGCGGCGGCGAGCGACGCTTCAAACTGTTTTCCGAAAAATTCCACCGGCACGCCGCCGCGCTCCGGCGGACGATCCAGCGACACGGCCATGTCCCCGCCAGCCTGCAATTGTTTGATGACTTCGACGAACGCAAAACCATCGTCGCCGATGATCAGCGTGTCCACGCCGTAGCGCGCCCGAGCCGCCTTGCGCAAATCGGTGAGGCCATCGTCCGGCTCGGCCTGCGTGAGGATCGTCAGGCGGATGCCGAGCTGATTCAGCAGCAGGCCGCCATGCTCCCAGTTGCCGAGGTGCAGCGTGATGAAGAGCGTGCCGCGCCCACGCCGCCGCGCGGTGTGGATGATTTCCAATTCGCCGTCGGCGGTGAGCCAGTTGCGCGTGACCTCGCCATTTTCGACACACCACAAATCAATCAGCTTCGCGGCAAAATTCCGATGCGCCGCGCGGGCGGCTTTTTCCGCCGCCGTCCGGTCGCCGTTGAACAATGGCAGAAAATTATCCACGACGGTTTCGCAATTTTTACGCTGCACCAGCCAATACATGTCGGCCAAGCCCGCGGCGATGACTTTCAGCAGTGGCGCCGGCAATATTTTTGCGCAAGTCAGCCCGAGTTTCCACGCCGCGCCGCGATAAAACGCCGGCTGGGCGCCGTGCGCTTTAGCGCCGCCCAAGGGTTGATTTTTATCGCCGCGAAAAAACCGCCACCACGCCGGCAGCAGGAAAATCGAGATGAGCGCGTTCGCGCCGATGCCCACCGCGCAGACCTGGCCGAGGCTGGCCATGCCGAGGTTGCTGGACAGTGCCAGCGAGCCGAAGCCCGCGACCGCCGTGCCGCCGCACAGCATCAGCGCGCGCCCGACCGAGCGGCGCACCGCGACGAGATCGCCCCCGTGCCGGCGCAGGGCGAGCTGGATGAAAATGGAATAATCCACGCCGGTGCCGAGCATCAGCGGCAGCGCCATCAGGTTCATCAGATTCCACGACCAGCCGGCGAGCGCCATCACCGCCAGCAATATGACTCCGCTCAAACCCAACACCGCGAGGCCCAGCAGAATTTCCGTCGCGCGCCGGAAGGCGAACCACAGCGACAGCAGCACGAGCGCGACCATCGGCGCGACGACCAGCCACATCCGCGACTGCACGCGTGTCAGCGTGGCGTTGCCGAGCAGTTCCCAGCCGGAAAGCAGCGCATGACCTTGCGCGAGGTTTTTTGACAACGCCGCCAGCGCGCCCGCATCCACTTGGTTGGTCGCCGGATAAACCAGGCCCATCACCAAACATTCGTCCGGCGTCCGCGCGACGAAACGCTTCAGCAGCCACTCGCTGACTTGGTTGGTCGGCCAAATTAAAGTTTTGCTTTCGCCGGCCTGCGCCCAAGTGCGAATCATTTGTTCCGACAGCAGCATCGCGTTGGTGTTGAAGCCGGCATCGGCCAGCGCGCCGCGCAGCAACGGAGCTTTTTCGCCGAGCGTGGCAGCGGTCGCGCGGTTGGCGGTTTGATTTTCGCCGCGCGGCCAGAGCGCGTCCGGCAGCAGATATTT
>CAYUGC010000454.1:0-1555 GCA_964444085.1 uncultured Bifidobacteriaceae bacterium | reverse complement strand
CCGCTGCTGAAATTTGACCGCTACGTCGCCATCAATACGCCGGTGCGGATGCTCCACGGCATCGCCAAACTGGACGAATTTTACCGCGCGCCGCTGGACTGGCCGGTCGCCGAACGGGCCGCCGACTTGGAAAATACTTTTCTCAAGGTGGCCGCCTTAAGCCGCAACAAGCTCACGCCGCAGACCTCGCTGCCCTTTGACGCCATCGAATCCAAATTTCTCATCGGTATGACGTTTCGTTTTGAACTGCGCGACATCATTTACAGCAGCCAGCAGCGGAATAATCAGGGCGTCCTGCACCACGCGCTCCACAATTTCCGGCGCAACCCGGCGTATCAGGAAATCCTCCAGTTTTCCTACCAGGACTACTTCGACAAATTTGTGGTGCCGTATTATGCCACGCGCGGCCTCGGCGTGCCGGCGGCGGAAGCATTGGAAAAAGCCGGTGACTTGCGCACCTATGAAACCGGCCTGCGCGCGAATCCCGACATCCGCGTCATCGTGAATGAAAACGATTTTCTGCTGGAGGAGGCGGATCTGGTCTGGCTCCGCGCCACGTTCACCCCGGAACAGCTGACCGTGTTCAACCAGGGCGGTCATCTGGGAAATCTATTCAACCCGGCGGTGCAAAAATCCATTCTCGCGGCGCTCACGCCGATGCGTCCGCCCCAAGTTAAATAGCCATATCTGGCGGCGCGTAGGGTAACACCCCATGGCGATGTCTCTGTCGCTGACATAACTTCCTCTAGAAAGCGAAACCGATATGAAAAAAATTCTATTGATCAGCGGTATCGTCTCCCTGCTCGCCACGACGGGGTGTCTGGTTTCCGAGGGCGGTCGCCACGGCCATGCGCGCTACGAACATCGCGACGAAGTCATCATCGGGCCGCCCGCCGTCGAGGTGCGCGCGCCGGTGCTCGAAGTGCGCCCGCCGGAACTCATTGTGCACTAATTACCCGGCAATTTTTGCCAGGTAGGGTAATACCCCATAGCCCCGGCCTTCACTTCCGACGCATCATGTTGATGCGATATGAAACACAATCACCAACACGACAACGCCCCGGCCCCGCAACTCGTGCCGGTTCGCTTTGAATTCACGCACCCGACGGCCAAGACCGTTTGCGTCGCGGGTACCTTCAACCACTGGCAGCCCGAAACCAAGACGCTGCATTCCTCCGGGGCCGGCACTTGGTGGAAGGAAACTTCGCTTGCGCCCGGCACCTACGAATACTGTCTCGTGGTGGACGGTCAGTGGATGCCCGACCCGCAAGCGCGCGAATCCGTGCCGAATCCGTTCGGCGGACGAAATTCAATCTTGATAGTGTCAGATTCTCCGGAAGCCAAGCATTTGGCCGACGCGGAGAATTTGCCGCTCAAAAACGAAAACAAACCAAAACCAAAAATACTATGAACCAAGAAACACAAGCCGCCAGCAATGACATCGGAAAATTGGCCCAAGACGCGCAGGCGTTGATGTCCGCCACCGCCGACGTGGCCGGCGAAAAAGTTGGTGACGCCCGCAAGCGCCTCGCCGCCGCGCTGGAACGCGCCAAGG
>CAYUGC010000453.1:0-1569 GCA_964444085.1 uncultured Bifidobacteriaceae bacterium | reverse complement strand
CAACTGGCTGAAATGCAGTTCCACGATGTAGGATTCGATTTTGCCTGATGGCGAATCGCCGGTTTGGGCGCGCGCGGCCTCGCGTTCACGGTCCAGACGCGCGGAAACTTCCTTGAACAATTCGATGGTCTCAAACGAATAGCGGTTCCCGGTAATCTGCGCCACCGAACCCATCACGGTTCCCCATCCCAGCGTCCGGTCTTTCGCATCACAGCCATGGTCTTGCTCGGTGCTAGCGTCAACAATGATGACGGCCAGTCGGCGCGGAATTTTCACGGGAATTGGCGGTGTCAGTCCCGGCTCTTCAATCCGGAGGGCGCGTTCCACGGGTCCGCGCAGGCCGAGATTGTCGGAGATCACTCCGTCAACCAGATGGACATATTTTCGCCGGTCGCCGTCAACATAGGAGCGCTGCTGCACCGCCAGATTTTTCAGGCGGCTGGAGGCCGTGGAATTGGACAAAACAGACTGAATAAACTCCGGTTCCGGCGCGGGCTGCTCCGTTGAGTAGTTCTTCAGGATCACCGGCGGAAAAAAGAGCGGAAACGCCGACGAGGCCGCCACCGCGCGCGCGATGGGGAACTTCGACAAATCGGAATTGAGCAGGTCGAACTGGTCCTGCGTGAATTCAAAGCGCGCGCCGATGGCCAGGTCAGTGGCGTTGACGATGAGGAACGGTCGGCCAGGTCGCGGCGTAAGATCGGCAAACGTCGCGCCATCGAAAAGCAAATGGTCATAGTATTCCGCCGCCAAATCGCTGCTGCAATATTTCGGTGAAGTCAGCCGCGCCAGATTCCAAGGAGCCAAAGTTCGAAGCAGCAGGCCGGTTTGAGCGTGCCGCTTGAGAAAGCGCGATTCGTAATCGGAAAAGATGCGGTCGCCATAGAGCGTGTAATACGCCGCCGTGATGCTGCCGCCGGAAACGGCAGAAACCATTTTGACATCGTCCAGCAGGCGATGTTCATTGGTCCGGGAGCCAACCTCTGTTTTTGCCAGTTCTTGCAGCACGCCGTAACTCAAAGCCGACGCGCGGATGCCGCCGCCGGAAAAAGCCAGCACCACCAAAGTATCGTCGGCGTTGGTCTGGATGACGGCGTTCTCGAAGCGGTAGCCGGCGGCTGGTTTAACCGCCGTCAGCGGCGCATTGACCGGATAGTGCGCGCAGCCGCTGACCAGCAGCGCGGAAAAAACGAGCAGGGCGAAAGGCTTGGAGACCGGCAAGCATTTCAGGATGGCTTCAGCGCTGGTTTTCATTTTGTGAAATTTCCTTAATTAATTTCTTGGTTGTGGAAACAGTTGCACCAACTTCTCCTGGACGGCGGGGAGATGCAGGTTTCCAAGGTGCCCGCCGACGGGATAGTCGGTAAGATGGTCGCCAAACGTGGAGCGGAACCAGGGCAGGTCGGTCGGTGTCAGCAGAAAGTCATCCTCGCAAATCTGCACGCGAATCTTTGGATTCTTGCGAAGCAGTTCCGTGCTTTGGGTCAGGTCGGTGTTGGCCAGGACTTGTTCATGGCTCGTCACGCGACCGGTCTTGATCAGGTAGGGAAGCACGAAGTGTTCGGTGTA
>CAYUGC010000452.1:0-1572 GCA_964444085.1 uncultured Bifidobacteriaceae bacterium | reverse complement strand
CGATCACGCCGCCGATGCTGGTGCCGTGACCACCAATGTATTTCGTGGCGGAAGCCACCACTATGTCCGCGCCAAAATCAATCGGGCGAACCAGACCGACGCCGACCGTGTTATCCACAACCAGCGGGATACCGGCCTCGTGAGCGATTTTGGCGAGGGCTTCAAAATCCGGCACGTCGAGCTTGGGGTTGCCGATGGTCTCGATGTAAAGCGCGCGGGTCTTCGGTGTGATCGCCTTGCGAAACGCCTCGGGATCGCGCGAGTTCACAAACTTCGTCGTGCGGCCCAGCTTGGGCAGCGTGTAATGGAAAAGCTGGTAGGTGCCGCCGTAAAGATTGTTGCCGGCCACGATTTCATCGCCCACCTGCGTGATGGCGAGAATGGCAAACGTGATGGCCGCCGAACCGGACGCCACGCCCAGCGCGCCCGTGCCGCCTTCCAGCGCCGCGATGCGCTGCTCGAAGACGTCGGTGGTGGGGTTCATGATGCGCGTGTAGATGTTGCCGAATTCCTTGAGCGCGAAAAGATTTGCCGCGTGCTCGGTGTTTTTGAAGACGTAGGACGTCGTCTGATAGATCGGCACCGCGCGGGAGCCGGTGGTAGGATCGGGAACCTGCCCGGCGTGCAACGCCAGCGTGGAGAGATTTTTTGAACTCATATTTGTGATGTTATGATGGTTGGTATTTAGAAATTGTAATTAAGGCTGGCGACCGGCGCAACCGCAGGCTGCGGCGAAATGCGGAGGAACAGCGCGCCGCAAAACCATTGGCCGCGCCGGCCACCAGCAGTTTGTGGTTCCCTTAAAACTCCCACTTGGTCGTGATGCCCCAGACGCCGTTGGATTCGTGGTTCAGAACATTGCCGAAATGGCCGTAACCCACCGCGAGCGTCAGGTGGTTGTTAACGACGTAGGCCGCGTCAATCGTCCACCAGTCGTTTTCCACGCGGACGAGATTGCCGATGGCCTTGTAGTCGCGCGGCTGCTGCTTGTATTCCGCCGCGAGCGCGAGGTTGCCGGTGACAAACACCACCACGTTGCCCTCAAAAACAAAGTTGTAGCTGCGGGTGAATCCACCGAGGCCGTCCCAGACCGCTTCCGTGGCGCGGCCGCCGAGTTCGAGCAGCACCGGGCGCGGCAGTTGCGTGAACAGCTTCGAGGCGTAGAGCGTGAAGTCCGTGCCGTCGTGATCGGGAATGTTCGCCACGCTGGCCAGCGCGCCACCGACATGGTTGTTCACTTCGCTGATGCCGTCGTTGTATTTGTAATGCACGCCGGCGGTCAGCGCGGGAATCCATTTCTGGTCGAACTCACCTTCCTTCAAAAGCTGGTAGCGCGCATTGAAGTTGTGCAGTTGCACGTTATCCGGGCCATGGTAGCCGCTGCCCAGCGCCGCCGGCAGATCGCCCAGGCTGAGATGGTCCCAGCCATAGCCGAGTTCCAGACGCTTGAGCGGCGATTCCGTGATGGTCAGCGCCTCGAGATTTTTATCGTAGCCGAGGCTGACGTGGGCAAACCCCACGCTGGGCCGTCCCACCGGTTCGCCATCCCGTGGCGGATTAACGATGTAGGCC
>CAYUGC010000451.1:0-1576 GCA_964444085.1 uncultured Bifidobacteriaceae bacterium | reverse complement strand
GTCACGCAGCACACGCGCCGGTTCATCCGCTGTTTCTGGGCGCTCGACACCGTGCTGGCCAACGCGCGCCATTACCCGTCCATCAACTGGCTGCAATCCTATTCCGAATACGTCGAGGATGTCGGTGCGTGGTGGGAGAAACAGTCGCCGGACTGGAGCGAAATGCGCACCGAGGCGTTGACACTGCTCCAGCGCGAGGACCGCCTGCAGCAAATCGTGAAACTCGTCGGACCGGACGCGCTGCCGGATACGCAGCGACTGATTCTGTTCATCGCCGAAATTTTCAAAGACGGTTTTCTCGCGCAAAACGCCTTTGATGAAAATGACATGTTTTGTCCGCCGGCACGGCAGGTGGCGCTGCTGCGGATCATCCTGACGCTATATCGGCGCGGCCGGGATTTGATTCAATCCGGCACGCCGCTCGCACGGTTGCGCGGGCTGGCGTGCGTGCCGCTGGTGATGCGCGCCAAGAGCGACGTTGGCACGGCGGGAAAACTGGCGGAGTTGGAAAAGCGCGTCGGCGAAGAACTTGATTCGCTGGCGAAGGAGTTTTCAAAAAAGACTGAACAACCGGCATGAACGACCTCACTTTCAACATCGAAGATCGCGGGCTGCAATACCTCGGCGCGACGCGCATTGAAGGGCCGCTGGTCGTGGTCGAGCGTATCCGCGATGTCGGCTTCGACGAGACGGTGGAAATTCTCGGCCCGGACGGACGACCGCGCATCGGCCGCGTCCTCGACATCTCGGAAACACAAGCCGTGGTGCAGGTTTTGGAAGGGACGAGCGGACTCTCCAACCAGACCTTGCGCATCCGTTTTCTTGGCGAAAGTTTTCGCCTGCCGGTGTCGCGTCAAATGCTGGGCCGTGTGTTCGATGGCTTGGGTCGTCCTGCCGATGGTGGTGCGCCCGCGATTTCTGCTGACCGCCGCGATGTGAACGGCCTGCCGATCAATCCCTTCGCCCGCCGCTATCCGCGCGAATTTATTCAGACCGGCATCTCCGCGATTGACGGCATGAACGCGCTGGTGCGCGGCCAGAAGCTGCCAATTTTTTCCGGCAACGGCCTGCCGCACGACCGCGTTTCCGCGCAGATCACCCGGCAGGCGCGGTTGCTGGAGGCGGACGCCGGTTTTTCCATCGTGTTCGCGGCGATGGGCATCAAGCATGACGTGGCGGAATTTTTCATCCGCAATTTCCGCGAGTCCGGCGCGCTGGCCCGCGCTGTGATGTTTTTCTCGCTGGCGGATGCACCGAGCGTGGAACGGTTGCTGACGCCGCGCGTGGCACTGACGCTCGCCGAGCATCTGGCGTTCGACTGCGGCCAGCACGTGCTGGTGTTGTTGACGGACATGACAAATTACTGCGAAAGTCTGCGCGAAGTCGGCACGGCGCGCGGCGAGATTCCCGGCCGCAAAGGTTATCCCGGCTACCTGTATTCCGACCTTGCGAGTATTTACGAGCGCGCTGGGCGCATTGAGGGTTCGCCCGGTTCGATCACACAGATTCCGATTCTCACGATGCCCGCCGACGATATCAGCCATCCCGTGCCCGACCTCACCGGCTACATCACCGA
>CAYUGC010000450.1:0-1589 GCA_964444085.1 uncultured Bifidobacteriaceae bacterium | reverse complement strand
CCACCGCACCCCCACGCGGCCACAAAATTATTTTCAAAAATACATTTGACGGAGCGGAAACCTGAAGACAAATGCTGAAAACTGAAATCGGGACTGACTTAAAAGGAGCACGGTGGGTGATGCATCATTTTAAGGAAATGGCGGCGGCGGGGTGTACAAAGTAAAGAAACCCTTTCAGCTCTCACCGACCGGCGCGATGAGATTCTTCAGGGTCTTGATTTCGCAAAAAAACAAATTCCATGCGCAAGCGGCCTTCCGGCCAATGGAAATGGCGGGGTGGAAACTATAGCGGGGCGGGCATGGTGCCGGTCGTGTCCACCGAAGTTCGCTCCCGCATCCAAAGCCAGTCTGCCTTGTCGGCGGCGTTGGTGATGACAAAGCCCCAACCTTGCTTGGGGCCGGACATCCTCCATTTGTGCGCTTCGGAATGCCCGTCGGCAAAGGCGAAACCACAGCCGGAATTGTGATAGGTGCCGGGAACGTCAAACCACTGCGGGTGATCCATCCCCCATGGCTGATGCTTGAACAAAAAAAGAATCAGGATAACACCCCATTGAAGGCAGCCGGGGCTCGACGATACTTCAACGCGGACGGTAAACCAAAAGGCAATCGCGTATTGCCAGGACCATTCAAATCAACGAGAAAGACAAAAGTTATGAAACATACTATTGATAACGGCTCGGTCGCAGAACTGAAACGGCCGGAGAAAAAATCCGGGGCCGGTAAAGCGGACGCCGACAAGGCGGAAATGATGCAGAAAATGGCCGCCGCCGGCACCCCGGGTCCGGCGCACAAAGCGCTCGCCGCCTTCGTGGGAGATTGGAAGGCGGAGGTGAAATGCTGGTGTGAGCCGGACGGCCCGCCGAACGTGACTCAGGGAACGTCGAAAGTGGACTGGATATTGAACGGGCATTTCCTGAAGGCGGAGTTCCACGGCGAAATGATGGGCAAGCCGTTCATCGGAAAGACCCTGATGGGCTACGACAACCTCAAGCAGACGTTCAACACGGTTTGGGTGAGCGACGCGCAGACGTCCATGATGACCAGCGAGGGCAAAGGCGAGAACGGCAACAAAGTCATCACGCTGGCCGGCACGTCCAATTGCCCGGCGACGGGCCGGAAAGACGTTCCGATCAAAACGACCTATCGCGTGCTCACCCCGGACAGTTACGTTTTTGAAATGTTCAACGACGGCACCAAGTCCATGGAGATCACCTATACCCGGAAGTAACGGAATCCAACCGCAACAGCACAGCGATCCCTGCGGTCGCTGTGCTTGGAAAGGGCGGCGTGGCTGCGCCGCCGGGAGGTTTGGGCAGTGGGGCACCACTGCCGGTTCACACAGTTCGCCACCGTAAAAGGCGCACTCTGCGCCAACATCACAAACCGAATAATTTCTTCCATAGGGGTCACTTTTTTCCAAGACATAGGGTCTGGGACGGTAACCCATCACTCCGGTTTATCTGTTAGCTATCACTCTGGTTCGTACCGTTCTGATCAACTGCTGACAAGGCCAAGTTGTTGCTGCATTACAGAAGGCAAATTGTAGCAATTAAAGGATGTGACCTTTCCACTCTCGAGGCGAAAAA
>CAYUGC010000449.1:0-1634 GCA_964444085.1 uncultured Bifidobacteriaceae bacterium | reverse complement strand
TATGTGCTGACGAACGGCGCGTTGCCCGCGATGGTGGTGATTGACGCGGTGGCGCGGCTGCTGCCCGGAGTTTTGGGCGACGACGCGAGTTCGACGGATGAATCGTTCAGCCACGGTTTGCTGGAATATCCGCAATACACGCGGCCGGCGGAGTTTCGCGGGATGAAAGTTCCCGAAGTGTTGCTGAACGGCAACCACGCCGAGATCGAGAAATGGCGGCGCGAGCAGGCGAAGTTGCGGACGAAAGAGCAGAGACCAGATTTGTTGAAATAAAAAATTTATAAAGTTATGAACCAGGCATTACAACTGAAAATTGAATCGGCACAGTTTCGCAAAGACAACGCGAAGTTCAACGTGGGCGACAGCGTCCGCGTCCACACCAAGGTCGTCGAAGGCGACAAGGAACGCATCCAGATTTTCTCCGGCGTTGTCATCGGCAAGCGCGGTACGGGCTTGAACGAGACGTTCACCGTCCGCCGCATCAGCTACGGCGAAGGCGTGGAGCGCATTTTTCCGTTCCACTCGCCGCGCGTGGACAAGATCGAAGTCGAGCGCCAGGGCGACGTGCGCCGCGCCAAGCTGACCTACCTGCGCAAGCGCATCGGCAAGGGCGCGACGCTGGTCAAGGAACTGGAAACCAAGACCGCTGCGGCCGCGAAATAATTTGCGCCGAAACATTTCAAGGCGAGGCTTCGGCCTCGCCTTTTTTGTTATAATTCAAGCTGCCTTGTCTCGACCAACGTCAATCAAAGCAACATTTCCATCGGCACTACCACGGCAGCATCTTTTTCCGGTTGGCTTCTCCTTAGCCAATGTCCATGATGGCCGCATCAAGCCACATGCTTGATCCCTATTCCGTGTTATGAAATCAAAATATGTCCTCCTAACCAGTCTGATGGTCCTGGCCGCTACGATCACCGGTTTGGCTGCGATGCCGGGCGGTTATCTTTTTGTCACTTTCAAGGGCGAACAGACGCCGATGAGCGAACAGATTTATTTTGCCGTGAGCAAGGACGGCCGCAACTGGCGCGCGTTGAACGCGGCCGAGCCGGTGCTGGTCAGCCAGCTTGGCGAAAAGGGCGTGCGCGATCCGTATTTGCTGCGGGCGCACGACGGTAAGAAATTTTACCTCATCGCCACCGACCTTTCCATCCACCACAACGGCGACTGGGGCCGCGCCCAGAACGCCGCCAGCCAAGCCCTTGTCATCTGGGATTCCACCGATCTGGTGCATTGGTCCGAGCCGCGCCTGGTGAAGGTGGCGGCAGACGACGCCGGCTGCACCTGGGCGCCTGAAGCCGTGTATGATGAAGGCAAAAAGGAATATCTCGTCTTCTGGGCGTCGAGAACCAAGCGCGACAATTTCGGCAAGCAACGCATCTGGGCCGCGTGGACCAAGGATTTTGTGACGTTCGGAAAACCGTTCATCTACATTGACAAACCGTGGCATGTGATTGATACCGACATTGTGCGCGAGAACGGTCAGTATTACCGCTTCTCCAAAGATGAACAATTCACGTCCATCACGATGGAGGTCAGCCCCAACCTGCTCGGCCCGTGGAACGACGTGACGAATTTTTCCCTCGCCAAGATGCAGGGCTACGAAGGCCCGGAATGTTACTGCATCAAACCCG
>CAYUGC010000448.1:0-1634 GCA_964444085.1 uncultured Bifidobacteriaceae bacterium | reverse complement strand
ACGACAACCATTTGCTGTTTGCCGCCTGTAACGAACCCAACGTGAATAATCCCACCGAGATGTGTACGTTGATGTTTTATTACCAGACTTTCGTGAACGCGGTGCGGGCGGTGGGTGGCAATAACACCAACCGCTGGCTGGTGCTGCAAGGCGGCGGCGACACGACCTGGTTGAACTCCTTGCCGACGGACACGGTTACCAATCGTCTGATGGTGGAATATCATTGCTACAGCCCGTTTCAGTTCACGCAATTGCAGGGCGACGCCTCGTGGGGGCCGATGCAATACTACTGGGGACCCGCCTACCATTATCCCGGAGATCCGTCGCATGACTGCGGCACGCCCGAAGAAGGCGCGATTGACGCGGGCTTTCAACAACTGGTGGACCAGTATGTCAGCAAGGGCATTCCGGTGCTGATCGGCGAATTTCAGGCGGCAGGGAAGTCGGTCCTTTCCACCAATGCGACGATGCAATCTTGGAACAGTCTTTCCTGTTACTATTGGAATAAGTATGTGGTTGATTCCGCTATTGCGCACGGAATGAGTCCCTTTTATTGGAGCACTGGCGGTAGTCCATTAGACTATGGCACCGGCGCGGTCAACGACACGAATGCGGTCCGGGTGTTGACCGGTGGGGTGGCGTTTCCGCCGCCGAATGGCGCGCCTTACGCCGCGTCCCGTCTGATCGCGACGCTGAGTAACAACACCAATGTCAATCTGTCCTGGACGGCCGGCAGCGGAGCCACCAGCTACAATCTTTACCGGGCAGCGGAATCCGGCGGCGAGGGCACCAATCCCGTCGTCACCGGTATCACCGGCACGACTTATACCGATACCAATCTTAACGGCGGCACGACTTATTATTTTCAAGTGGTCGCCGTCAACGGCTCCGGGCTGAGCGGTTTCTCACCCGAGGCCCATGCGACGACCACCGGCGTCAGCCCGGATCTGGCGCGATATAATTTTGAAACCGACCCGCAGGGTTGGGAGAGCGGCGGCGGCGTTTCCGGAGTGGCGGCTTCAACCACGCAGCACTATGCCGGCAACCAGTCGCTGGCAGTGAACATTAACAACACGAATGCGAGCTCGTCGTCATCGGCAGTGAGGATTGGCAACGTGAGTGTTCTCCCGGGTCAAACGATCACCTTCCATGTTTGGATCCCGAGCGGCAGCACAATTACCTCGATCCAGCCATTTATGCAGGATAACAACTGGACCCAGACCTCGGGCAATTGGAACGGGAGTCTCACTGCCAACGCGTGGAACACGGTCACCTTGACGGTGCCGGCGAACGCCGTGTCGCCATTCCATTATGTCTATCTTCCGTTTAACCTCAGCGCCGCCTGGACCGGCACCTGTTACATTGATTCCATTACCTGGAATGCTCCTGCGCCCGACTTCAGCCTGTCGAGGAATCCAACCAGCCTGACCGTGCTGGGCGGGACGAACGGCACGAGCGGCACGAGCGCGATCACGGTGACCCCGCTGAACGGCTTGAATGGCTGTTATACGCTGAGCGTAAGCAATCTTCCGACCGGAGTCACCGCCACGTTTGCCACAAATCCAATTACCGGTGGGGCGAGCACGCTGACGTTCACGGCCTCCAACACCATTACCTCCGGCGCATCAAATGTG
>CAYUGC010000447.1:0-1665 GCA_964444085.1 uncultured Bifidobacteriaceae bacterium | reverse complement strand
GGTCAAGTCCTGATTTAAATTTGTCAGGGTGTCCAACGTAATTCTTGGGTTAGCGCTGGGATGGGTGGCGCCGCTTGGCGGCGGAGCGCAGGCGAGTCGGCGAGCCGGAGCGGAGCCGCCAAGCGGCGCCAGGCCGCGTCAGGCCGCGCTGGCTGGTTACCTTGGGTTCCGTCAGGCCGCCAGACTATGCGCCGCTTGCGGCGTGCGGTAGCCCAAGGCCGTATGCGGCCGACGGGTATTGTATAACTGCACGGCTTGCGCCACCGCCAGGTGCGCTCCCGCCTTGGTTTTGAACTCGACGCCCAGCCCATATTCCCCTTTGAGGATCCCATTCATCCGCTCGGCCAGCGCGTTTTCCGCGCAATGATCCGTCTCCGTCATGCTCACGCTCAACCCATGCGCCGTCACCCAGTCCACATACTCATGGCAGCAATATTGCGTGCCCTGATCCGAATGATGAATGGGGTGCGCCCCGGCCGGCAGGTCCGCCAACGCGTTGTTCAACGCCGCCAGGCAGCCGTCCGCCGCCAGCGTCTCGCCACAGTGATAGCCCACAATCTTGCGCGAGCACTTGTCCGTCAGCAGCGCCAGATATAAATAGCCCACCGCCGTCCGGAGATACGTCAAATCCCCCACCCAAACCTCATTGGGCTGACTCACCACCAACCCCTTAATCCGGTTGCGGAACACCGGCAGGCTATGTTGGGAGTTGGTCGTGCACGGATACTCCGTCGGCTTGGGGGCCAGCAACAACTCATGCGCACGCAGCACCTCCAGAAACCGATCCCGTCCCAGCTCCACCCCCGCCGCGACCAGTTGGGGCCGGAGCATAAAATGCAGCTTGCGCGTGCCAAGGCGCGGTTGGAGTTGCCGTTCCGCCACCACCAGCGCCACCACCAGCTCGGCATCCACCTGCTGGCCCTGCCGCGCCTTGCGCCGGGCATAATAGTTCTGTCGGGTGATCCCGACTTTGCGGCACACCGCACTGACCGTCACGCCGAAACACTCGCCTTCCAGGGCTACAGCTTCATGCCCGGCTGGCCAGCGGCTTTTTTTTTAAACTCCGCCACGTCGGCGATCCCCGCACGCTGGCAAGCCAAGCGCGTATAGGCCCGCTCCAAGGCCGCGTCAATGTTCGCATCCCCCAAGGCGCTTTCCAGTTGCCGCACCCGCGCTTTGAGCCGTTTCAATTCGTTCTGTTCATCAGGCTTTTCCACACGCATCACCTTTCCTCGACTGCCATTGCCATACTTCCGCACCCAACCCGACACCGTGGTCGAGCCCCGGATGCCATACTTCCGCGAAATCGCGTCAAACGCAAGCCCCCCGGCTTCCACTTCCCGCACCACTTCCAGTTTGAAGGCTTCGCTATACCGAATCTCTTCCCGCCGCTTACACGTTTTGGTCTGCATACTGACAACCTATTTCAGGACGGGACCCGCGCCACCTCATCCGGCCGTTGGCCACCTTCTCCCCCAAGCGGGGAGAAGGAAAGTCGTGTTTGGTTTGGGTTCTACAAAGATGTCGCGCCTACGGCGCTGGTTAATTTGCGCAAGCGGTCTGGTTGGCAGGCAATGCGCAATTGGGCGGCCAAGTGGCCACGTTTAAATACCGGAGGAATAAGACGAAGTTTGTTTTTGGCTCGCCCTCACCTAAATCCTCTCC
>CAYUGC010000446.1:0-1686 GCA_964444085.1 uncultured Bifidobacteriaceae bacterium | reverse complement strand
TGGGCGGCCATTTAACATAAATGACCAGTGATGACATGGCTTTGGTTCAGGCTTATGCCGCCGAGCAATCGGAGCCGGCGTTTGCCGCGATTGTTTCACGCCATGTCGGGCTGGTGCATTCGGCGGCGCTCCGCCAATTGCGTGATGAGCATCTGGCGCAGGATGTCACGCAGGCGGTGTTTGTCCTCCTCGCGCGCAAGGCCGGTTTGCTCTCGCCGGAGACCGTGTTGTCCGGCTGGCTTTACCGCACCACCTTGTTTGCCTGCGCGGATGTCCGCCGCCGCGAAATGCGCCGTCAACAACGTGAACAGGAGGCCCTCATGCAAGCCAGCATCGAATCCCAAACCAGCGACACGCAAACGGTCTGGTCCAAACTCGCGCCCATCCTCGAAGAAAACATGGCCCGCTTGCGCGACCGCGACCGCGACACACTTGTCCTGCGTTTTTTTGAGAACAAATCCATCAAGGAAATTGCCACGACGCTCGGTCTGGACGAGCGCGCGGCGCAAAAGCGCGTCCAACGCGCGCTGGAAAAATTGCGTGGTTCCTTCACGCGACGCGGCATTACTTTCAGCGCCGCGCTCATTTCCAGCGCCATCGCCGCCAACTCCGTCAGCGCCGCGCCGGCTTCCGTGAACACGCTCGCCGTGGCGGCCGCCGGTCGCAACGCCACCGAATCCACCGACCTCATCATGCGTGGTGTATTCAAAGCCCTGCTTTGGGCCAAGGTGAAATTCGCCCTGTCCGTCGGCGCGGCAGCACTGCTCATCGGGGCAGCCACAACGCTTGGCCTCACGCAAGGGTCAGCCAAGCTGGCCGCCGCGCCGACGAACGACCTCGCCGCACTCACGCCCGCCACGCCCGGACCGGCGGCGTTGATCGTGGTCGGGTTGCTCGCCAGCGACGCGCCGGAGCCGATTGAAGCGCTCGCCACCCAAACCAAAAACAACCTGGTTGCGCGCGGCTGGGCGGCGGACCACGTCGAAATCCTTTCCGGCAAAGTCACGCGCGAACAGATTTTGCAAAAGCTGCGCGGTTTCGCCGGATCGGCGCGCGATGAATTCTGGCTCGTGCTGCTCGGCCAATGCGGCAAGGCGCAAGGCGGCGCGCCCGCGTTTCAAGTCGCCGGTCCGCGCCTGACCGCGCCGGATGTGAAAGCCGCGCTCGACGCCATTCCCGGCCGCCAGTTTGTTTTCATCGGCACCGGCAACGCCGGCGGTTTCCTGGAGCCTTTGCGCAGCGACCGCCGCACCGTGCTTTCCGCCACGCAGGCGGAAGGCGAACCGGACCAGCCGCGTTTTCTGCCGGCGTGGGTGAAGGCATTTGCCGCCACGCCCCAGGCACCGCTCGCCGAGATCGCCGCGCGCGCCGCCACCGATGTGGGCGAGCAATGCAAACAAGGCAACATGGCGCAATCCGAGCACGCGCAGCTGGCCGATCCCGCCACCGGAAAAATCCTGGACGCGCCGTTCGGCGTAAATCCCGCCACCCATCAACCAACCACTGAAAAATAAACATGAACGCCACACCCATGCCCAAGCCCGACCTCGTCACCGATGCCGACGTGGAATTGCTCCGGGCCGTGCCGACGCGCTACCGCCAGCTGGCCGATGCGCTCGACCGCCGCATCGTCGGCCAGGACGAAGTCATCCGCGACCTCTTCGTCGCGCTCGCCGTGCAAGGCCA
>CAYUGC010000445.1:0-1693 GCA_964444085.1 uncultured Bifidobacteriaceae bacterium | reverse complement strand
GGGGCGGCATTCTGAAAACGGTAGCCGGCGTGCGAACCGGCCGGCGGCAATGGTGCATTGACCGGAAAATGCGCACACCCGCTGACCAGCAGCGCAAGCGTCAGAAGCAATGGTGAATATTTCAATTTCATGGTGCTTCAGTAGCGTTCATTTCGCGCTGATTGGCATTTATGCCGGGCTTCCGAAGTCCATCGCCGCAAGACGAGTGGCAGCGCGACGCCGGGGAGCGCTTCGGGTTTGGGCCAGGCGCTCACCCGCAGGATGTTGGCGGTGTTGATGAGGCCGAAGCCGCCTGCCTCCAGGCGGAAGGGAATGGTCGGCACATCCGGCAAGCGCGAAAACCATTGCCGCTCGTCCTGAACATTTCCGCGAATCATCGCCGCCGTTTTCAGTGTGACCGTCCAACCGCCGAGGGTATGTATCTCCACCTGCGAGTCGCGCCGGCGCGGCTGCCCGGGCTGCCCGTTTTGATTTTCAATCGCGGCCGGTTGGTTGTCCGGCCAAGCCTCCGGCTGTTCAACGAGGTCAAACACGCCGGCGGGAAGATTCAGCGGGAATTTCAGCGGCGTCCGCGCGGAGGTGCGGACGAGGATCATGTCAATCCCTTGACAGGGAATCATACTGGCGCAGTGTTGCGAGGCCAGCAGCAAGTGGCGCTGGGCGAACAACTGCGGTGCCGCCAGCATGCGGAGCGTTTCGTGGACGCGCTCCTCATCGGCTTGGTAAAATTCCGTGGCCGATCCGTTCGCGGAACGAAGTTCAACGGTGAGATCAATCGTGCTGGTAGTCATATCAATATTGTGTGTGTTCATAATTAAATTTTGCCGGGTGATTGCTTCACCCAAAGAGCGGCCATATCCGGATCCAGAAAATGGGCGAGGAGCACACCTTCAATCCGCGCGACATTCTCAACAAGTTTGGCGTCTTTGAGTTGGTCTGGGCGGACGACCAGCGCAATCCGAATGCTTGGCGGCAAGTCGGAGGAGAGGTCACTGGCCAGATCTATCAATTCCAGTGTCGTTGGGGTGGATCGCAATCCGGCGATGTTCACGACGATTCGATTCCATCGCTTCATTGACAGAAGTTCATTGGCTTCATATCGGGCCGCCATGATTTCACCGAGCGTCATCTCGCCTTGATAGGTCACAAAAACGCACTGATCTTCTTTAACTGGATTAATAAAGCATGGCATCTGGAGTTCCTTCCGTGGTGTTCATGGCTTTGCCATTTGGGTTGCAACTTTCGCGACGGCAACGGAACGGCAGGCTGGTGAATCCGATTTGATTGGCTGGTTCCGCAGGTCAGTTACCAATCGTTGAAATTACACGTTTTCGGCCAGCTGGCGGGCGGCCAACTGGCACAAACGATCCACCGTCTTTGAAGGAAGCTGCAGCGACGTGGGCACGCCATTGAAAAAGCGGCGGTCGGATTCGTCGGCCAACTGGCTGAAATGCAGTTCCACGATGTAGGATTCTATTTTGCCTGATTGCGAATCGCCGGCTTGGGCGCGAGCGGCCTCGCGTTCACGATCCAGGCGCGCGGAAACTTCCCGGAATAGTTCGATGGTTTCATACGAATAGCGATTCCCGGTGATCTGCGCCACGGAGCCCATCACGGTTCCCAGTCCCAGCGTCCGGTCCCTTGTATCCCAGCCGTAGTCGCGCTCGGCGCTCGCGTCAACGATGATGATTGC
>CAYUGC010000444.1:0-1706 GCA_964444085.1 uncultured Bifidobacteriaceae bacterium | reverse complement strand
CTCGTTCTCGGCGATGCAGTTCATCTTCTCGCCCATCTGGGGCAGGCTGTCCGACCGCCACGGACGCCGGCCGATTTTGCTCATCAGCACGGCGGGCGCGGCGCTGTCGTATGTGCTGTTCGCCATCGGCTCCGGGTTTGAAGATCACGCGTTCGCCCTCGGTGCACTGCTCGTCTCGCGCATTTTTGCGGGTGCGTGCGGCGGCAACATCACCGTGGCGCAGGCCTACATCGCGGACATCACGCCGCCGGAAAACCGCTCAAAACGGATGGGCCTCATCGGCATGGCGTTCGGCTTGGGCTTCATTTTCGGCCCGGCCATCAGCGGCATCGCACTGAAATTCGGCGGCAACACCGCGCCCGGCTGGACGGCGGCGGCGCTCTGCGCGGCGAATTTTCTCCTCGCTTATTTCATCCTCGCGGAAAGTTTGAAGCCGAATTCCGGCCAAGCCACCCAGCGTCCGCATCTCGACCAGTTCGTCCACACGCTCGCGCAGCCGAAGATCGGTCTGCTCATCATCATCTTTTTTCTCGCGACGTTCGCGTTCAGTTGCTTTGAAAGCACGCTGCCACTGCTGGTGAACGACAATTTTCATCTCGGCCTCGAACAATCCGCCGCCGCGCCCGCGTCCACGGTGATATCGCTGTTCATCTTCTGTGGCATCATCGGCGCGTTCATTCAGGGTGGCATGATCGGGAAGCTGGTGAAGAAATTTGGCGAGCCGAAGCTCATCGCGGTGAGTTTGCTCTTCACCGGCATTTCGCTGGCGCTGCTGCCGTTTCTGCAAGGCAGCGGCGCGTTGAAATGGTCGGCGGTGCTGCACGCGAACGACTGGCCGTGGATCAAGATGCTCGGCGCGCTGGCATTGCTTGCCGTCGGCTCGGCGCTGACGCGCGCGCCGCTGTTCGGAATGTTGTCCAACCTCGCGCCCGCGAACGAGCAGGGCGCCACCATCGGCGTGGCCCAAAGCGCCGGCGCGCTGGCGCGCATCGCGGGGCCGCTGTTCGCCGCGTCGCTCTACGTCCACATTCCCGCACTGCCATATGTCGTGTGCGGGGGCATCTCCCTCTTCGCCGCATTGCTGGCGGCGGTGCGGCTCGGCGGGAAATGAATTGATAAACATCCAACACCCAACAACGAACAGCCAAAGATTGCCGCCTGGCCGGCTCACTGGAGGTTGGATGTTGAAGGTTCGATGTTGGATGTTTTCAAATAAAAGGAGCGGCAGACTGGCTTTTCACACCCGGAGTTAGTTGCCAGTCCGCCGCCTTGCCGTTCACAAGAACGGAAGTTGTTTACTTGTCGCCAGCCGGAGGCGGATTGTTGTCGCCTTCACCGGGCGGCGGGCCGGGCGGCAGCGAGTTGTCGTCGCCCTGCGGACCGTTGCCGCCGCGTCCCATGCCTCCGCGCTGCGGGCCGCCCATCCCGCCGCGCATCGGCGGCCGGAAGTTCTTCAACTGCGTCAGTTGGTCGGCGGTCAGGATTTTTTCCAGCTTGGCCTTAGTCTCCGTTTCCAGCGCGGCGACCTGCGTCTTCTGCTCCTCCGTCAGCTTGAGCTGCTGCACCAGCGGCGGAGGCAACAGATGGAAGCCGGCGCGTGGCTGGCCACCGGGGCCACCCATGTGCTTGGCGGGCGGCTGCGCGTCGGCCGGTGGGGTGTTGTCCTGGGCGCTGGCCGTGAGCGCGAGGGCTCCGAGGACGGCCAG
>CAYUGC010000443.1:0-1709 GCA_964444085.1 uncultured Bifidobacteriaceae bacterium | reverse complement strand
TTGATGCGGACGTTGGCGAACGTGCCGCGCGTCATCACGCGGTCGTTGCCGCGCCGCGAGCCGTAGCTGTTGAAGTCTTCCACTGCGACGCCGTTCTCGACGAGATATTTCCCGGCGGGCGTCGTCTTCTTGAATGAGCCGGCGGGCGAAATGTGGTCGGTGGTCACGCTGTCGCCGAAAATGCCGAGCGCACGCGCGCCGGTGATGGGCTTGATGCTGCCGGGCGTCATCGAGAAATTCTCAAAGAACGGCGGCTCCTGAATGTAAGTGGACTTGCGATCCCACTCATAAACATTGCCGGTGCTGGAGGAAATTTCATTCCACTTCGGATTCTGCGCGGCGAAATCCTTGTAGAGCTTGCGGAAAACTTCCGGCTGCAACGCAGCCTGCATGAGGTCGCGGACTTCCTTCAAGCTCGGCCAGATGTCGCGCAGATGAACGGGCTTGCCGTCCTTGCCGGTGCCGAGCGCGTCGTTGGCGAGGTCAATGTCCACTCGGCCCGCCAGCGCAAACGCGACGACGAGCGGGGGCGACATGAGGAAGTTCGCCTTGATGTTCTGATGCACGCGCGCCTCGAAATTGCGGTTGCCGGACAACACGGCGGCGGCGACCAAATTATTTTTGACGATCGCATCCTCAATGGCGGGATGGAGCGGGCCGGAATTGCCGATGCACGTCGTGCAACCGTAGCCGACGAGATTGAAGCCAAGTTTGTCGAGGAACGGTTGCAAACCGGTCTTGTCGAGGTAATCGGTGACCACGCGTGATCCGGGTGCGAGCGACGCCTTGACGGTCGAGTTGACCGTGAGGCCTTTTTCCACAGCCTTCTTCGCGAGCAAACCGGCGGCGAGCATCACGGACGGATTGCTTGTGTTGGTGCAGCTCGTGATGGCGGCGATGAGCACGGAACCGTTGCGAACGTTGCCGTCCAGTCGCGGGGCTTTCGCGTGAATCGGGTCGGCCGTTGGATGTTCGGCGGCCATTTCCCGTTCACTGCGCAGCGCATTGCCGTTCTGCTGGCTGCCGCCGCCCGGATGCACCTCGCCACCCGCCGAGACATGCACGGACCGCGACAGCTCTTCGGCCTTCATGCCAAAGCCGTTTTCCGTGACCGGCTTGCTGAACGCGGTGATGAATTCATTTTTCAACTTCGGCAACTCAATGCGGTCCTGCGGGCGTTTCGGGCCGGCGACGCTGGGCAACACGGTGCCGAGGTCGAGTTCAATTTCCTGCGAGTAGGTGATTTCACCTTTCTTCGGAATGCCCCACAAACCTTGCGCCTGATAATAATTTTCGTAGGTCTTGACGGCCTCGTCGCTGCGGCCGGTGGCGCGCAGATAATTGGCGCACTCGGCATCAATCGGGAAGAAGCCCATCGTCGCGCCGTATTCGGGTGCCATGTTCGCGATGGTCGCGCGATCCACCAGCGGCAATGCCGCCGCGCCCGGGCCGAAAAATTCCACGAACTTGCCGACGACTTTTGCCTTGCGAAGAATTTGCGTGACGGTGAGTGCGACATCCGTGGCGGTGACGCCTTCGCGAATCGAGCCGGTCAGGTGGACGCCCACGACATCCGGCGTGAGGAAATAAACCGGCTGGCCGAGCATGCCCGCCTCGGCTTCAATGCCGCCCACGCCCCAGCCCACGATGCCCAGGCCGTTGATCATCGTCGTGTGCGAGTCGGTGCCCACCAAAGTGTCCGGATAATA
>CAYUGC010000442.1:0-1725 GCA_964444085.1 uncultured Bifidobacteriaceae bacterium | reverse complement strand
ATCTTGTCGTGTTTAAGGGAGAGATTTGCCTTTTGGCAGAGTCACATCTTCGAGAATACAGAAGCGGTAAACCATTTCCAGAGGATCGACTGCTTTACAAGATTGAGGATTTCGACGAGAAGAAGCCTGTGATGAATCGGAGACGCTGACATGCGTGACCTGATGTAGCAAGATAGAATGAGAAGGCAGAGTCCCGGTGTCAGTTACTGGGGTACTCTACTCTGCCTATGAAAACTAAAACCAAAAAAGCCGCTCCCTCTGTCGTCCTTACTCCCGCCGCCCCGGTGCCTGCCGGCGGTTACACCATTGGCTTGGATCTCGGTGATCGCAGTCATTACGTCTGTGTCCTTGATGCCGCTGGCCAGATCCTTCACGAAGGGCCCCTGATTAATGATCGCGTGGCCCTGACGTTGTTGCTCACGCAGTATCCTGCCGCTACCGTGGCGCTGGAAGCCGGGACACACAGCCCGTGGATCAGTCGTTACCTCACCGGGTTGGGCGCCACGGTCATTGTGGCCAATCCCCGCAAGCTGCACGCCATCTCGCGCCACGAGCGCAAGTGCGACCGCCGTGATGCCGTGATGCTCGCCCGCTTGGCCCGGGCGGACGTGGCCTTGCTCCATCCGCTCCAGCACGGCTCCGCCCAGGCGCAACACGATCTCCTTGGCCTCAAGCTGCGGGACAGCCTGGTGCGCACACGCGTCAACCTCATCAACACCGTCCGCTTCACGCTCAAAAGCCTGGGCCACGCGGTCTCCAATCCGTCGTCCGAAGCCTTTCACAAAAGCATATTAACCGCCGTGCCGGCCGACTGTCTGCCGGTGGTGCAACCGGTGCTCGCGGTGCTCGCCCTGCTCACCGAAAAAATCAAGTTCCTGGAACGCGACCTGGTGGCGCGTGGCAAAAAAGATTACCCCGCCACCCAGCGCCTCCAGCAGATCGCGGGCGTCGGGCCGCTGACGGCCTTGTGTTTCGTGCTGAAGATTGGCGATCCCACACGCTTTGGCCGCAGCCGCGACGTGGGGCCGTATCTGGGCCTGTGCCCGGGCCGCGACCAGAGCGGTGGCACCGACAAACAACTGCGCATTAGCAAATGCGGCGACGGGTTGCTCCGCCGCCTGCTGGTGAGCGCCGCGCATTATATCCTCGGGCCGTTCGGCCCGGCCTGCGCCCTGCGCGCCTACGGCGAGCATCTCGTCGGCACCAGCGCCCGCGAAAAGAAGCGCGCGGTGGTGGCCGTGGCGCGCAAACTCGCGGTGCTGCTCGTAAGTTTGTGGAAGCATGGCAAGGATTACGAACCTCGCGTGCCCGCCGCTCCAGCCCTGGTGCTGGTGGCCGCCTAAACCCCAAAAAACAAAACCACTTTTAATCAAAAACGATTTTGAATGGACGCTGATTTAGCAGGGAGGCCGGTCCGGCGACGGCGCCGCCGCGAGGCGAGCGCGATAACAAGATGGGCCCCCTGCATTTTTTGGTAAGAACCCGGATCCAATCATGGACCGCTGGCAACAGTGAGTCCGGATGGAAGCGTGATCCTTTCCCGTCTTGCTAAATTACCAGTTACCGACTAAAAAACCGATGTGCCCCTAAATAATAACTTGACTGCCTTCTCATGGAAGTCGCCGAAGCCGCCGTTGGCGCTGTCCGTTCCGCCGTCGCGGTTCACGTCACGAGTCGGCGGTGGCTCAGCTTTCTACGTTGATATGGCTTAGTTTTGTCAAGCGG
>CAYUGC010000441.1:0-1727 GCA_964444085.1 uncultured Bifidobacteriaceae bacterium | reverse complement strand
TTCACGCCCTTGGCGGCGATGAGTTCGTCGGCGATCTTGCGGATGACGCTGGCCTTGCCGCGCACGATCAAAACCTCCAGACAGTTGTGATGGTCGAGATGGACGTGGACGGTGGAGAGAATGGCGTCGTGGTGGTCGTGCTGAATGTCGGTCAGGCTCGCCTGCAAATGCGGCTTGTGATGGTCATAGACCAGCGTGATGGTGCCGGCGATTTCGCCGGAATCATTTCGTTGGCGATGCTCAACCAGTTGGGCGCGGATCATGTCGGCGATGGCGAGCGAACGGTTGTCATAGCCTTTCTCGGCGGTCATTTCGTCAAGCTGTTCGAGCAGCGCGGGCGGCAGGGAAACGCTGAAGCGCGTGGCGGTCTCTTTCTTCATGTGCATGATTATTTGCAACCAGCGCAGCAACGCAAGCGGGCAATTTCGGTTCAAGGATTCATTCGGCGGTAATGAACATCCTCCCGCCACCCGCCGAAAGCCATCAACGCGAGTGAAGCGGCCTCACTGACCACAAATGAAGAAATATGGCAGTTTCAATTAACCTTGGCACAGTTTAGCCGCCCGCGGGAAAAGCGGCGGAGGGTGCCGCCTCCGCCTTATTCGTGTCGTTGGCTTCGTCCTCGAAATTCCGGAAAAAATCCGAGGACGAGGAGGATGGCCAAAACTCCATTTTTGACAGCCTTTTAACAAGAAATGGCAGGTGTATGCCAAAACCGGTGAGGCTGGGTTTAATAAATAAGATAACATTAATAAAGTCGCTCGTAATATAACAAGCAAAGTTTCAAAGTCCTCAGTAACGGATGAATTTTATGGCGGCCAGCCTGACAATAAACTGCAAACCAAACCCCGCCCCGGCCGCCATGGCCTGACGGTGAAATGAATAAAAAATATGAAGCCCGATACCGACCAGACGACCAGATTTATTGATGAGGGGAGAATCGCGGAAACCCTGGCCGCCGCCCGCCAATCCAGTCCGGCGCGCGTCCGCGAAGTGATTGCCAAGGCGCGGCTGCTCGAAGGCCTCGATGCCGACGAAGTCGCCGTGCTCATGGAAATCAGCGATGCCGTGCTGCTCGAAGAGATGTTCGCCGCCGCGCGTTTCGTGAAGGACGAGATCTACGGCAACCGGCTCGTGATCTTTGCGCCGCTTTACGTCGCGAACTTGTGCAAAAACGAGTGCAGCTACTGCGCCTTCCGCGCCGGCAACACGGAGCTGAAGCGCCGCACGCTGACGCAGGAAGAAATTGCGGCCGACGTGAAAGTGCTGATTGACCAGGGCCACAAGCGGCTGCTGCTCGTCTCGGGCGAGGAATATCCGAAAGAAGGATTCAATTACATCCTCAAGGCGATTGAAACGATTTACGCGACCCGGAGCGGCCGCGGCGAAATCCGCCGCGTGAACGTGAACATCGCGCCGCTCACGGTGGATCAATTCAAGCAACTCAAGGAAGCCGGCATCGGCACCTACCAGTTGTTCCAGGAAACGTATCACCGCGAAACCTACGCCAAAGTCCACACCGCCGGCGCGAAGAAAAACTTTGACTGGCGCGTCAATGTGATGGATCGTGCAATGGAAGCGGGCATTGACGACGTTGGCATCGGCGTGCTGTTCGGGCTTTACGACTGGAAGTTTGAAATGCTCGCGATGCAGCAGCACATCCGGCATCTCGAAGAGCATTTCGGCGTAGGCCCGCACACCATCAGCGTGCCGCGCATCGAGCCGGC
>CAYUGC010000440.1:0-1729 GCA_964444085.1 uncultured Bifidobacteriaceae bacterium | reverse complement strand
GCGACGTGAACCGCGACAGCGGAACTGACAGCGCCAATGGCGGTTGGCTCCGGCGACTGGTTAGGCCATTTCACTAATCTGCTCCAGATAAAGGTTCATATTCGCTGCCACAATCAACTCAACAAGAACTCGCGCTCTCTTATCAAACAAGACAACACACTCAATCAACGACCGAAACATGTCATCACCCGGCTTAAAGTTACTGACTGTGACCGACTCCACTTCAGCGCTCAAAAAGTCTCGGTCAGACAAACATTGCTTAAGCTCCATCTCAATAGCTGTAGCCGCATCAAAATTGCCGCGCAAGGCATAGCCAAATCTGTCTGCCAAACCCGGAAAATCTCTGGCTATCAAAAGCCGACACGCTTCCTCGCCAAACTTGGAAAGGGATGACTTGTCTAGCTGATTGTCGAGAAGCTTCATAATGGCCTAACGAAAATAGCTGAGCCACAGCCGAACGGCGGCGTGGCGAACCTGAATCTCTTGCGCCAACCTGAATGCGCTCTCGGCTGTTGGCTCCGGCGTCTTGTTAGGCATCAGCTACTCCTTTCGTGAGTCTCATGCAACCCCAGCCGTCTGCCTTGCCTCCAACGGACTCAGCCTGCGAGGCGAGTCTCAACTCAAGTGCCGTGATGTCGCCATGCGTCGGAATCATGTAGCGCTTCACAATGGCCTGCCACATCTCGCAGGCCTCGTAATATGAAATACAGACCTCAAGGTCGCGGTCATCAACAATCTCCGCAAATGCTACAGCCTGCCGTCGCTCGGGAAAGGCAAAGCAAAAATCCACCATGCGTGGCTGGGTCAAATCATCACCGCCCTCGAACATCTGTCTCAGAACATCGCCGTTCTCGTCGTCTGGAATGTGGGGTGCGCTCATGATGCCTAACGAAGAGAGTTGAGCTGCACCGGGCCTGTAAACCTCCAACGATGTGAGGCGGCTGGCACGACTTCGTTTACGGCTGCTCCGCAGCCGTCGTGCCAGCTATGCGCGTGCCTTGAGCGGACAACCGGTGTCAGCTCCAACGACTTGTTAGGGTGCACCCCGCCCGCGGTCTTATTAGTCCGAAGGAAATACATAACTTAAACCAAGGGCATCCTCCCGTTGGCTTCTTCGCTGCGAGCGTCGCTGACGGCTCCAAGCTCGCTTGAGCCGCAGCGGCTGGCTCGCAGCGCTGATCTTACACACTTATTACCCATTTGGCAATTCATAGTTAGTTGCAAGTAAGTCGCCGGGGTGTCAGCCTAACGAAAAAAGCTGAGCCACCGCCGACCGGCGACGTGAACCGCGATAGCGGAACGGACAGCGCCAACGGCGGTTGGCTCCGGCGACTGGTTAGGCAGCATGTCTCTCATCACAACAAATATCTCAAGGAGTATAAACGTTCTCTACTCCATTCGTGTAAAAAAACACCGTCGTCCCACCGCGTCCCGGCCATTCTGTGTTATAGAACCACCGAATGACGCCATCATTGGTGCTGGCTCTCTGCGGCAAACCAACAATGCTCTCAACTTGGCTCGTGGACATACCTAAATGAATGGCGCGAAATCGTGCCAGCCGACGCTGCACGCTGAACGCCAACAGTAAAAACACACAAACAGCCAACATAAATAATCCGACGATTGACAGAAAGATCTTGGCTTTCATGTGTGTGAATCTTTCGAGGTGCTCATGCTGCCTAACGAAAAAAGCTGAGCCACCGCCGACTCGCGGCGTGAACCGCGATAG
>CAYUGC010000439.1:0-1731 GCA_964444085.1 uncultured Bifidobacteriaceae bacterium | reverse complement strand
TCGATTGTCCGCGTGATGCTCGGCCGGGAAATGGTTTTGCGCCGGGCGCGGGGCTACGCGCCGCTGCCCATTTCAATCGGAGGGACGAGTTCCACCAGCCCCCATAATCAGGAACTCGTCCCTCCTAAAATTGTTTTGGCGGTCGGCGCGCATTTGAAAAATTCCGTGGCATTGGCCGTTGGCGAAAATGTTTTTATCAGTCAACACATCGGTGATTTGGAAACGGAACCGGCCAACGAGGCTTTCCGCCGCGTCGCCGCCGATTTGCCGCGGCTTTACGCCGCGCCGCCGCAAATCATCGCCGCCGATCTGCACCCGGATTATCTCTCGACAAAGTTTGCGCTGGAACACCGGGCACCGTCACGGCACGACTCAACCAATAATGGCAACCAACCTGCCGAGACGGTGCTCGGCGCTCCGCAAGTCATCCAAGTCCAGCACCACATCGCCCATGTTTTGTCGTGCATCGCGGAAAATGATGTTCCATTGCCCGCGCTGGGCGTGGCGTGGGACGGCACCGGCTATGGCCCGGACGGCACAATCTGGGGCGGGGAATTTTTTCTGGTCACGGAAACGGAGGTGCGGCGCGTCGCGCATCTGCGCCCGTTCCGGTTGCCCGGCGGCGACCGGGCGGTGAAGGAGCCGCGTCGGGTTGCGCTGGGCTTGCTGTTCGAATTGTATGGCGAATCCGCGTTTGAGATGGAGCATCTGGCACCGTTGCGGGCGATTCCGCCGGTTGAGATGATGACTTTGCGCGGGATGTTGCAGCGCCGTTTCAACTCGCCGCTGACCACGAGCATGGGGCGATTGTTCGACGCGGTGGCTTCGCTGACCAATTTGCGGCAGCACATCCGCTTCGAAGGCCAGGCGGCGATGGAACTGGAATTTGCGGCCGAAGGAACCCAAACCGAGGAGCATTATCCGTTGCCACTGGTCACGCGCAGTTCGCCATTCATTTTGGATTGGGCGATGCTCGCGCTGTCGGTGCTGGCCGACGCGACCGGCGGGGCGAACATGGCGGAAATCTCCGCGAAATTCCACAACGCGCTCGCCGAGTCGGTGGTTGCCGTCGCCAGGAAAATCGGTGAAAATCGCGTGGTGTTGAGCGGCGGCTGTTTTCAAAACCGTTATCTGACCGAGCGAACGGTGAACCGGCTGCGCGCGGAGAAATTTTTGCCGTATTGGCATCAGCGCGTTCCGCCGAACGACGGCGGCATTGCCTTGGGGCAGGTGGTGGGCGTGCGGCGGGCGCAGCCAGAAATCGTCAATCGCAAATCGTAAATTTAAAACATATGTGTCTCGCCATTCCTGGAAAAGTCGTGAGCATCAGCGGCGACGACCCGCTGACCCGCATGGGCAGGATAGATTTCTCCGGCGTCATCAAACAGGCGAGCCTGGCATATGTGCCGGAGGTTGTGGTCGGAGATTACGTCATTGTCCACGTCGGCTTCGCGTTGAGCAAAGTGGACGAGGCCGAGGCTCAAAAAGTCTTTGGCTATCTGAAGCAGATTGGCGAACTCGGCGAACTGGAAGCCGGCGAAAAATGAAATTCCTGGACGAATACCGCGACGGCGAACTGGCGCAGAAGCTCGCGGCCGAAATCCACCGTGTTACCACGAAGCCGTGGACGATCATGGAGGTCTGCGGCGGCCAGACGCACGCCATCGTGAAGTTCGGCATTGATGAACTGCTGCCGAAACAGATCGAGCTGATTCACGGGCCGGGCTGTCC
>CAYUGC010000438.1:0-1736 GCA_964444085.1 uncultured Bifidobacteriaceae bacterium | reverse complement strand
TCCCGAAATAGTTTCCGAGGTGCAGCGTGCCGCTGGGCTGGATGCCGGACAAAATTCGCATGGTGAAAATTTAGCAGTTGCCGAGCGATACGGAAAAACAAAAAAACGCCCGGTTAGACACCGGGCGTTTCAATTAAAATAAAAGTATTAAAACCAGAAACCCATCGAGGTATAGGCGCGTTGCTGAAAATCTTTCGACTTACGCCATTGCGCATGACCATCCTTGAAGGCGGCAGTGCAACCTTCGGGTTTGCTGCCACTGTTCAAGTGCGGTGCGGTGTGCGTCTTGTAAAAGCCGCCAGCAATTCCTTTCCAAGTTGAACTCGCCACCACGGAATCATTGGCACTGCCCGAAATCATGGCGCAAGCCACCAGCACACGGTCGGACACTGATTGAGGCATTATGCCGGCAGGTAACGCGCCCTGTGTGGACGCGTGGTAAATCGGTTCGTTACCTAAAGTGAGATTTTGATTGGTTTGATTCAACTTGCTGAGCGACCCGGCAAATGTGAAACAGTAACCCGTTATGTGAAATCCACCAACGGCGGTGGCGACGGGAAAATGACCAAAGTCCCAAAGATTGGCCGAAGCACCATTGGGAGCCGTAGATTGATCCTGCCAATTTTCCTTGTCCGTATAATCCGGCGCATTAGCAGGACAATAAAACGCTTTTTTGCTCTTGCCCATGGTTGACAACATCATCTCACCGGCAGTATAGGGAACATCCCAAGCCCAAGAGGCAGAGTCGCCATTAACAACTTCAGCACGAGGCTGCTTGTCGCCACCAGCATCCCCAGCATAAACTTGTAACGCGATGCCCTGCTGGTGAAGATTACCCAAATCCTGCACTTTGTAAGCCTTCTTCTTGGCCGCCGCCAGTGCCGGCAGGAGCATGGCCGCCAAAATGGCGATGATGGCGATGACCACCAGCAGTTCAATCAGGGTGAAGCCTTTCCGTGACGGAGATGGCAATGAGGTTTTCTTCATGGGTTTTAAATGGGTCAATCTTTAATAAAGAATACTTTTTAATCTGCCAAACACAATAAAAATGTACGGCCAAAACCGGTAATGTTCGTTTGTATGATTGAACATACGCGCACTTGCGTTTCCGTCAACCCCCGCTTTTGAGGGACGGCAGCGGGGCCGTCCGGAAACGGCGAGGATGGAGAATAGAGGATTGAAGATAGATCGGCGCCATCTTCTATCCGCCATTTTCGCTTCGGCAGAGCGCACCGGCGCGCACTTCCCAGCGGTGCAAATCCCCGCCCAACTCGCTCGGCCAATTTTCCTCGGTGCAGGTCATGAACACCTGCCCGCGCGTCCGGCGCGCCGATTCCAGCAGCGGCAGGAAACCGCTGCGCCGCTTCGCGTCCAGCTCACCCATCACGTCGTCAATCAGCAGCACCGGCGGCGAACCGTGGAGGCCGGCGAGAAATTCCGCCTGCGCCATCTTCAGGGCGATCGCCAGTGTGCGTTTCTGACCTTCGCTGCCGAACTGCGCGGCGGATTTCCCGTTCTGCAACAACTGCAAGTCGTCGCGGTGTGGGCCGACGAGCGTGGCACGGAAAGTCCGTTCGCGGGTGCGCGATTGCGCAAGCTCGACGGCAAAATCGTTCTTCACGCTCGGCTGATATTCGATGCGCAGTTCCTCCGCATCGTTGGAGATGCGGCGATAGGCCAACCGCGCGAGCGGGGAAAATTTCGGCACCAGCTCGCGGCGGGCGCGGATGATTTCG
>CAYUGC010000437.1:0-1754 GCA_964444085.1 uncultured Bifidobacteriaceae bacterium | reverse complement strand
AGTTGTTTCAGGAGACCTATCACCGCGAAACTTACGCGAAGATTCACACCGGCGGCGCCAAGAAAAACTACGACTGGCGCGTGACGGTGATGGACCGGGCCATGCAGGCGGGCATTGATGACGTGGGTATCGGCGTCTTGTTTGGCCTCTACGACTGGAAGTTTGAAATGCTCGCCCTGCAGCAGCATATCCAGCATCTGGAAGAAACCTACGGCGTCGGGCCGCACACCATCAGCGTGCCGCGCATCGAGCCAGCGGTTGGCTCAAGCCTGGCGGAACGTCCGCCGCACGCAGTGTCGGATGACGACTTCAAAAAAATCGTCGCCATCCTGCGCCTCGCGGTGCCTTACACCGGCATCATCATGTCCACCCGCGAAAACGCCGACACGCGTCGCGCGACGTTCCAGCTCGGTGTCTCGCAAATTTCCGCCGGCAGCCGCTGCAATCCCGGCGGCTACGCCGAACTCGGCGATGGCCACGACGCGGAACAATTTCAGCTGGGCGATCACCGCTCGCTCGATGAAGTCGTGCGCGACGTCGCGTCGCTCGGCTACACGCCGTCGTTCTGCACCGCGTGCTACCGCCTCGGCCGCACCGGCGCGGATTTCATGGACTTGGCCAAGCCCGGCTTGATCAAGGAACATTGCAGCCCGAATGCGCTGTCGAGTTGCATGGAATATCTCATGGGCTACGCCTCGCCGGAAACGCGCCAGGCGGGTGAAAAACTCGTGAACCACGAATTGAAAACCATGCCCGGCACCATCGGCAAAACGGCGAACGAACTTGTCAGCCGCGTCCGCAAAAACGAGCGCGACGTCTTCGTTTGATTCACACCATGAACAACGCCTTTCGCATCGAACGGGATTCGCTCGGCGAACTGCCGGTTCCGGCGGAGGCGTTTCCTGGCATTCACACGGCGCGTGCATTGGAAAATTTTCCGCTCGCCGGCAAATCGGTTCATCCCGAACTTGCCCGCGCATTCGGCGACGTGAAACTCGCCTGCGCCCGCACCAATCGCGCGCTCGGCGCATGGGCCGACGACCGGCTCAAGGCCGATGCCATTGACCGCGCCTGCCGCGAGTTGGCCAACGGTGATCTCGGCGGTTTCATCGTCGTGGACGCGCTGCAAGGCGGCGCCGGCACCAGCACCAACATGAACGTCAACGAGGTGCTGGCGAATCGCGCGCTGGAAATACTTTCCAAAATTCGTAGCAGCCGAGGTGACGAGGCTCAAACATCAGACAATTTAGAACCTATCCAAGATGTCGGAGCGCCGAGCACCGTCTCGGCCAGTTTCAAAACCGAACGTGCAACGAGCCAAGACGGTGCTCGGCGCTCCAACCGCATTTCGCCGCTGGACGATCTCAATTTGCACCAGTCCACGAACGACACGTATCCGACCTCGCTGCGGCTGGCGGCGATTCGTCTGCTTCAGGCGCTGGAGAAAAACGTCGTGGCGTTGCAGGAATCGTTTCAGGCGGCGGAAAAGAAATTCGCGCACGTCGTCAAAGTCGGCCGCACGCAGTTTCAGGACGCCGTGCTGACCACGCTCGGCCGCGAAATGAGCGCCTACGCCGAAGCCATCAACCGCGACCGCTGGCGCATCTACAAGTGCGAGGAGCGGCTGCGCGTGGTGAATCTCGGCGGCACGGCCATCGGCACCGGACTCGCCGCGCCGCGCCAATATATTTTCCAAGTGGTGGACCAGTTGCGCGAAATCACCGGCATCGGTTTCGCCCGCGCGGAAAATCTGG
>CAYUGC010000436.1:0-1757 GCA_964444085.1 uncultured Bifidobacteriaceae bacterium | reverse complement strand
CGCCGTCAAGGGCGTCGTCAAAACCATGGCCAAGATGGGCATCTCGACCATCCAGAGCTATCACGGCGCGCAAATTTTTGAAGCCGTCGGCGTCAACAGCGACGTCGTGGACAAATATTTCACCTGGACGCCGTCGCGCATCCAGGGCATCAGCCTGGAAGTCATCGCCGGGGAAGCCCTGGCGCGTCATGCCCGCGCCTTCCCCCGCGAGGCGGTCAACGCGGAACTCGACGCCGGCGGCCAATACCAGTGGCGCGACGGCGGCGAACAGCACCTGTTCAATCCGCAGACGATTCACAAGCTCCAAACCGCTTGCCGGCTCGGCAGCGAAAAGATTTACCGCGAATACGCCGATTTGATCAACGACCGCGCGAAGTCGCTCTGCACCTTGCGCGGTTTGCTCGATTTCAAATTCGAGGCCAACGCGATTCCGCTGGAAGAAGTGGAATCCGTCGAAAGCATCGTCAAGCGGTTCAAAACCGGCGCGATGAGCTACGGCTCCATTTCCAAGGAAGCGCACGAAACGCTGGCCATCGCGATGAACCGCCTGGGCGGCCGCAGCAACACCGGCGAAGGCGGCGAAGATTCGGCGCGCTACATTCCGATGGCCAACGGCGACTCAAAGAACTCCGCGATCAAGCAGGTCGCCAGCGGACGCTTCGGTGTCACGAGCCATTACCTTGTCAACGCGAAGGAACTCCAGATCAAGATGGCGCAGGGCGCGAAGCCCGGCGAAGGCGGCGAATTGCCCGGCAAGAAAGTGTTCCCGGAAATCGCCCGCGTTCGTGGCACGACTGCCGGCGTCGGTTTGATTTCGCCGCCGCCGCATCATGACATTTACTCCATCGAAGATTTGGCGGAGTTGATTCACGATTTGAAAAATTCAAATCGCAACGCGCGCGTCAGCGTGAAGCTCGTCGCCGAAGTCGGCGTCGGCACCATCGCCGCCGGCGTCGCGAAAGCGCACGCGGATGTGGTGTTGATTTCCGGTCACGACGGCGGCACGGGCGCATCGCCGCTGTCGTCCATCAAGCACGCCGGCGGACCTTGGGAACTCGGTTTGGCCGAGGCGCACCAGACGCTCGTGCTAAACGGACTGCGCAGCCGCATTTATGTCGAGACCGACGGCCAGCTGAAAACCGGCCGCGATGTGGCCGTGGCCGCCTTGCTCGGCGCGGAAGAATTTGGTTTTGCCACCGCGCCGCTCGTCGTGATGGGCTGCATCATGATGCGCGTCTGCCATCTGAACACCTGCCCGGTCGGCGTCGCCACGCAGGATCCGCGCCTACGCAAGCGTTTCACCGGCGAGGCGGATCACGTCGTGAATTTCATGCGCTTCATCGCTCAGGAACTTCGCGAGATCATGGCCAAGCTCGGTTTCCGCAAGCTGGAAGACATGGTTGGCCGCACGGACAAATTGATTCCGTGGAAGGCGATTGAACACTGGAAGGCCAGCGGCATTGACATCACGCCGATTTTGCATCAGCCGGAAGTCGGCCCGGAGATCGGCCGCTTCCGCTCGCAGGATCAGGATCACGGTTTGGAAAAATCGCTCGACGTGACCAAGCTGCTCGCCATCTGCCAGCCCGCCATTGAGCGCGGCGAAAAGGTTAAGGCGGAATTACCCATCATCAATGTGAACCGCGTCGTTGGCACGATTGTCGGCAGCGAAATCACCAAGAAACACGGGCCGAACGGCTTGCCGGAAGACACCGTGCATCTGAAATTCCACGGCAGCGCCGGACAGAGCCTTGGCG
>CAYUGC010000435.1:0-1763 GCA_964444085.1 uncultured Bifidobacteriaceae bacterium | reverse complement strand
CGCTCCCCGCACTCGGACAAGAAGTCGCAGGAAACTTTCGAACAACGCACCCACAAGCGGCTGATTGACATCCTCGATCCGACCGCCAAGACCGTGGACGAATTGAAGAAGCTCAATTTGCCCGCCGGCGTGGACATCACCATCAAAATCTGAGGAACCCACCATGCCACTAGGACTTTTAGGAAAAAAACTCGGCAACACCCGCGTCTATAATGCCGCCGGGGTGCTGATTCCCGTCACCGTCGTTCTCGCCGGCCCCAACCGCGTCCTTCAGGTGAAGACGCAGGCGGGCAAGGATGGATATAATTCCGTCCAGCTCGGCTTCGACGACCAGAAAGAACAGCGCCTGACAAAGGCGCTGGTCGGCCACATCAAGAAGCACAACGGCGTCGCCGTGAAGCGCATCAAGGAATTCCGCAACTTCACCAAGGACGTGAAGCCCGGCGAAGTCATCGGTGCCGATTTGTTCGCGCCCGGCGATTACATTGACGCCATTGGCACGACCAAGGGTCGCGGCTTTGAAGGTGTCGTGAAGCGCCACCGGTTCGCCGGCGGTGACATGACGCACGGTGCCAAGGGCTGGCATCGCCGCGCCGGCGCCATCGGTCAGCGTTTGTTCCCCGGCACGGTCATGCGCGGCATGAAGATGCCCGGTCACATGGGCCAGGACACGCGCACCACGCAGAACCTTGAAGTCATCCAGGTTTTGCCGGCGGATAATTTGATCCTCATCAAGGGCGCGATTCCCGGAGCGGAAGGCGATTACGTCATCATCCGTGAATCCAAGAAACGTCCGAAGGGTTGGAAGCCGCCGGTGGCCGCGTCCAGCAAGAAGAAAGACAAGGCTGCTTCCGCCGCCAAGAAATAATTAAGCCATGAAAATTTCCATCAAGAATCTCGACGGAAAAAGCGCGGGCGAACTCGAAGTGAAGTTCGCGCTGATTGAAAACGGTCGCGGCACCCAGGCCGTGCACGACGCCGTGACCGCGTATCGCGCGGCGCAGCGCAGCGGCACCGCCTGCACCAAGACCGCCGGCGAAGTCGCCGGCACGAACCGCAAGCCGTGGAAGCAAAAAGGCACGGGCCGCGCCCGCGCCGGCTCCTTCCAGTCGCCCATCTGGGTCGGTGGTGGCGTGGTCTTCGGACCGAAGCCCCGCGACTTCACGAAGAAAATCTCCAAGAAGACCAAAGCCCTCGCGCTCCGCAAGGCCTTGAGCGAACGCCTCAAAATGGGCGACGTGGTGATCGTGGACGATTTGAAACTGGCCTCGGCCAAGACGAAAGATTTCGTCAAGGTCATTGACACGCTGGAACTGACGGGCACGACGCTCATCGTTTCCGGCGAAGAAAACGCCAACCTGACGCGGGCCGCCCGCAACATCTGCGGCGTGACACTCACCACCGGCGATTCGCTCAACACCTACGACGTGTTGCGCCCCGACAAACTGCTCTTCACCAAGAGCGCGTTTGAAACCGTCGAAGCCCGCCTCAACAAGGAATAACCATGAACTCTTTTGACATCATCAAGACCGTCCGCCTGACGGAAAAAGGCACGCGCCAGAGCGAGAAATACAACCAATATACGGTCGTGGCCGACCGTCTCGCCACCAAGCCGCAGATCAAGCAGGCCGTGCAGGAATTGTTCAAGGTCAAGGTTGTGGCCATCAACACGCTGAACGTGCGCGGCAAGGCCCGCCGCCAACGCACCGCCCAAGCCGGCGTCACCAACGCCTGGAAAAAGGCCATCGTCACCTTGAAAGATG
>CAYUGC010000434.1:0-1770 GCA_964444085.1 uncultured Bifidobacteriaceae bacterium | reverse complement strand
GCGAAGGCGTCGAGGTCATCTTCGCCTATCCCGGCGGCGCGAGCATGGAAATCCATCAGGCGCTGACCACGTCCAAGAAGATCCGCACCATTCTGCCGCGCCATGAGCAGGGCGGCAGCTTCGCGGCGGAAGGTTATGCGCGCGTGACCGGCAAGGCCGGCGTGTGCCTCACCACCAGCGGCCCCGGCGCGACGAACCTCGTCACTGCCATTGCCGATGCCTACATGGATTCCACGCCGCTCGTGGCCATCACCGGCCAGGTGAACCAGGCGATGATTGGCCGCGGTGCCTTTCAGGAAACGGACATGATCGGCCTCACGCTGCCCATCGTGAAGCACAGCTATCTGGTCACGGACATCAACGACATTCCGCGCATCGTGAAGGAAGCCTTTTACATCGCGCAATCCGGCCGGCCCGGCCCGGTGGTGATTGATATTCCGAAGAACATTCAACAGGCCAAGACGCAGCCCGTCTGGCCGACGCTGGAGCAAATCAAAAAAGGTCTGCGCGGTTACAACCAGCCGGACTTGAAGGCGGACGACATCGCGCTGAACGAAATCATCGGCCTCATCGAGAAGGCCGAGCGCCCCGTGCTTTATGTCGGCGGCGGCATCGTCAGCAGCGGCGCGGCGGCGGAACTCAAGAAGTTTGCCGAGGCGACGAACATTCCCGTGACCACGACGCTCATGGGCATCGGCGGTTTCCCCGAAACGCATCCGCTTTCCCTGCGCTGGCTCGGCATGCACGGCTCCGCCTCTGCCAACTGGGCGGTGAATGGCGAATACGAATATCGCAAAGACCCGAACGGCCCGCTCGTCAAGATGAAGGACGGCGCGGATTTGCTGCTCGCCTTTGGCGTGCGCTTCGACGACCGCGTGACCGGCAAGTTCGAGGAATTCTGTAAAAACGGCACCATTGTTCATCTGGACATTGACGCCTCGGAGTTGAACAAGAACCGCCGCGTGCAGCTCCCGATTGTCGGTGACATCAAGGATGCCCTCACGCGTTTGAACAAGCTCGTCGCCAAGCGCCCGGTGCAGAAGAAGCACGCCGCGTGGCTCGCGCAGATTGCTGAATGGCAGAAGAAAGCCCCGTTCGCCTACCGCATCACGCCGGAGATTGCCAACAGCGACCACATGGTTGACCACATGCAGGGCAGCGAGAACGAAGTCATCCTGCAACAGATGGTGGTCGAGACGCTTTACGACCTGACCAAGGGCGATGCCTACATCACCACCGGCGTGGGCCAGCATCAGATGTGGGCGGCTCAATGGTATAAATACAAGTTTCCCCGCCAGCTCGTGACCAGTGGCGGCCTCGGCTCGATGGGCTACGGTTATCCCGCCGCCTTGGGCGTGAAAGTGGCGCATCCCGACAAACAAGTCGTGGACATTGACGGCGACGGCTCGTTCCTGATGAACATTCAAGAGCTGGCCACCGCGCATGTCGAGAAGATCAACGCCAAGGCCATCATCCTGAACAACCAGCATCTCGGCATGGTCGTGCAATGGGAAGATAACTTCTATCACGGCAACCGCGGCCACACCTACCTCGGCGACCCGAAGGAACGCGCGGACATCTATCCCAATTACGTCGCCGTCTGCAATTCCTTCGGCGTGAAATGCGAGCGCGTGATGTTCAAGAAAGATCTGCGCGCCGCCATGCAGCGGATGCTCGACGCCGACGAACCCTACGTCCTCGACGTGGTGGTGCCTTACAGCACGCACGTCATCCCGTTCATCCCCGCCGGCAAGACCGTCGCGGACATGA
>CAYUGC010000433.1:0-1770 GCA_964444085.1 uncultured Bifidobacteriaceae bacterium | reverse complement strand
GGCAGCGCGCCGACGGCGAGCACGCCGGAATTCGGATCGCCGCCGAGCAGGTTGCGCACGAGAAAATCACCGCGGTGAAAATCCTCGAGGTATTCGTTCACCGCAAGGCCGATGTGCAGATTGCCCTGCACCTTGCGCTGTTCCTCCAGCGGCAGGTTTTGCACCGTCTCGGACAGCACCGCGTAGGCCGGGCGGTTGGCGATGTTGCGGATGAGGTTTTGCTCGACGCGCGTCAGCGTCCACGCCTCACCGATGGGCGTGCAGCCCTGCGAAATCACGCCGGCCAGCGCCACGTCGCCGCCGACCGCGATGGCCACGCCGCCGTCCTCAAAAACTTCACCGTCGAGATAAACCTGCGCGCGCGGTTCGGGAAAATTGCCGCTGGCGAGTCCGCCATAGACCGGCACGGTGGAATAATACTGGTTCCACGAACGCAGCCATTTTTCACCGTCGAGATGAAACGGATCCACGAAGGCCAGCCAGCCGTTCACCTTGTCCTGCGCCACGCCGGTTTCGACCGGCCAGAAATTTTCGCCGGCCGCCGCCTCGACCTGCTCCTGCGTGAAACGGACGCCTTTCAGCTTGGCGCCGGGCAGCGAATACAGCGCCAGCACGAGGCCGTTGGCGCCTTCGAGTTCCTCCGCGTTGGCGACGAGGCCACCGCCGGAGCAGCCAACCAGCAGCGGAATTTGTGCGTCCAGCCGGAGGATTTCCAAAACCTGTTCCGCGTGCGGAAAAAACTTCGGCGACATGAAGACCAGCCCAAGCGACACCGATTTCGCCGGGAGCCGCGCCCGCAGCCGCCGCGCCCAGTCGGCGAGGCCGGCCACGTTCATGCCGTCCGACCAGTAGGCCGCAATGGAGGTTTCTTCGCTCACAATCCTATTTCAACCATGCCACAACTTTTTCGCCCGCCCAAATTTCTTTTACTTTTTGTCGTTCACGGGCGACGGCGAACTTCCGGCCGCTCACCAGAATCTCCGCCGCCAGCGGGCGCGTGTTGTAGTTCGACGCCATCACGAAGCCGTAGGCGCCGGCGCTCAACAGCGCCAGCCGGTCGCCTTCGCCGACTTTCGCCAGCGGCCGGTCCTTGCAGAAATAATCGCCGGACTCACAGATGCCGCCGACCACGTCAGATGAAATCGGCTTTCCGGACTTTTTCTTGAGCGGAATAATTTCGTGATACGAATCGTAAAAGGCCGGGCGGATCAAATCGTTCATCGCCGCGTCCACGATGACGAAATTCTTTTTGCCCGTGCGCTTCACATATTCGACCTGCGTGACCAGCGCGCCGGCGTTGCCCACGATGAACCGGCCTGGCTCGATGAGAATCTTCAAACCGAGCGGCTGGAGCAGCGGCAGCAGTTTTTCCGCGTAGCTGGCTGGCGTCAAAATGTTCTTCGCAGCGGAAGATTTCCACCACGCCGCTGCGCCGCTGGCGAGCGCCGGGTTGTAAATGATGCCGAGGCCGCCGCCAGGGCTGAAAAATTCCAGCTCGTATTTCTCCGCCAGCCGGCGGACCAGCGGCAGGACTTTTTTCACCGCCAACTCGTAAGGCGTCACGTCCGTCAACTGCGAGCCGATGTGCATCTGCACGCCGCGCAGCCAGATATTTTTCAGCTTGCTGGCGCGCGCATAGATCGCCTCGACGTGCTCAAACTGGATGCCGAACTTGTTCTCGTAGGTGCCGGTGGTGATTTTGGAATGCGTCTTGGCCGCGACGTTCGGGTTGATGCGCACGGCGATGGGCGCGCGCTTTTTCAGCCGCGC
>CAYUGC010000432.1:0-1789 GCA_964444085.1 uncultured Bifidobacteriaceae bacterium | reverse complement strand
CGCACACGACCTATCCCGGCACGGACATCCCGAAGGATTTCCGCAGCCGCGTCCGCATAGACAATCCGCAGGCCCACGAACAGCGCGAGGTGGAAATCTCCATGAACCATCCGCTGCGCTACGGCGGCTACACCTATTATCAATACCAGATGGACGCCGGCCAGGCCGCGCAGATGGCCGGACGCCGCGCGTCCTCCGTGCTGCAGGTCGTCCGCAATCCCGGCTGGCTCACGCCTTACGTCGGCTGCGGGATGGTGGGCGTGGGCCTGCTCATCCAGTTTCTCTATCACCTCGCCGGCTTTGTTTCCAAAAGGAAATAACATGAACATCCAACATCCAACATCCAACCTCGAACATCCAATGGCGGCGCGGATCAACGCCACTTTGGATGTTGGTTGTTCGGTGTTGGATGTTGGATGTTTCCCCTTCCCGTTATGAAAACAACTTTTCAAAAATGGTTCCCGGCGGCTCTCATGCTCGTCATGGCGCTGTGGTTCTTCGGCAATCTCCAGGCGCCGAAGGACAAGGATTTCGCCTTCAATGAATTTGCCCGGCTGCCCATCACCGCCAACGGCCGCATCGTGCCGATGGATTCACTCGCGCGCAATTCCCTCCTCGCCATCCGCGAGAAACAGACCATCAACCTCGAACCGTGGAAGTCGCATTTCGACCATCCCCGCATCCTCCCCGCCACCGAATGGCTCGCGAACGTGATGATGAATCCCGCCGTCGCCGATGCCTGGCCCGTCTTCCGCCTCGACAATCCCGACCTCGTCTCGCTGCTTAAGCTCCCGGACAAGGGCGAGAAATCCGACGGCAAACATTATTCCTGGAACCAGATCCAACCCGCGCTCGACACCTTCAACAAGGAAGACGACCGCGTGGAGAAGATTGAATCCGCCAACCGCACGGCCTACGAGAACGCCATCGTCAAGCTCCACCAGCGGCTGATGCTTTACGCGCAGTTGCGCAATGCCGTGCAGCCCGCCGACGTGCAGGACTGGCCAGCGGAACTGGCTTGGTTTGAACAGCACATCCCCGAAGGCATCGCCGCCGCGCAGGCGCAGCAGGCGGGCAAGGAATACGACCGGACCAACTTCGCCGGCTTCGTCGCCGACATCGAACGCTTCCAGTTCATGGCCAGCCTCGAACCACCGCTGCTCCTGCCGCCCAGCGGCGCGCGCGAATGGCGGCGCATGGGCGACGCCCTGCTCGACGCCCCGCGCCCGAACGGCGTGCCGATTGACAACGCCGTCCGCGACTGGGCGAAAATGGCCGGCGCGCTCGCGGCCAATCAGCCCGATGAATTCAATTCCGCCCTGCGCGATTTGCGCTCGCAGCTCGTCGCGTCCCAGCCGAAGGCGCTGGACAAGGCCCGCGCCGAAGTTTTCTTCAACCAGATGCAGCCGTTCTACAACGCGATGGTCATCTACGTCCTCGCCGGCCTGCTCGCCGTGTTCTCCTGGTTCAATCTGTCCGAAACCCTCCGCCGCTCGGCCGTGTGGCTCGTGTGGCTCGCGTTCGGCATCCACACCATCGGCCTCGTTTATCGCATGGTGCTGGAAGGCCGTCCGCCGGTGACGAACCTTTATTCCTCTGCCATCTTCATCGGCTGGGGCGCGTGCCTGCTCGGCATGATCCTGGAAAAATTCCACAAGAACGGCATCGGCCTCGTCGTGGCGTCCGTCATCGGTTTCATCACGCTCATCATCGCGCACCATCTGGCGCTTGAAGGCGACACCATGGAAATGATGCGCGCCGTCCTCGACACGAATTTCTGGCTCGCCAC
>CAYUGC010000431.1:0-1813 GCA_964444085.1 uncultured Bifidobacteriaceae bacterium | reverse complement strand
TGAGCGTCGTCAGCGGATAATAAACCATCGGCTTGTCATAGACCGGCTGGAGCTGCTTGCTCGCGACGAGCGTGAGCGGATACAGCCGCGAACCGGCGCCGCCGGCGAGAATGATGCCTTTCATTTGGACAAAATAAAAATTTCCAGCTGGTTGCGCCAACAAAAAAGCCGCGTTTTTCAACGCGGCTGGTTGTTAAGCGGCGGTAATTCACCCTGCCACCGCGCCGGTGGCGGCGGGCTTCTGCGTAAACACGAGCTTGTCCGCGCCAGCGGTAACCACGATGAGTTCGCCTTCGTGCAGCGCACCCTTGAGAATTTCCTCGGCGAGCGGGTCTTCGAAATACTTCTCAACGGCGCGGCGCATCGGACGGGCGCCGTATTGCGGGTCGTAGCCTTTTTCAACGAGGAAGTCCTTCGCCGGCTCGTCGAGCTGGAGCTTGAGGTTTTTCTTGCGGAGCCGTTCCAGCACCTTCTCGACTTCGAGGCTCAAGATGGCGATGAGGTCGGGCTTGGTGAACGAGCGGAAGACGATGAGATCATCGAGGCGGTTCAAGAATTCAGGACGGAAGGTTTTCTTGGCCTCTTCCAAAACGCGTTCGCGGGCCTTCTCGTAGCTGCTCTCGTCGGTGATGGGCGAGAAACCGAGCGTGGACTGCTTGCGAATGGTGTCGCTGCCGACGTTCGAGGTCATCAGGATGATGGTATTGCGGAAATTCACCACGCGGCCCATGCTATCGGTCAACTTCCCTTCCTCGAGGATCTGCAAAAGCATATTCCACACGTCGGAATGGGCTTTCTCAATTTCGTCAAACAGCACGACGGAATACGGATTGCGCCGCACTTTCTCGGTGAGCTGGCCGCCTTCTTCGTAACCAACATAGCCAGGCGGCGAGCCAACGAGGCGCGAGACGTTGAACTTCTCCATGTATTCGCTCATGTCGAGCTGGATGAGCGATTTGCTGTCGCCGAACATCTGCTCGGCGAGCGTCTTGGCCAAAAGCGTCTTGCCCACGCCGGTCGGGCCGAGCAGCAGGAACGTGCCGATGGGCCGGCGGGGATCTTTCAAGTCGGCGCGGGAACGCTTGAGCGCCTTGCACAGCGCCGAGACGGCCTCACGCTGACCAACGACGACTTTTTCCATCTCAACTTCGACGGTGAGGAGGCGGGACATTTCGTCCTGCCCCATGCGCCGGAGCGGAATGCCCGTCCACTTGGAGACGACCTGCAAAATTTCATCTTCGCCGACGACGACGCGTTTCTCGTCGCCCTTCGCGCGCCATTCCTTGAGCAGTGTTTCGAGTTTCTCCTTCGCCTGTTTTTCCTCGTCGCGCATCTTGGCCGCGCCCTCGAAATCCTGGTTCTTGATCGCGCCTTCCTTCTTGCCCTTGACGACTTCGATCTCGGCTTCCATGGCCTTGATTTCCGGCGGACGCGTCATCGTGGTGATGCGGGCGCGAGAACCGGCCTCGTCGAGCACGTCAATCGCCTTGTCCGGCAGGAACCGGTCGGTGATGTAACGGTCGGAAAGCTTCACGGAAGCCTCGACGGCAGAATCGGTGAACTCCGCCTTGTGATGCTCCTCGTATTTGTGGCGCAAGCCTTTCAAGATCGCAATCGCATCCTCAATCGAAGGTGCCTCGACCTTCACGGATTGGAAACGGCGTTCCAGCGCGGCGTCCTTCTCGATGTATTTGCGGTATTCATTCAGCGTCGTCGCGCCGACGCATTGCATCTCGCCACGCGAAAGCGCGGGCTTGATGATGTTGCTCGCGTCCATCGTGCCTTCCGCCGAACCGGCGCCGACGATGGTGTG
>CAYUGC010000430.1:0-1814 GCA_964444085.1 uncultured Bifidobacteriaceae bacterium | reverse complement strand
GAAACGTGCTTTTGCCCGTTTCGAGCGCGTCGGCGAGCCAGAAAAGCTGCCAGTTCGGGACGGCACTGTAAAGCGCCGACGCCCACCAACTGCCATGAGCGGCGGGCAGGCCGAAGAAATAATCCGACATCAGCCCGACCAGAAAAACCGCCGAGCAGACCGCCAGCGTGGCGATCATATCCAGCCGCGTGGAACACGCCACCGCCACCGCCGCGAAAATCCAGAACGCGAACAGGATCAGCAGCCCCGCCGGCACCAGCCGCCAGTCCACCGCCGCACGTTCGCCGAGGCTTTGCATCTGCATGGTGAATTGAAAAATGACGAACGCCGCCAGCGTCACCATCACCACCAGCGCGAACACCGCGTCGCTCACGAACGGCCGGCGCAGGAAATAATTGCTGAAGCCCGCCAGCGCGTAGGCCAGCGCAATTGCCCCGCCGAATATGGCGATGTCCTGCACATTGGTTTTGCCGTAGGCGTCGAACGCCATCCAGCTCGCGGTCATCACGCCGATGAGGTTGACGTAGGCCAGCAGGGTGAGCGCCGCCGCCAGACCGGCGAATTTCGCCAGCAGAAACTGTGCGCGACCCACCGGCTTGGACAGGACCGCCAGCGCCGTGCCGGAGCGGATTTCCCGCGCGAGCGAGGCTGACGCGCTCAAGACCGCGCCGAACAAGCCAGTCAGCAGCATTACCGCCAGCGCGCTGGTCTTGACGAGCTTCATCTCGTCGCCAAACGCGAAGTAATACGGCACGGCGAGAAAAATCTCGAACAGCACGGAGCCCGTCAGCAGCAGCAGAAAGATTGGCTGCCGGACGAGTTCCATGAACGCATTGACCGCAATGTTGCGAAATTGGCGCATGAACGTCTGATGATTCTATGGAAAAACGCGCCGTTGCCAACGGTTAATCCGTTCGGGCGCAAGGAATGGAGCATGAATACAAGGATTGCGTTCAAAATTGAAAACGGTTGAGTCTTTTTCAAACCGCCGGCAAAGACGATCCGAGGCCCGTTTTGTCGCGATTTGGCACGATTTGGCGCGTTTTGGCGTTTTTGTCACGGGCTTTTTGTGTGCGCCGGCATTTCGGCGTAGGCCTGATCCAACAGGGAGGCGAGTTGATCGCGCAGGCTGTGATCCGGCTCGGCGGCAGCGGTTTCCCGGGCGTGACCGGCTAGGCGGGTCGCGAAGTCCAAGGCGCGACAGGCATCGGGAAGGCTCAACCGTTCCAAGTCTTCGTCCCCCACGCGCTCGAGGTAGCGTTCGGCGACGTCGAGGATGGCTTCGGCCAAGACGAACTGGCGTTCGCGAAAGGCCCGGGCGCGGGCGGCGGCATCGAGGATCTCCTCGCACTGCACGGCAGCCTCGGTCCGGGCGGATTGATTCGCGCAACTGGCTGAGTGGATTTTGATGCGGCCGGGCCAAGCGAAATCGGCGGCCCAACGCTGGACGGTGCGGAGGGAGGCACCAGTTTTCCGGGCGACGGCGGCGTAGCGGCGGCGGGGGCCGAGTTCCAGGTAAGCGCGGAAGGCTTCAAAAGCCCGGTCGGATTCGCCCGCGACGGGGGAGAACCCGGGAGCTGCGGCCGAGGGCGGCTGAGGGTCAGCGCAAACCGTGGGTGTCGGTTGGTCGGCCAGCCCGTTTGGATTTTGGTTTTCACTCATAAGTTTATATTTCTGCTTTCAGGTTCACGTTGGCGATCGCACTTCAGAGCATTTCCATAAATCCTGTAGCGCGGCGGAATCAGATTTGAAAGCAGCGGTCTTTTTGGTTTTTGGCTTCGTTTCGGCTCAGTTGCAGGGTTTTCAAACCTGCG
>CAYUGC010000429.1:0-1815 GCA_964444085.1 uncultured Bifidobacteriaceae bacterium | reverse complement strand
GGCACCAACGGCGGCGGCTATACCAACGCCAATGCCGCGCATCCGTTTGAAAATCCCACGCCGCTTTCCAACTTCCTGCAAATGCTGTCCATCTTCAGCATCGGCAGCGGCCTGACTTACTACCTCGGCCGCATGACCAAAAACCAGCGGCACGGCTGGGCGGTGTGGATCACCATGCTGGCGTTGTTCCTCGCCGGCGCGCTGGCCGCGTGGCATTACGAAGCGGCGGGCAATCCGATCCATCAGCAGCTCGGCCTCACCGCCGCCGGTGGCAACATGGAAGGCAAGGAAGTCCGCTTCGGCATTTTCAACTCCGCGTTGTTTGCCACGATCACGACGGATGCGTCGTGTGGCGCGGTGAATTCCATGCACGATTCCTTCACGCCGCTCGGCGGGCTGGTGCCGCTGTTCAACATCCAGCTTGGCGAAATCATCTTCGGCGGCGTCGGCGCGGGGCTTTATGGAATGCTCGTGTTCGTCGTGCTGGCGGTGTTCATCGCCGGGCTGATGGTTGGACGCACGCCGGAATATCTCGGCAAGAAAATCAACGCCTTCGACGTGAAGATGGCGATGCTCACGCTGCTGATCCTCTGCCTGACCATCCTCGGCTTCTCGGCCTGGGCGGCGGTGAGTGCCTGGGGCCTGGCGGGACTCAACAACAACGGTCCGCACGGCTTGAGCGAGATTCTCTACGCCTATTCCTCCTGCGTGGGCAACAACGGCAGCGCCTTCGCCGGCCTCACCGCCAACACGCCGTGGTATAACACCACGCTCGGCATCGCCATGCTGTTCGGGCGTTTCCTGATGATCGTGCCGATCATGGCGCTGGCCGGATCGCTCGCGCAAAAAAAACTGGTGCCGGCGAGCGCGGGCACGTTCCCCGTGTCCGGCGGCACGTTTGTCATTTTGCTGATCGGCACAATCTTATTGGTTGGCGCGTTGAACTTCCTGCCGGTGCTCGCGCTCGGCCCGGTTGTGGAGCACTTCCTGATGCTCCAGGGAAAACTGTTTTAACCAATTGCCAATCGTAAATCGTCATTCGTAAATCGTAAATTTTATGACTCACAAAGCTCCTTCTCTGTTCGATTGGAAAATCGCCGGCCCGGCCGTGGGCGACGCCTTCAAAAAGCTCGACCCGCGCCTGATGGTCAAAAACCCCGTCATGTTCGTGACGCTGGTGGGCGCGGTGCTGACCACCGTTGGCATCTTCACGGCGGCGGCGGATCGCGGCTTCATCGCGCAACTCGCGGTCTGGCTCTGGTTCACCGTGCTGTTCGCCAATTTCGCCGAGGCCGTGGCCGAAGGCCGTGGCAAGGCGCAGGCGCAGGCATTGCGTGGCACGCGCGTGAGCACGGTCGCCCGTCGCGTCGGCAAAAACGGCCAGGTGGAAGAGGTCAGCGCCAACGGCCTGGGCAAAGGCGACGTCGTCCTCGTGCGCGCCGGCGAAGTGATTCCCGCCGACGGCGACATCATCGAAGGCGCGGCCACGGTGGATGAATCGGCCATCACCGGCGAATCCGCGCCCGTCATCCGCGAAAGCGGCGGCGACCGCAGCGCCGTCACCGGCGGCACCCGCGTGTTGTCCGACGAAATCAAAATCCGCATTTCAATCAATCCCGGCGAGGGTTTTCTGGATCGCATGATCTCGCTCGTCGAAGGCGCGAGCCGCCAGAAAACGCCCAACGAAATCGCGCTTACGATTCTGCTTTCCGCGCTGACGCTGATTTTCCTGCTCGTCTGCGTGACGTTGAAACCGTTCGGCATTTATTCCGCCACGGTGTTTTCCGTGCCGGTGCTGATCGCGCTGCTGGTGTG
>CAYUGC010000428.1:0-1830 GCA_964444085.1 uncultured Bifidobacteriaceae bacterium | reverse complement strand
CCGCAGAAGGTCTCGTAATCAATCAATTCCTTGATCGTCGGATGCTCGCCGCAAATCGGACACGCCGGGTCTTTGCGCAATTTCAATTCGCGGAACTTCATGTCCAGCGCGTTGAACAACACCAGCCGGCCGATGAGCGAATGGCCTTTGCCGAGCGCGAGCTTCAAAATTTCCGTCGCCTGAATGCAGCCGATGATGCCGGGCAGCACGCCCAGCACGCCGCCTTCCGCGCAGCTCGGCACCATTCCCGGCGGCGGCGGTTCGGGATACAGGCAGCGATAGCACGGTCCGCCGAGATGCGGCGCGAACACGCTGGCTTGTCCCTCGAAACGAAAAATCGAGCCATAGACATTGGGTTTCTTCAGCAGCACGCAGGCGTCGTTCGTGAGGTAGCGCGTCGGGAAATTATCCGTGCCGTCCACCACGATGTCGTAAGGGCGGATCAGGTCGAGCGCGTTTTCGGACGAGATGCGCGTGTTGTGAATGACAACTTCGCAGTTCGGATTGATGCCGCGGATGGTTTCCTTGGCCGACTCGGCCTTGGAACGGCCCACGTCCGCGTCGGTGTGGAGAATCTGCCGTTGCAGATTGGAATAATCCACGGTGTCGAAATCCACGATGCCGATCTTGCCGATGCCGGCGGCGGCGAGATACATGGCGATGGGCGAGCCAAGGCCGCCCGCGCCGATGCACAGGACACTCGTGGCTTTGATCTTCTTCTGCCCGGCCAGGCCGACTTCCGGCAAAATCAGATGCCGGGAGTAGCGACGTATCTCTTCGTTGTTCAGTTCCATAAATCGAGTCCTGTAGAATAGGTTAAAAGGCGGATAAATCAAGCCGCCACCATGTCAACCAGCGCAACCGCGCAACGGGCGCATCTTGACACGGTTCTTGAATGGTGGGGACGGTGCCCAGCGTAGCCCGTTCCTCCCCCCTCGGGTGAGAGGGCCTGGGAGCGCCGGCATCCTGCCGGCGGGTTCCAGAATGGGAATCCAGCCCGTCGGCTGCCGCTGCCCCCCAGGCCATTTCCCATTTGAAATTCGCAATTCGCCCGCCGGGCTGGTGAGGCGAGACTCCCGGCGAGCCGGTCATGGCCATCCTCAATCCGCCATCTTCTATCCTCGCCTTGGCTTCACCGCGCCAGGTTAACCAGCCGCTTTCCCCTCGGAATATTTCTTATGATTTTGATTTGAAACATTGTATCATTATGCGATATGTACAACTCGTAAACCCCATCGCAGTGCGGTGGCTATTGGCTGGCAAAAACAGTTTCAACCGCTGGCGGTGCTGGCGGGATTTGTGGGCGGTGTTCACAGATCAGAAGGTGTGACTGCTACCAAACTTTCGTTTGGGCCTTTCCCGGCGGGACAGCATCCCCGCGTTTTATTCACTATTAAAAAACATCACAAATATCCACAATACAGTTGATAAATAAGGGCAATTAGCGGTTTCGCCTCGCCCACATTCAATCCACAAAAATCCGCCTCAATGTGGTGCAAAAAGTCATTTCTGGCAACCGCTGGCAACTGAGTTTGTATTAAAAATACCAGAACCTCCTCTTCTGCGTCTTGGTGTAACGAGGTTCGATTCCCTTATTCGGTCGAAACGGGCTCGGCGTGCCAAATCTCGCTGGCATACTCGGCAATGGTGCGGTCGCTGGAGAACCGGCCGGACGCGGCGAGGTTCAAGATCACCTTGCGTGTCCACGCCGGTTGGTCGGCATACAATTCCCCCAGTCGTTGATGGGCTTGGGCGTAACTGGCGAGGTCGGCCAGATGCCGGTAGTGGTCGCCGTGTTGCAGCAGCGCATCGAGGATGGGCGTGAAGATG
>CAYUGC010000427.1:0-1835 GCA_964444085.1 uncultured Bifidobacteriaceae bacterium | reverse complement strand
CGTTCGTCCCGCCGGGATTGACGTAAGGCGTGACGTCAAAATAGAAGCTGGAATAACCGCTGACGTTGCGACCGACAATGTGACCGTTCAGCCACACCAAGCAATTGCGGTAAACGCCGCCAAATTCCAGCCAGAGCGCCTTGCCGGCACTGGCCGCAGGCAGCGTGAAGGTGTGGCGATACCAGCCGACGTTGTTGGTGCCGTAGCTCGCATTGCCGATGGGCTTGAAGCCGTGATTGTAATCCGCGCTCGAATCGAAGGGCAGTTCCACCGCCCAGTCATGCGGCAGACTCAACGCGCGCCAGCCGCTGTCGTCGTAATTGGTTTGGACAAACGAAACATTTTCGCCGGCGTGCGTCGCAAAAATATTCACGCGGTTGGTCTCGTAGTAAGTTTCCGAAGTCGAACCGGAGAGGGCCGACGATTCAAGTTTGCCGAGGCTGGAAATTTCCGGGTAGTAAGTGACGTTGGTCGTGACATCCACCGGATCGCCCAACTGAAACCGCCAATCCGCATCGAGTAATATTTTCTGGCGCGGTGAGGCCGTAAAACTAGCCGTCGAGTTGGGCGCGACGCTGTTGGGCGGAACAGCCTGATCGCGAACGCCGTTGACGACGACGGTGTAATTGCTGCCGTAAACCAGCGGCGTGGTGCCAAGCAACACCGACGTTCCGTTCGGCGCAAACAATACGCTCGTGACCGGCTGGCCGTTGGCAAAAGAGTAATTCGCCGCGCTCGCCGCGCTGGCGGTCTCCAGCGTTTTTGAGAAATCCACCTGCACATTGGTGGTGACCACGTTGAAGGCGCGCAGAACCACCGGCGGGTTCGTGTCGAGCGTCACCGAAAGGGCGACTGGCGCACTGGTCACGGCACCGTAGCTATTGGTGACCACCAGTTGATACGAACCGGTGTTCGTCACGGCGGCACTGAAGGAAAGCGTATTCGTGTTGGCTCCGAGAACATTGCCAAAACCGCCGCCGCTGTTGAATTGCCATTGATAATAAAGCGGGGATGCGCCGGTCGCCGATGCCGCAAAGGTCATTTGCGTTCCCGCGAACACATTGGTTGCCGGTGATAGCGTGACCGCGCTGATGGTTGGTGTGCTCACCGGTTGCAGGCCAAGACTGAACACCGCATCAAAATTGTGGCTGCTGCCGTTGGTGATGGTGCCGCCGCTGATGGGAATGAGCGCGATTTCGCCACCGGCGTAGGTGTTGTTTGCCGCCACGGCCAGCGCCGCATAGCCGCCGCCGCCCGGCTTGATGCCGAAAGCATACGCGAAGGTTTTGTTCGTGCTCAACGGCACGTTGATTCCGCTCCACTTCAGCCAGTCGCCGTCGGTAAAACCGGGATTCGGCGCGCTGACCGTGACGAGCAACGTCGCCGTGCTGCCGCTCATCGAATAAATGCTCAGATAATACGTCGGCGTGCTCGCGGGCGTGCCGTAGCCGTTGCCGGAATTCAATCCCCCCGTCCTGATGGCAACCGACACGAGCCGCATCGCGTTGGTGCCAGTGGTGAACGTCTGACCGGCGGGCGCATTGTTGTCGGTATAGTAATTGAGCCCATCCGGAAAATTCGGCCAGGCCGTATTGCCATTGGTCGAGAATTGGGAGATGTCGTTCGTTCCCGGACTGGGCGCGGAAGTCCCGATGTCCGTAAGCGTCTGCGCCTGCACCCCCCCCGCCAGCCCAATGCCGAGAAGTTGCAAAACGATGCTGCGAATGGTGATGCTCATGGATTTATTGAATGCCAGCGGGATACCAACAAAGCCGCCGGCTCACGGCAGCGGCGGGCCGAGCTTGATGCGATAGAAACGCTGCGGCGAATTCGTC
>CAYUGC010000426.1:0-1837 GCA_964444085.1 uncultured Bifidobacteriaceae bacterium | reverse complement strand
GTTGGCTCCGGCGACTTGATACTCCCCTCCAAGCCCTTTGGGGTTTTTGTTAGCATCGGTTTCAGGGCGGGGAAGTGTTACGAGCACTTCCCCGCGTAACCAAACGTATAACCCGGGGTCTCGCGACCCCACAACGAATGATCGCCATGAAGTATTACACCTCCACCACTGAATTCAACTGCGGAATTGATCTGCACGCACGCCAGATGTACGTCTGCGTCCTGGACCGCGACGGCAAAAAGCTCGTCCACACCAACATCAAAAACAATGACTTCGCCTATTTCCTCAAACTCGTCGCGCCCTATCGCCACGATCTGACGGTCTGCGCCGAATGCATGTTCGGCTGGTATTGGCTGGCCGACGCCTGTGCCGAGGCTGGCATCCACTTCGTGCTCGCCCACGCGCTCTACCTCAAAGCCATTCACGGCGGCAAGAACAAGAACGACCGCATTGATTCCGAGAAGATCGCCCATCTGCTGCGCACCAACTTCATTCCGCCGGGCTATGTCTATCCCGCAGAAAAACGTCCGCTCCGCGCCTTGCTCCGCCAGCGGATTCTTTACGTCTGGAACCGCAGCGAACTCTTGTCCCGCCTCCAGTCCCATCAACTCGCTTACAACCGGCCCACCTGCCGCCAGACCCCTTACAACCGGGAGGCATGGAGTGAACAAATGCTCACAGCCGAGCCGGACCCGGTGCGCCAGCTCGCCCTGCAAAATGACTTGGCCCTGATCACCCATTACGACACCCAACTGGCCACCCTCGAAAAGGAACTCCTCCGACTCACCAAACAAACCAGCAGCCGCGACTTCACGCTGCTGCAAACCACGCCCGGCATCGGCGATTATCTCGGGCTGACCATCCTCCACGAGATCGGCGACATCGCCCGCTTTCCCACCGTCAAAGATTTCCTCTCCTATTGCCGCCTCGTCAAAGGCACCGTCGCCAGCGCCGGCAAAATCAAAGGCCTGCGGGGAGCCAAACTCGGCAACCCCTATCTGCGCTGGGCCTTCGGCGAAGCCGCCGTGGTGGCCAAACGCGATCCGCTCGTCATCGGCCCCCTGGCCCAACGGCTCGAAGCGCGGCTCAACAACAAGTTCAAGGCGAATACCGTGCTCGCCATCAAGCTGGCCCGCGCCGTCTATTTCATGCTCAAACAAAAAACCGTGTTCGACGCCCAACGGCTCGTCGCCGCGTTGAGCAATAACTGATTTGGCCCTGGCCATCGTGAGCCGGACGTCTAACTGGAGCCACTTGAAAACCGAAGCCCCGCTGAGTCGCCGACTGAATCCACTGGTGCCGGAGCACCCCAGGTCGGCGTTGGGCGCGGCGGGACTCCGCCGACTTGATTGGGCACGATGGCCAGCGGCCACACTGCGTTTGATCCGACCGCCGGGGGGCGAGCTAAAGGGCTCGCTGTCCCCCCGGCTCGTTTTAACTCGTGGTGGCCGTCCGCAAAAATCCATAACCAATGAACGCAAAGAATTAAAAAGATTTGGCGATTCCGCCCCAACCGCACGTCCGCAAAAAACTGGAGCCCTCGTGGGCAGCCGTCTTCGACTCGAATGGATAGCGGGTGGGTGAACTGTCAGAGTTTCTGGACCGGGACACGGCGTTTGATCGCGTCCCTGGAAAGTAAGTTGAGGTCTGGTCTCGCGACCAGACTCTGGCTCACTCGACTGAGTCCGTATAGGTGTTTAGCCGGACGCCCTAAGTCCGAGCTGCTAATTGAAATTAAGCCGGAACGCACGTTCGTTGGACGCAAAAAACGGAATAGATAACTTTTCCGGCGTGATCCATTTTTTCCGGTTGACCCATCGGGCTTGATAGGTGTTAG
>CAYUGC010000425.1:0-1845 GCA_964444085.1 uncultured Bifidobacteriaceae bacterium | reverse complement strand
TCTTTAGGCGTGCCAGCACGGTCCGGCTGCGGGCCATGTCGTTGTAGAGGTTCAACGGTTCCAGCCGGTAATTCTGATCAAAGAGGTTCAGCAGGCCGACGGTGAGTTCCGCCCGGCGATGCCAAAAGCGATAGCCGGCGTAAGCGTTGAACTGCCAGAAGTCGTCGCCGGGTTCGGCGGGCGAAAAACCGGAATTATCCTGATGATACCAGTTGCCTTCGAGAACGGAGAACAGGCCGCAGGGATGGTTCCAATTGGCGTGCAGGTTCACCGTTTGCAACACGCCGGACAAGGTTTGGCGGGCTTGAAACGAGGGGGCCTTATTGACCAAGGTTGCTGGATTGATGTCCGGATAGCTTGTATCCAAGTTTGCCTGCGACAGACGATAGCGCGCGCCTGCCGCCCATTGTTTCCCCAGCAATTGGTCCACCGTGAAAAGCAAGGAGCGCTCACGATAGTTTATGGAGTGACGCAAGCCGGAGGTATAGGTCGGATAAGCATTGGTGAAAGCCTGATCATGGTTGTAGATATAAGCCCCCATGACATCGGAATCTTTTGAATACATTACTTCTCCCGATAATCCGAGATAAGTCCCCGTGTCGAACTTTTGTTCCAAAGAAAGGTCGAAAGTGTCCATTTTGGAACCGCTGGTGTCACCCGCCACCGATTCAGGGACAAGGCTGCGGAAAGACTGGTTGAACCCGGCCATCTCCGTCGGTTCCAGTTGATAACTTTGGCCGCCAATGAAACCCGACAGCGAACGGGTGTAGGCGGCGCGGACGACGGTGTTGTCCAGGGGAGTCCAGATGAAGCCGACCTTGGGCGAAAACTGGGTGGTGGTTTTTTCCTGGCGGGAGAACGGCGTGGTCGCGACATTCGCCGGTTGATGCTGGTAATCATAACTCAAGCCAGCGGTCAGCGCAAAAGCATCGGCAATCTGCCAATCATGGTAACCGTAAACAGAGAATTGCTGGAAATTCAAAGTAAAATCCTGAACCTGAACCGCCCCAGGGTCAGGGAACAATACGCCGGCCCAAGAACCTGTCACATTTCCCAGAGCGTTTTGATAACGCAAATCACCCCATTGATAACGCGTCCCGACAATGGTCGTATGATTCACGGTTTCCAAAATCTGCTGGAGTTCGGTTGAATATTCGGTGGGGGACAACCTTACCGCCTCAGACGCATAGAAAGGTGCAACCCCGTAAATAGCCCCACCTTGGATGTAACCAAACACCTGATCCGTATTGGCAATGCTGGCGTTTTCATCCGCCACCCGGCGTGTCGCGAAGAACAGCGTATGGACGCCCGGACTCCATTCGTGGTGATAACCCAAAAACAAATTGGGCTGCTGCGTTTCATCGAGCCGGAAATCCGGCGACGCATTGGCCTGATTGTAATACTGGCTGTTGTCGCCGTAATTGATATTGGCCAATTGGATGCTGGCGAACAGGCTGTCCTGCGCGGTCAACTGGCCCTTCAGGTTGATGTCCACCTCGCGGTTTTCAAAATCGTTGTTCGGCCGCTGGCCGGGGTCGTAACGATAGCCGGTCGCCACATCGCAACTGAAATTGCCGGAGGTGTAATATCCGTCGGCCTGTTCCGTCCACGCGCCCCGGCTCAAATAGGTCGTTTCGGAATCGAAGCCCAAGCGGTTCTGGTCAAACAACCGGGCATACGGTTGTTGCGAGCGGGTGGCGGACAGCCAGCCGGCCCCCGTCGGCGCGAGCAGGTTGGCGATCCAGAATTCCTCGGTCGCCGGCGTGTCGTAACGGAGGTTGCTCCAGTTCGGATCGCGCAACTGTTCATAGCTGTTCGCCAGGAACAGGTGCGCGGAATAATTCG
>CAYUGC010000424.1:0-1851 GCA_964444085.1 uncultured Bifidobacteriaceae bacterium | reverse complement strand
TTGTCCTCGAAGGAATTCACGCCGGCGATGGTCAAGGCGGTGTTCGACAACCTGTCCGTGGCCGCGCCTAAGAATCATTTCACCGTCGGCATCAATGACGACGTGAACCACACGAGCCTGGCTTACGACGCGAATTTCTCCACGGAGCCGGCGAACGTCGTCCGCGCGCTGTTCTTCGGTCTCGGTGCCGACGGCACGGTGGGTGCGAACAAAAATTCCATCAAGATCATCGGCGAGGAAACGGCCAACTACGCGCAGGGCTACTTCGTGTATGATTCGAAGAAGTCCGGCTCGATGACGGTGTCGCATTTGCGCTTTGGTCCGCAACCGATCCGCTCGTCCTATCTCATCACCAGTTCCAACTTTGTGGCGTGCCATCTGCCGGTGTTCCTGGAACGCTACGAGATGCTGCGCAGTTTGGTGGACGGCGGCACGTTCCTGCTGAACACACCGCACTCAAAAGAAGAAATCTGGGCGACCCTGCCGACGCCGGTGCAACAGACATTGCTCGCGAAGAAGGCAAAGTTCCACGTCATCAACGCCACCAAGGTCGCGCGCGAAAGCGGCATGGGCGGACGCATCAACACCATCATGCAGGTCTGCTTCTTCGCGCTCTCCGGGGTGCTGCCCAAGGATGAGGCGATCACGGCGATCAAGAATTCCATCAAGAAAACCTATGGCAAGAAGGGTGACGAAGTCGTCAACATGAACCTCAAGGCCGTGGACAACACGCTGGCCAACCTGCACGAAGTCAACGTGCAGAACAACAAGGTCAACGGTGCCGGCCCGCTGCTTCCGGCCATCACGCCGAACGCGCCGGAATTCGTGCGCAACGTGCTGGGCAAGATTGCCGCCGGCGACGGCGACGAACTGCCGGTCAGTGCGTTCCCAAACAACGGCTCGTTCCCGACCGCGACGGCGCAGTATGAAAAGCGCAATCTCGCGCTGGAAATTCCGGTGTGGGACGAGAAGACCTGTATTCAATGCTTGAAGTGCGTGGCCATCTGCCCGCACGCCACGATCCGCGCGAAAGTTTATGACGAGGCGGATTTGAAGGGCGCGCCCGCGACGTTCAAGAGCTGCGACTCGCGCATCCCCGAATTCAAGGGCAAGAAATTCTCGCTGCAAGTCGCGGCGGAAGATTGCACCGGCTGCACCATCTGCGTGGATGTCTGCCCGGCCAAGAACAAAGCCGAAGCCAAGCTCAAGGCCATCAACATGCGCCCGCAGCCGCCGTTGCGCGCAGCGGAAGCGTTGAACTGGGACTTCTTCCTCGGCCTGCCCGAGACGGACCGCCGCAAGATCAAGCCCGGCACACTGCGCCAGCAACAGTTGCTGCAGCCGCTGTTCGAGTTCAGCGGCGCGTGCGCCGGCTGCGGTGAAACGCCCTACATCAAGATGCTCACGCAGTTGTTCGGCGACCGCATGGTCGTGGCCAACGCGACGGGCTGCTCTTCCATCTACGGCGGCAATTTGCCGACCACGCCTTATGCGACCGACAAGTGCGGCCGCGGCCCGACGTGGTGCAACTCGCTGTTCGAGGACAACGCGGAATTCGGCCTCGGCTTCCGCGTCTCGATTGACCAGCAGAAACATTTCGCCGGCGAACTGGTGAAGAAACTCGCACCGCAACTCGGCGACGATTTCGTCACGGCCATCCTCAACGCCGACCAAAGCGACGAAGCGGGTATTTACGACCAGCGCGAACGCGTTGAGGCGTTGAAGAAAAAACTGCCGGCGATCAACAACGCCGAATCGAAGCTGCTCATTCCGCTGGCCGACCAGCTCGTGAAGAAGAGCGTGTGGATTCTCGGCGGCGACGGCTGGGCCTACGACATCGGCTACGGCGGT
>CAYUGC010000423.1:0-1854 GCA_964444085.1 uncultured Bifidobacteriaceae bacterium | reverse complement strand
GCATTTTATTCGCCGTGGCGCTGCTGGCTTCGGGACAAAATTCCACGCTCACCGGCACGCTCGCCGGTCAGGTCGTGATGGAAGGATTTGTGAACATCCGGCTGCGTCCGTGGCTGCGCCGGCTCCTCACGCGGCTCATTGCGATTGTCCCCGCCGTGTGCGTGATCGGATTTTTTGGCGAAAGCAAAACCACGCAACTGCTGGTCGCCAGCCAGGTCGTGCTCTCAATGCAATTGGGATTCGCCGTGTGGCCGCTGATGCGGTTCACCGGTGAAAAAGGCAAGATGGGCCAATTCGCCAACCGGCGGTGGCTGAAAATTCTCGGCTGGACGACGACCGCCGTCATCATCATCCTGAACGTGAAGCTGCTGATTGACACCTTCATGCCGGCGTCCGCTCTGAAGGCGTTTTACGCGCATCTCGGTTTACCGCTGCCAACCCAATAGCCAGCCATGTATCAATACATTCTCATCCCGCTGGAAAACAGCGCGACGGACGAGGCCATCCTGGATCACGTCAAGCCGCTGGTGAAACTGACCGGGGCGAAACTGCTGCTGCTGCACGTCGCCGACGGCTGGGTGGCGCGCAATTTCAACACGCTCAAACTCGCCGAGTCCGAGGAGATGAAAACCGACCGCGCGTATCTGGAGCAGGTTGCCGACCAGCTTCGCCGCGAGGGCTTTTCCGTGGAAACCGCGCTGGCGCTCGGCGACCCGCCGGAGGAAATCATCAAGGTGGCGGAAAGCGAGAAATGCGATTTGATTGCGATGGCCGGGCACGGCCACCGTTTTTTGGGCGACCTCTTTCACGGCAGCACCATCACGCAAGTGCGCCACGAGACCAACATTCCCCTGCTCGTCCTGCGCGCAAAGAAGATTTGAGATTATTTGGTGAGCGGGCGGCTCACGTTTTTCAGCCGTTCGCGCACCATGTCGGCGCGGAGCAGATCGCGCTCCTCGGCGGAGAGCTTGTCGGAGATCTGCTTCTGCAAATGCGCCGGCTGCGTGACCAGCAGCAGCTCGTCCACCAGCGCGCGCGGCGTTCCGGGAAACAGGTTGAGATCAATGCCCAACCGCAGCAGCGACAGCAGATTCATCGTCTCCTTTGAGGAAATGCTGTGTGCGTTGGCCAGGATGCCGTAGGCGCGGCCGATGTGGTTGAACACCGTCTTCGGCTTTTTCTCCATCAATGACTGCCGCGCGTTTTCCTCGTGCTCGATGATCTGGCCGAGCACCTTTTCCAGCCGCTCGACGATGACCGTCTCGCTTTCGCCGAGCGTCATCTGGTTGGAAACCTGAAACACATTTCCCAGGGCCTCCGTGCCTTCGCCGTAAAGCCCGCGCACGGCGAGACCGAGTTTGTTCACGGACTGGATGATCGGGTTGATCTGCTCCGCCAGCACCAGTCCCGGCAGATGCAGCATCGCGCTCACGCGGATGCCGGTGCCGAGATTCGTCGGGCACGCGGTCAGGTAGCCGAGTTCGTTGTCGAAAGCGTAGTTTAATTTTTTCTCCAGCGCGGAATCCAGCTGGTCAATGGCGTTCCACGCCTCGCGGATCTGGAAGCCGGGACGCAGCGCCTGCATCCGCAGATGATCCTCCTCGTTGATCATCACGCAGAACGATTCCTCGCGATTCAGGACGATGCCGCTGCCGACATTTTTCGCGGCGTGCTCGCGGCTGATGAGATGCCGCTCGACGAGAATCTGCTTGTCCAGCGCGGTCAAATTGTCCATCGCCTCGGCGAAAGAATCCGCCATCTCCGGCAACGCACAAACAGCCGGCATCACCGTCTCCAGAATTTTCACGCGCTCCGGCTTTTTCGCCCAGCCGGGAAACGCCGCGTCCCGCACAT
>CAYUGC010000422.1:0-1857 GCA_964444085.1 uncultured Bifidobacteriaceae bacterium | reverse complement strand
GTCGCCATCGAATCGAGAAAGCACGCCGCCAACCGGCCCAAGCCGCCGTTGCCGAGGCCGGCGTCCGGCTCCTGCTCGTTGATCTGGAGCGGATCAAGTTGGTGATGTTTGGCGAATTGTTGCGCCTCCGGGTCGAGCCGGAGATTGGAGATATTGTTGGCCAGCGCGCGGCCGAGCAGAAATTCCATCGAGAGATAATAGACGCGCTTGGCGTTGCGCTGCTGATAAGTCTGCTCGGTCTTCAGCCAACGTTGCGACAGCACATCGCGCACGGAGCGTGCGATGGCTTCAAACTTGTCGCGGTCGGTGGTTTCCGTTTCCGCGACAACCTGGTCGAACGTGACGTGCCGCTCATAAAGAGCATTGGTGTCACCGGACAGTTTGACCGACCCGCAGTCGTAACGCGCAAGGGGAGATTGATGTGTTTTAACTTTGTTTTTCATAAGTGTAGTGTTCATTGATTTGCCGTTTGGGTTGCAACTTTCGCGTTCGCAACGGAGGGGCGGCTTGGTGAATTGAGTTTGATGGACTGGTTCCGCAGGTCAGAGACCAACCGTCTAAATTCCACATTGTCGGCAAGCTGGCGGGCGGCCAACTGGCGCAAACGGTCCACCGTCTTTGAAGGAAGCTGAAGCGACGTGGGCACGGTATTGAAAAAGCGGCGGTCGGCTTCGTTGGGAAGTTGATTGAAGTGCAACTCGATGACGTAGGTTTCAATTTCCACCGGCGAGGAATCGCCCGAGCCGGTCCGCTCACGAGAAAGACGGCCCATGACTTCCTTGAATAATTCAATGGTTTCAAAGGAATAATGGCTCACCGTAACCTGGCCAACGGAGCCAAGCAGCGTGCCCAATCCAAGCGAGGATTCTTTGGAGTCCCAGCCGTAGTCATAGTCCCGGTCCGCATCAACGACGATCAGGGCCACGCGGCGGGGAAGTTTCCAAGGCACACTCGGGACATGGGCGGACTGCTCGCGGGCGATGACCCGGTCAATGGCGCCCCGCAATCCGAGATAGTCGGAAAATCCGCCATCAACCAAATGGATATAGTTGCGATGCCCATCTGTGTAAGAGTGCGCCTGTGAAGCAATGTATTTCATGCGAGTAGAAGCTGCTGGGTCGCACAGAATGGACTGTATCCATTCCGGTTCGGCCTCCGCTTGCTCCGCCGAATGGTTTTTCAGAGTCACCGGTGTCAGGTAAGGCGGGAGCGCGGAGGAGGCGGCCACGGCCTGGGAAACCGGGAATTGCGACAAGTCCGACTGGATCAGGTCAAATTCATCCTGGGTGAATTCGAACCGCGCGCCGGAAGCAACGTCCGTGGCGTTGACGCAGAGAAATGGGTGGCCGGGTTGCGCCATTATGTCGGCATACGTCGCGCCTTTGAAAAGCAGGTGGTCATAATACTCCGCCGCCAGTTCGGTCCGGCTAAATGATGGCGAGGGCAGCCGAACCAGATTCCAAGGGGCCATAGCCCGAAGGAGCAAACCGGTCTGCACATTCTTTTTGAGAAACCGCGGTTCGAAGTCCGAGAAGATGCGGTCGCCCCAGAGGGCGTAGTAAGTGGCGGTGAAGCTGCCGCCGGAAACCGCGGAAATGAGGCCGACATCTTTCAGGAGCGGGTGCTGGTTGTCGAGCTGGCCCACTTCCGTTTTCTTGAGTTCTTCAAGCACACTGTATGAAAGCGCGGCGGCCCGCGTGCCGCCGCCAGAGAACGCGAGCATCAAGAACAAATCGTCAGAATTGGTCTGCGGGGCGGCATTCTGAAAACGGTAGCCGGCGTGCGAACCGGCCGGCGGCAATGGTTATTTTAAGTTATATTGGTATATCGTGGTGTAGTGAATGTGTTTCTTATGAT
>CAYUGC010000421.1:0-1888 GCA_964444085.1 uncultured Bifidobacteriaceae bacterium | reverse complement strand
CCTCTCCCCCGAGGGGGAGAGGGAGGAACACGGGGAAGCGCCAGCGAGCAGACTGTCTCAGGGCAAGCGGTTCCGTCAGCAGGTGACCCACCTCAGCCAAGACGGTCGGAAAGGCAAGCCTAATTATGTATTTATATATTGCAATACATTCACCACCCTGCCGCGCCTGCCAGCGCGGGAACAGTCGCCCAGATCACTTCCGACCGACCACAATGCTTACGCGCCCGGCAGCCACCCCACGGCTGGGAGGGTTCAAAGTAAATCATGTCACTTTTTGGCACTTTTTGGCACGTTTTGTCACCCCATTTTGGAAGCGCCAAAAGGTGACAAAAGGTGACATGACCAACCGGTGGCATTGTGGGTGCGGTCGCCAGGCTTTAGGCCTGACGATTTCAGCGCAGGCCTGGTCGAGCTGGGCGGCAAACTCATCCGCGCAGGCAGTGAGCTTGGGCGGTCGAGGCATCGGCGAAACTTAGCCGAGGCGGCCGGGAAAGCAAGTCAAAATATGTATTTTTTACAAAACGATACATTTACCGCCCAGCCCGGGATCGGCCCACAGCCGGCTTCAATTCATGGAATTTGAAAGCGTCTCCATAGTCCGTCAATTCCATGCCGTCGTGCTGCTCACGGAAAAATCAGCCGGTAAAACTCCGCCGGTTGGGATGGATAAATCGGCCAAGCGATCTGATTCGTCTGCGAGGAATTGGCAACCGTGGCCCAGTCGTTGGTGTTGGAACTGATGCCATTCGCCAGATGGTTCGTCTGCATCAGCAACCGCCAGCCGGTGTAACTTTGGGGCCAGGAGAAGTTCAGGTTTGTGCCGCTGACCGACCAGACCAGATTTGTCGGCGTGGCGGGAATCACTTTGATAATTCCGCCGCCCAAGGCGGCTGTGTTCCAGCCAAAGCCGGCGGGCAACGACGGCAATGAATTCGAAGCGAAAGCGCCGTTAAACGAACCGGCCCGGAACAGCTTGAACGAATCGCCAACCACCAGCGTGCCGCCGAGGTTGGTGACGACCAGCGTGCCGCCATAATTCAGCGCGCCACCGGCGACCAATTGATCGTTCGTGAGCGATGACTTGGAGATTTCCAGAAAAGTCGTGCTGCCGGGTTGCAGCGTGACGCCGCCATTCACCGTCAGCGCGGCCAGCCCTCCGCCCGGCGCCAGCGTGCCGCCGGATAACACCGTGACGGTACCGCCGATGGCACCATTGCCGCCGAGTGTGCCGCCGGCGACGGTGACAGCGCCGGATCCGATTGAGCCGTTGACCAGCAGCGTGCCGGCATTGACGGTCGTGACACCGTTGTAGGTGTTCGTGCCGGCCAAGGTCAACATGCCAGCGCCATTCTTCACCATGCCGCCATCCGTCGAAAAGTCGCCGCCGATGGCGGAGTGCAGCAGCGCCTGGCCGATGGTCACGCTGGCTCCGGCGGTGTCTATCTTCGCGCCGGAGTTGCGGACGTTGGCGCGCGTCAATCCCTGCATGAACGTCGTGCTGGTGGCAGCGGATTTTAGCGTGCCGCCGTTGAAGTTGAACGTGCCGTTGCCCGCGCCCGATGTCACGACGACCTGCGGCACGGTCAATGTGCCGCCATTCAGATTGTAAGTGTTGGTGCTCGTTGCGCCGCCGGCATAGTTCAAATCAAGATTGCCGCCGCCGCCGACCGTCACGCCCGCGTCGCTGTAAAACGTGACATTGCCGCCGATTTGATTCACCACATTGCCGCCGGTGTTGCCGTTGCGGCACAGCTTGAGCGACGTGCCGTTTTCAAGAAACAAAGTGCCGTTGGTGACGTCCAGTTCGCCCGCGCCGGAGTCGTAGAAACCCACCATCAACCATTTTGTCGCCGTCGGGCCGATGATGAAATTGCCGCCGTTCAGCGCC
>CAYUGC010000420.1:0-1899 GCA_964444085.1 uncultured Bifidobacteriaceae bacterium | reverse complement strand
TTTTCCGGCGTGATCCATTTTTTCCGGTTGACCCATCGGGCTTGATAGGTGTTAGGCATGGTCATCATTTCAAATCTCTCGTCTGCGGTTTAAGCACTCGCTTCCAACTCCAGAACATCACGAATAGGATGCCGACAAAAATGATGCTCCAACCGACAGAAATCGCAACAAATGACGAATCTGGAAATTTCACGCCCTCCTCGCTGGCTGCAACTGAGGAAATGCGGTAAATAAATGCTCCGACCCGACACCAGCCCCAACAGATGCCGGAAAATCCAATGGCCAAGACTAAGTAGCGCAAATGCTGGCTCATGGTGTAAATGTGGCCTAACGAAAAAAGCTGAGCCACCGCCGACCTGCGACGTGAACCGCGATAGCGATCACAGTTCGCGCAGCGAACGTTTCCTTTGGGGCCACCAATTTGTGGCAGCGTTGGGAACGCCAACTGCAAGCGCCAACGGCGGTTGGCTCCGGCGACTGGTTAGGCGACAACGTGTCTATGAGACTTTCGTGAAACATAAAAAAGCACAACTAGGTCTGCGGCCAATAGGCTTCCGTAAAACATTGCCCGCCGTAAATGTGCAGAACGCCTCACCTCTCGAACATGGTCAAGATTGGCTTTATTTTCGGGTGAAGGGTTCTCACGGTATGCAACTAACGCTTGGGCGAGCGGCTTACTCGCTGCGCTCTCGGCTTGTGGAAATGACAAACTGAATAGGATGACTGCAACGACAATTAAGATAATTTGAAGTCCCTTCATACGCGCATGTCGCCTAACGAAAAAAGCTGAGCCACCGCCGACGCGCGGCGTGAACCGCGACAGCGATCACAGTTCGCGCAGCGAACGTTTCCTTTGGGGCCACCAATTTGTGGCAGCGTTGGGAACGCCAACTGCAAGCGCCAAAAGGCATTGACTCTGGCGACTGGTTAGGCGGCGTCATAGTCTAATGTATCTCCTTATTTCGACATGGCTGTTGCTTCTCAAATAGTAAAAGGTGGTTTTGCACTTCTTCAACATCGCTTTTGGTGATGCCATTCATTTTCAGAGCCATCTTATCGTATTCAACGGCCTTCGTGAAATCTCCAGCTTCGGCGTAAGCTGCCGCCAATGTATCAGCACGGGTCCAGCGCGCCCACTTCGTCAATTCGCACGCCTTTTTAGCCATCAATACTGCCTCCCTGCCATCACGCATTGAGGCAATTGGACAAGTTGCACGCAGCCAAGCGAGATTGTTGTAGGCTCCTTCATTATTTTCATCAAGCCGTATAGCCTCGTTAAAATCTTGAGCCGCCTTGTCATATGCGCCCTCATTGTTATAACTGAACCCCCGATTTGCAAAAGCGTAGGTATTCGTTGGGTTCAATCGGAGTCCCTCGTTAAAGTCTTTGATGGCATCATCATATTTGCCTTTCTCGTTATAAATGGTAGCACGAATCATGAATGCCATGTCGTTGGTTTTATTGAGGCGAATATATTCATTCCAAAGGGCAAGTGACTTATCGAAGTCCCCGTTTACACGGTAGGCTAATGCCAGATTGTATATGGCGGTGAGGTTTTTCGGCTCGTTTTGGATTTGCTGGCTCAACGAACTGATGCCTTGCTTCAATTTGTCATCTTGGCCAAAAGTAAAGGTGCGGTCATTGTATCCGATTGGATTGTTGGTTTCCTGCGCAATCGCGTATTTTGCGAGCGTTAGCAGCAAGCATACGGCAGAAAGCAGCGATAATGTGATTTTTTGCTTCATATCACCAAATAGACACCGACAAACTCATTTTTGTATGGTCAGCCGCCAACAAAAAAAATAAGCCACCAACTCGTGGCAGCGTTGGGAACGCCAACTGCCAGCGCCAACGGCGGTTGGCTCCGGCGACTGGTTAGGCATCAGCGATCTCATTGCT
>CAYUGC010000419.1:0-1910 GCA_964444085.1 uncultured Bifidobacteriaceae bacterium | reverse complement strand
AGCACAAAGGCAAGAAAGCTGCGCTGTTTGTCGGCGGTTCGCGGGCGCATCATTATCAGGATTTGTTCCGCGACATCGGCATGGAGATCGTTTCCGCCGGTTATGAGTTCGCCCACCGTGATGATTACGAAGGCCGCAAGGTTTTGCCCACGATCAAAGTGGACGCTGACTCGCGCAACATCGAGGAACTGCACGTCGAGGCCGATCCCGAACGCTTCAAGCCCAGCAAGACGCCGGAACAAATCGCGGCGCTGGAAGCCGGCGGTTTCAACTTCAAGGATTACGAAGGCATGATGGTGGAGATGAAGAAGCTTACGCTGGTGATCGACGACATCAGCCATCACGAGATGGAAAAGCTCATCGAAATCTACAAGCCGGACATCATCGGCTCCGGCATCAAGGACAAGTTTGTCATCGAAAAAATGGGCGTGCCGTGCAAGCAGCTTCACAGCTACGACTACAGCGGCCCGTATGCGGCGTTCGGCGGCGCGATCAATTTTTATCGCGAAGTGGACCGGATGCTCACGACCAAAGTCTGGAAATACATCACCCCGCCGTGGGAAAAAGATCCGCAGTCCGCCACCCCGCTCACGCACACCACCAAGACGGAGGCGAAGAACGAAACCAAAGCCTGGCGCAAGCCGGCAGCGGCGGACGGTGCCGAAGGCTAAACCAACGAAACCTTAACCTCATATTAATATGCTTAACGGAACCACTGCTGAAATCAAACCACGCGAGGCTTTGCGGATCAATCCCGCCAAGACCTGCCAGCCCATCGGCGCGATGTATGCCGCGCTCGGCATCAATGGTTGCATGCCGCACAGCCACGGCTCGCAAGGCTGCTGCTCGTATCACCGCAGCCATCTCACGCGCCACTTCAAAGAACCCGTGGTCGCCACCACGAGTTCCTTCACCGAAGGCGCGTCCGTGTTCGGCGGCCTCGCCAACATGACGCAGGCGCTCCAAAACATCTTCACGATTTACAATCCGAAGATCGTGGCTGTGCATACGACCTGTTTGTCCGAAGTCATCGGCGACGATATCCCGATGATGATCAAGAAAGCCAAGGAGGAAAAAATCATTCCCGATGGCAAATACGTCATCCACGCGAACACGCCAAGCTTCGTTGGCTCGCACATCACCGGCTTTGCCAGCATGGTCACCGGCATGGTGAAATACCTCGCCGAATCCAGCGGCAAGTCCGAAGCGCAGTTGAAGGCCGAGCCGCAACTGAACGTTATTCCCGGTTACATTGACCCCGCCGATATGCGCGAACTCAAGCGCATCATCGCGGAAATAGGCGTGAAAACCGTGATGTTCCCCGACACCAGCGGCGTGCTGGATCTGCCGCAGGACGGCCAATACCGGATGTTCCCCAGCGGCGGCGCGACCATCGAAGAAATCAAATCCTCCGGCGACAGTGTCGGCACGATTGCGCTCGGCCACTTTGCCTCGCACCCGGCCGCCATCGAGCTGGACGAAAAATGCAAAGTTCCCAGCGCGCTCCTGGAACTGCCCTACGGACTGACGAACACGGACAAGTTCATCCATGCGCTCCGCACCCACGGCGGCGTGGATGTGCCCGGCAGCATTGGTCAGGAACGCGGTCGCCTGCTCGACGCCATGAGCGACATGCACCAATACTTCCACGGCAAACGCGTGGCGATTGTTGGCGATCCCGACCACGTCATCGCGTTGACACAATTCCTCGTGGAGCTGGACATGAAGCCCGCCTTTGTCTTCACCGGTTCATCCGGCAAACATTTTGAACAACGCCTCTCGGAGATTCTCGCCAACCACGCGCCTGACGCGATGGTGAAGCAGAACGTGGATTTGTTCGAGCTGCACCAACAGATCAAGAACAACCCGGTGGACCTCATCATCGGCAACACCTACAGCAAATACATCTC
>CAYUGC010000418.1:0-1911 GCA_964444085.1 uncultured Bifidobacteriaceae bacterium | reverse complement strand
TTTTCAACCGACCGCCATCTGCGCGGTGGTGATTTCCAAAAGTTCCTTCGTGATGTTCGCCTGGCGCAGCTTGTTGTATTCGAGCGTCAGGCTCTTGATGATTTCCTTGGCGTTGTCCGTGGCGTTCTTCATCGCCACCATGCGCGCGCTCTGCTCGCTCGCCTTCGTCTCCAGCAAAATCTGGTGCATCTGGAAATTCAGACTGTGCGGCAGCAGTTCGCCGAGCACCGTTTCCTCGTCCGGCTCGAACTCAAAAATCTCCGTGGAGCTGCTCCCGGCCAGTTCCTGTTTCGGCTCGTTGATGCCGGCGCTCGCGGCCGTCAGTTTGCCAATGGGCAGAAACGGCACCAGCGCCGGCGACTGCGTGAGCGTGTTGACGAAACGCGGAAAGAGGATGTCCACCGCGTCCACTTCGCCCTTCAAAAACAACTGCTGCACGAACTTCGAGATCGCGCGCGCCTCGGTGAATTCCGGCGTGTCCTTGTAGGTGAATTCCGCCGCCAGCGTGCGCTTGGTGCGCGCGATGAACTGCGCCGCCTTCTTGCCGGCGGTGATGAACACCGTGTCCTTGTCGAGCTTGGTGACTTCGCGGAATAAGTTGCCATTCAAACCGCCGCACAGGCCGCGATCCGAGCTGACGAGAATCACCGCGCGCTTGGACGCCACCCGCGACTGCATCAGCGGATGGTCGAAGCCCACCGTGCCTTCCGCCGCCTTCGCCATGATCTCATTCATCAACTGCGCGTAGGGACGACCAACCAGCGCCGCCTGCTGCGCCTTGCGCATCTTGGCAGCGGCCACCATCTGCATCGCCTTGGTGATCTGGGCGGTGTTCTTGACCGACTTGATGCGTCGGCGTATGTCGCGCGTGCTGGCCATGAATTATCAGCGGTAAGTCTGCTTGAATTCCGCAACCGCCGTCTTCAGGTCCGCCGCGAGGGCGTCGCTGATGGCTTTTTCATTGCGAACCTTCAGGAGCAAATCGGCTTTGCGCGTCTGGATGAAATCCACCAGCTTGCCCTGGAAGTCCTTCACCTTTTCCACGGCGACGTCGTCGAAGAAATTGTTCTGCGCGGCCCACAAAACCAAAACCTGCACTTCGACCGGCAGTGGATTGTATTGGTTCTGCTTGAAAATTTCGATGATGCGCTTGCCACGTTCGAGCAGCGCCTGCGTCTTCGCATCGAGGTCGGAACCGAACTGCGCGAACGCCGCGAGTTCGCGGAACTGCGCCAAGTCGCCCTTGATGCGGCCGGCCACCTGTTTCATCGCCTTGATCTGCGCGGCAGAACCGACGCGGCTCACGGAGAGACCGACGGAAACAGCGGGGCGAACGCCTTGATAGAACAAATCGGTTTCGAGATAAATCTGGCCGTCGGTGATGGAAATCACGTTCGTCGGAATGTAGGCGGACACGTCGCCGGCCTGCGTCTCGATGATCGGCAGCGCGGTAAGCGAGCCGTTGCCGTATTTTTCCGACACGCGCGCCGAGCGTTCAAGCAAACGGCTGTGCAGATAAAACACGTCGCCGGGATACGCTTCACGGCCGGACGGACGCTTCAAGATGAGCGAGACCTGGCGGTAGGCGACGGCGTGCTTGGAGAGATCATCATAAATGATGAGCGCATCCATGCCGTTGTCCATGAACCATTCGCCAATCGCCGCACCGGCGAACGGCGCAAGATATTGGTTGGAAGCCGAATCGGACGCGGACGCCGCGACGATGACCGTGTAAGGCAGCGCGCCGGCTTCTTCCAGCACCGCGATGACGCGGGCGATGTTCGACTGCTTCTGGCCGACCGCGACGTAGATGTTGTAAATCGGGCGAAAATCCTTGTCACCGGCGGCTTCGGCGGCCTTGTTGATGCGCGCCTGGTTGATCATCGTGTCCACGCCGATGGTGGTCTTGCC
>CAYUGC010000417.1:0-1920 GCA_964444085.1 uncultured Bifidobacteriaceae bacterium | reverse complement strand
AGGATTCCGGCGCGTTGTTTCCCGGCATCGGCGGCATCCTCGACCTGCTCGACAGCCTTTTGTTCAATGCGCCCATCATGTATCTCTATCTGCGGCACGTTCTCGCCAACTGATTTACGATTTGTGATCTACGATTTACGCGCGCCGGCGGCATGGGGCATTTTTTTATGAAACAAAATGGAATGAAATTCGGAATCCTGGCCTCGGCCAAAACCGCGCGCTCGTCAAACCGCTCGTAAATCGTATATCGTGTATCGCAAATGAAGAACGTCGTTCTCCTTGGCAGCACCGGCAGCATTGGCACCAGCACCGTCAAGGTGGCGGAAGATTTGCCGGAACAAATCCGTCTCATCGGCCTCGCGGCGGGCGGGAATTCAGATTTGCTGCTCGAACAAACCCGCAAGCACCGGCCGGCCGTCATTTCCATCACCGACCCGGCGAAGGCGAAGGAATTGCAAAACACGCTGGGCACCTCAACGCAGGTTTATTGCGGCGACGAAGGCTTGCTCAAGCTCGCCACGCTGCCGGCGGCGGACATAGTGCTCATCGCCATCGTCGGCACGGCGGGCTTGCAGCCGGCACTCGCGGCCATCCGCGCGGGCAAGGACATCGCCGTGGCGTCGAAGGAAATCTTGGTGATGGCCGGCGAAATCGTGATGAAGGAAGCGCGCAAGCACGGCGTGAAAGTCCTCGCCGTGGACAGCGAACATTCCGCGATTTTCCAATGTCTCGACGGCAAGCCGACGAATTCTGTTCGCCGACTTTTGCTTACCGCGAGCGGTGGACCGTTCCGCGACAAATCTCTTTGGCCGAAGGAAAAATTTTCCGAGATCACCGTCGAACGCGCTCTCAAACATCCCTCGTGGGTGATGGGGCGTAAAATTACGATTGATTCCGCGACCTTGTTTAACAAGGGGTTGGAAATGATTGAGGCGCGCTGGCTGTTCGACATTGAGATGGCGCGCGTCGGCGTGGTCGTGCATCCGCAGAGCATCGTGCATTCGATGGTGGAGTTTGTGGACGGCTCGCTCATCGCGCAGCTTTCCACGCCGGACATGTGCCTGCCGATCCAATACGCGCTGACGTATCCCGACCGGGCTGCGAGCGACCGCGTGCAGACGAATTTCCCGAAGATTGGCACGCTCACGTTTGAGGAGCCGGACACCGACCGTTTTCCCGCCATCGAACTTGCGCGGCGGGCAGGGGACACTTGCGGGACCATGCCGGCGGTGTTCAATGCCGCGAATGAAGTCGCCGTGGACGCGTTCGTGAACCGTAAAATTAATTTTCCGCAAATCACCGAAACCGTCCGCCGTGTGATGGACGCGCATCAGGTGGTGCCGCAGCCGACGTTGGAAAAGATTTTGGAAGCAGACGCGTGGGCGCGGCGCGCGGCGGCGAAATAAAATTGAATGGCCGGCGGGGTTTGCCGTCAAAGACCACATGAAGCCGGTGAAATTCTTTGCCGCATCGTGTGTGCTGCTCTTGGCCGCGCTGGCGGCGCTGGCGGAAATCGCCAAGGCCCCGCCGGGTTCCTTCAAGCTGGTGCCGCCGCCGCTGTTCACCAATTCCATCCTGCCCCAAAAAAGCGAGCTGCCGTCCTTGCCGGTCAAGAAACTGGACGAATTTTCGTCGCTGCCGCCGGGCGTCTATGTCACGGAGCCTTACGCCTGCATGGTGAAAATTCCCGGCGCGACGGGCGACGACATCGCACGGCTGAACCGTCTGTTGCCGACGAATGCGATGCCCATCTTCCGTCCGGAATTGCGGCCCAAACTTCCGTCTGCCCCGCCGAAGTGAGGCCTCTAAAATCGTTCAGCCCGCCGCGCCGCCGGCGATGTATTGTTCCATCTGCTCGATGTGCGCGTTCTGCGTGGAGATGATCCAGTTCACGAGGTCACCGATGGAGACGATGCCGAC
>CAYUGC010000416.1:0-1957 GCA_964444085.1 uncultured Bifidobacteriaceae bacterium | reverse complement strand
GGCCTGCCAACCAGGTCAAGACACGCCTGCGAATTTCATTCGCGTCTTGACCACTTGGTTCCGGGACAGCCACCGCTTTTGGCGGTGCGTTCGCCCCGAACCACGGGTCTCGCCTCTTCGCTCTCAAGTTGCCTTTTATCTCACAGTCCAGCGGTGTCGTTTTTAACATCGCCGGCACTTGGAAGTTTTTCACGGAACCTGCCGAGTTCCCGTGTTCTTCCCGATGCGGGCGCTCCTTTTGTCCGCCTTTCGGCGTTTTTCTTTGGGCGGTTTTGATTTTACTCAACCCCGCCAGAGTCGTCCGCACCGTGCTGATGCACAGTAGCAACTATCCACCCTCTGGGTGACTGCGATTCACTTGGAACCGAAACCTTTCCAAGCTACTTGACTCAGCCCGCCGCGGCTTCTTATCGCGGCTAGCTGCCAAGTCCCTCATTCGCATTTGACGGGGTGCGAACCCCGCCAGAGGAACCGGTGAATTCTGCCTCGCCGAAGCTTGCGCTCCGGTTCAGAGGAGCCAGATCAACCAGCCTGACCTGACTTTTCCCCGGTCGCCCGGGATTATCCTGTGACGTTCAACTTTGCTGTTACCCGCCGCTGCCCGCCACGTTCTTTCAATGAACTGCTAAGACTCTAGCAGAAAATTGTTTTCTGCCCACCAATTGATATGCACCGGTTATCCACCATGAAAGCCCGGGGAACAAATCAAGAAGAACTCAAATCGCACTGTAATATCAAGGCTTGCAGCGCGGCAGCCGAAAAATTATTCACCGACGGACCGGGGCAAAACCGGCGGCGGTGAACAAGTTGCCATGAAAAAATAACGCGAAGATGAAGACAAATGCTGGCCCGGTGAAGTACCAAATACAGACTTCACGGGCTAAAAACCGATCAACCACGGATGCACACGGATCTTAAACAAATGCTGACATCCTGAAATGCTGACATGCTGACATTAAAAACGGGTGGAACAACCAAGCAACAAAGGCACAAAGGTGCCTGCTCCGCAGACATAATCTGTCGCAGCGCGACAGATTCCACCAAACCGGGCGACCTATCCCAGATGATGCGCGGCGCCGGCGAGGCCGGTGACGATCTCGTTTTTCGTCTTTACGTTGCGGATGCGGACGTAATCGTCATTCTCCAGTTTTGCGGTGTGCGCGACCTTCAATTCCTGCGCGCGCTTGAACTGTTTGTCCGGCTTCTGCGGCGTGAGCGGATATTCCACCGCGTAGCCGGCGGCGCGCAGATCGTGGACGAGCTTCAACGAATCGGCGCGGAGATTTTCGTCCTCGATGAGCACGAAGACATCCATCGGTGCGTCAAATTTCGGCAGCAGCTTGCGCGCTTTCAACAGCTCCAGCAGCACCACGTCGCCCATGCCGAAGCCGAGCGCGGGCAGGTTCACCTTGTCGCCGCTGATGAGCTTCACGAGGTTGTCGTAGCGGCCGCCGCCGGCGATGGCGCGGAACTCGCCCTTGCGGTCGAACGCCTCGAACACGACGCCGGTGTAATAGGCCAGGCCGCGGATGACCTGATAATCAATCTTCACGAAATCCTTCAGCCCGCGCGCCGCGAGATTTTTAAGGATCGTATCCAGCTCCACCGTCGGCTGACCGGCCGCGATGAATTCATTCACCTTCGCGAGCGTGAAGCCCATCGCCGCCAGCCGCTTTTCCGATTCCTCCGCCGGCGCGCGCTCCAGCTTGTCAATGATCTGGAAAAATTCGTATTCGTGAGTGTGGTCGCCGCCGCCTTGCCGGAAGAAATCCTGCCACGCATTGCGGCTGCTCAGGCGGATGACGAAATCCTCCGCCGTCAGGCCAAACGCGCGCAGCGTGTCAATCAGCAGCGCGATCAGCTCCGCGTCCGCCGCCGGATCGGTCTCGCCAATCAAATCCGCGTTGAACTGAAAATGCTCGCGCAGCCGGCCTTTCTGCTGGCGCTCGTAGCGGAA
>CAYUGC010000415.1:0-1987 GCA_964444085.1 uncultured Bifidobacteriaceae bacterium | reverse complement strand
CATTGTCTTCGCGCTCATTTTTGAAGCCTTACGCTTTAGTGTTAACACTCCCTAGGGGCTCCCGATTGTCGCATAATCAATTCCGCGCGTCTGCGTCCAGGCTTTGCGCGCCGTTGACTTGTCCGCGCGCTTTGTTAGCGTTTCCGCGTCATGCCCAGCAAACGGATTTCCCGTCTCATTAAAATCATTTCCGGTGCCGCCGCCAATGCGGAGGATGAGATTTTTCTCCTCGAAGGTCGGCTGGAGCGTTTCGTGCATTTCTGGGTGCTGGTCATCCGGCAGTTCGTCCGCCACCGCTGCCTGGTGCGCGCCTCGGCGCTTTCCTACTCCACATTGCTCGCGATGATCCCGCTGCTCGTGGTCGCCTTCAGCGTCGTCAGCACATTGCTCAAGGATACCGATGTGGAAAAACTCGACCAGTTTGTCGAACGAACCGTTTCCAGCCTCGCGCCGCCGGCCAACATCCCGACGAATTCGATCAGCATGGGCACCAACACGGTGAGGCTGGCCACCACCAATGACGTTGCTGAAAACGTTTCCACCAACGGTGAAGCCACCACGAACACCGCTACCATGGTCGATTCCAATTGGGCGCAGACCGCCAACACCCAGATGGAAGTTGCCCGCTGGATTCATACTTTGATCCAGAAGACCAGCAGCGCCGCACGCACCCTCGGTTTCACCGGAATTGTGTTTCTCGTGTTCACCGCCATCTCGCTGCTGCGCGGCATCGAGGAGACCTTCAACGACATCTGGGGCGTCACGCGCGGACGCAACTGGCGGCTGCAGATTATGCTCTACTGGGCCATCCTCACGCTTGGCCCGTTGCTGCTCGTCGGCGCACTGGGTTTCACCGGCCGCCTGCATCTGCAACACACGCGCAGCCTGATCGAATCCATACCATTCCTCGCGCCGCTCTATGCCCACGCATTGCCCATCGCCATCATCAGCTTCATGTTGGCGCTATTTTACAAGCTCACGCCCAACACCAAGGTGGAATTCAGCGCGGCTTGCATCGGCGGCCTGGTTGCCGGCGCGGCGTTGCACGGCTACAACCAGTTGGGCTTTCTCCTCGTCCAGCGCGCGTTCAGCGCCAACCTGTTTTACGGAAACCTTTTCCTTATCGTGCTTGTTATGGGTGGCCTTTACATCGTCTGGCTCATCTTACTCTTCGGCGCACAGATCGCCTACGCCTACCAGAACCGCGCCGCCTATCTGCAGGACCGGCTCGCGGAAAACGTGAACCAGCGCGGCCGCGAATTCGTCGCGCTGCGCATCATGACCTGCCTTGGCCAGCGGTTCCGCGACGCGGAACGGCCGGCGACCGTGCCGCAGATTTCCGCCGAACTCGGCATTCCCAGCCGGCTCACGCAATCCATCCTCCGCACGCTGGCGCACATGCAGCTCGTCACCGAAACCGCCGGTGGCGAGGCCGCGTTCGTGCCCACCCGTCCGCTCGAAACCATCAACGCCTACGACATTTTGCTCGCCATGCGCACCGGCGGCGGCCAGGAACTGCCGCTGGCGGAAAATCCGGCGCTGGCGGAAATCTACGGCGAATTTGCGCGCATCGAACAGGCGGAACGCAAAACCGCGTCGGCCATCTCGCTGCTTGCGCTCGCCAACCGCATGCCGCCGCGCGCCGAAATCGCCGCGCCGAAAACGGTCGAAACGGAAAAGCCGCTGCCAACGGTTGCGCCGGCGATTGAATCGCTGAAGGCGGAACCGGAAAAGGAAGTTCCGTTCGCCGAAAAAGTTCCAGCTCCCGCCGAGGAAAAAATCGTCGTTGAAACCAAGGTTTCCGAACCGGCGCCGGTTCCCGCCGCGCGCCGCGAAGTGGTGATGCCCGACGAGAACCGCGACTTTCCGCTGTAAGCCGGTTCAACCTTCGATCACATCGAGGTCATTGGGGAAAATGCCTATCAATCATCGTCACTCGGTGGCGAGGCCCATCTTGGTGATGTCGAGCTGGCGGAGGGTGTCCATG
>CAYUGC010000414.1:0-2004 GCA_964444085.1 uncultured Bifidobacteriaceae bacterium | reverse complement strand
TCTGACAAGCGCCCGAAACAAAGCGTTCAAACCCATCAATAAACTAAAGCCGGATTACCCCTTTACTGCCCTCATATTTTCGTTATGCCCCCTGCCATGGATATTTTTCACTTTTTATTAGGCCAACCAGCGACAATCTTGTTTACTTCGGTCATGGCAGAAACAAGGTTGGTTGTCCCCCCATCAATCGTCATAAAATATTTTGAAAGGACAGCTTCAATCAATTCATTCGTCCCCGAATAAGCCACTGCTATTTCTTTAGTTCTGTAGTCATAACTGACAACAACGCGTTCCCAGTCATGCCCATCAAGCCCCTCAAATTCACCTCCACTATAGTAAGTGTCTTGTTCCTCGTAAATATTCCCCGAATTATCTTTAAACAGTATTTTTGCGTCGGGCCTGGATCTATCAACCATCCAACGCTCCTCACTTGCAATAGATCGATATAAAACCCAGTTGTCGCCAATTTGTCGAAGACCTAGATCTTTACGCAAAGAGTTAAGACTCCGGCCGATTGAGTTGGTGGTTTCTTGTTCAGGCAAGCGAACTTGATGCGATGAAACTTCTGTTGAGTCTTCTTGCCGATTGCAGCCAACCATAAAAATGATTGCAACGGCTAAGTATAAATAAAGGGGGATAGGGTTGCTTTGAACACTTTTGACCGCATTCGCTGCGAAGCGGCGGGTGGCGGGTTGGCGCATGTTCATGTGAATAGGGCGCATACTGCTCCCGTTTCCGTGCGGGAGGCAAGCCCGTATTTGATGAAATATCCCACGGCGTCATGGCCGTGGGTCTTTCACCCATTTGCGGAAAAGAAATGGTTCAACTCGCCTTCACCGCCGCGATGAGCGCGTTCAGCGAGGCCTTCGCGTCGCCAAAAAGCATCCGGGTGTTGTCCTTGTAAAAGAGATGATTCTCGATGCCGGCGAAACCGGCGGCCATCGAGCGTTTCATCACGATGGTGGTTTTGCAGCGGTCGGCCTCGATGATGGGCATGCCGTAGATCGGGCTGGTTTTTTCCTCGCGCGCCGCGGGGTTCACCACGTCGTTCGCGCCGATGACCAGACACACATCCACGCGGTCCATCGAGGGATTGATCGCTTCCATTTCGACGAGCTGGTCGTAGGGGACATTCGCCTCGGCGAGCAGCACATTCATGTGACCGGGCATGCGACCGGCGACCGGATGAATCGCAAACTGCACTTCCACTCCGCGCTGGCCGAGTTCATCGGAAAGCTCGCGCACCTGATGCTGCGCCTGCGCCACCGCCATGCCGTAGCCGGGCACGATGACGACGCGCTGCGCGTAGGCGAGCAGCAACGCGACTTCGTCCGCCTGGATGGGTTTGACGGATCCGACAATACCGGCGGCCGCCGCCTTCGCACCGCCGCTGGAGCCGAACGCGCCGAACAAGACATTCGTGACGGGCCGGTTCATCGCCTTGCACATGAGCAGCGTGAGCAGCGTGCCGGAAGAACCGACGAGCGTGCCCGCGACGATCATGGCGTTGTTGTTGATGGCGAAACCGTCCGCCGCCACCGCGAGGCCGGTGAAGGAGTTGAGCAGCGAGATCACGACCGGCATGTCCGCCCCGCCGATGGGGAGAACCATCGCGATGCCGAAGAACAGCGCCAGCGCAAACATCACGATGAAGGCGGTGACCGCATTGCCGCCGGCGGCGTTGAACGTGAGCCAGCCGCAGAGGCCGAGAATGACGAGCAGGATGAGGCCGTTCAGAAAATTCTGGCCCGGGAACGTGTGCGGCTTTTCAAATTTCCCCTGCAACTTCAGATACGCGATGATGCTGCCGGAGAAGGAAAGCGAGCCGATGAGCGTGGCGAACAGCATCGAGCCGGCGATGAAGGCGGACATTTCGTGGACCGCCGGCAATTCGACGCCGGCGATTTCCATTGGCCGGCCGCCCTTGATGAATTCCAGGCTGGCGACCAGCGCCGCCGCGCCGCCGCCGAGGCCGTTGAAGAGCGCGACCATTTGCGGCATCGC
>CAYUGC010000413.1:0-2018 GCA_964444085.1 uncultured Bifidobacteriaceae bacterium | reverse complement strand
ACGGTGCGGAGCGAGACGCCGATTTTCCGGGCGACGGCGGCGTAGCGGCGGCGGGGTCCGAGTTCCAGGTAAGCGCGGAAGGCTTCAAAGGCCCAATCCGATTCCCCCGCGACGGGGGAAAACCCGGGCGGCGCAACCGGGGTTGAACATTCAACATTCAACATCGAACAACCAACATCCAATGAAGGGGAGGCGGATGAACCCGACGCGGCGGCGGGCACGGTTTGCGGGGCGTCTGTGTTCCCCGTTGTTGGGACTGAAAATTCCAAATGATTCATCATGCAACCTTTCTCAATATGTTGTAGTTTGTGGCGATTCTCATACAGTTACGCTGAACTGATTGACTTGGCAAGTGTTTTTATTGTAGATTTATTTGTCTCTACGATACCCATGAAAAAACAACCCAATGAAGCAATCCGGGCGCTGCGGAAAATCATCGGTCAAACCCAAGTGGAATTTGCGGCCATGATCGGCGTTTCGAAAGATGCGGTGGTGAGTTGGGAAACGGGGCGGAATCAGGTATCCGACACCTATCTGCGGCGGATTGCCTTAGCGACGGGCGCGGACGGAAGACTGCTTAAAATGGGAGTGAGCGTGCCGATCAGCCAGGCGGCCGACGGACATCTTTACACGGCGGAAGATTTTGAGCGGCACCGCCAGAGCGAGTGGGGGCGGACGGACGAGGAGGGAGCGCGACGATGGCTGGAGCATTGTGTGGACACAATGGAGCTGTTGTTGCTGGCGGCATCCAAGCCAAGCGGGGACAAAATGCGCCATCAGCTGCCCGGGGTGATGGATTCGTTCATGCAATGGAGCGAGACGGTGCGGGAGGATTTTCAACTGGGGCCGCAGATTGACGCGCAACTGGAGACGCGGCGGGAACGGGCGGGGATGACGCAGGAATATTGTGTCTGGCGGGCGATGAACCGGGGCAACCCGGAGGGCTTGAAGGCGAACGGATTCAGGGATGATCCGGCGAAAGGGGACCGCGAGAAACTGCGGCTGGAAGTGGAGCTGGTGCCGGAGTGGGCGCCCGGGCGGAGCATGAAATGGCCGAAACCGTCCAAGATGAAGCTGGCCATGCCCGCAAAAAACCTCACCGCATGACCATCCCTCTCCCGGCCAGCCAGAGCAAGCGGGTGGCGTAGGCCCGCGTTCCCATCTGCAACCGCTCGGCGATCTGGCCCACCGTCAGCGTCGTTTGCGCCCGCAGTTGCTGCGCCAGACGCACTTTCACCGGATGCCCCTTGCGCTGACGGGCCAAATCCGCTGCCGTCCAACGCGCCGCAGTTAATCCACTGACAATCAAGCGCTCCGCCTGCTCCAGTTCACTCTCGCGCCGTTCCGCGCCGTAATGTTCCGGCCCTTTGCGTTCCGCCATTTGCCCCAGCAATTCCTTTTTCAGCGCCTCGTCACCCAAAAACCAGCCGCGGCGGATAGCCTTGTATTCATTGCCATTCTCCGCGTCCCGCCGCTGCTCCAGACACTCCGCCAGATGCCGCCGTCCCGCCGCGCTGTCCTGCGGAATCCGGTATTCGCCCAGCAGCCGGTCCACCCGCAACCACACCGGACGCTGGCCCGGGCGTTTCAGATACTCCGGCCAACTGCTCCAACGATAGTTGCTCAACGGTTTTTTTGGCGTCAGCAGCCTGGCCCGCGCCGGGTTTAAATGCACATAATCGCACACCGTTTTGAGATAACCGGTGCCGCAGCCGTCCACGATCAAGGCCTTGTAACGACCGCTGAAGAGATGCCCAAAAAGTTTGTGCCGCCGGTTGAAGCGTGACGTGTAAGTGCCCAGCAACCATTTCATCCCCGCCACCAAGTTGGATTGCGGCGTCTCCACCACCAGATGAAAATGGTTGGGCATGAGGCAGAGGGCGTGCACCTGCCAGCCGGTCTTGGCGCAGGCTTCGCCCAAGGTGGCCAGGTAGCGCTGGCGATCGTCATCATCGAGAAAAACCAACTCCCGCCGGTCGCCGCGGTTCATCACATGGTAAATCGCGCCGGCATATTCC
>CAYUGC010000412.1:0-2028 GCA_964444085.1 uncultured Bifidobacteriaceae bacterium | reverse complement strand
CGCGTGCGGCGGAACACGGCCTCGATGACTTCGCTGTGCGAGAAATTCGGAATGATCACGCCGTCCTTGACCGTGTAACCGCCGACGATGCGATGCGCGGGAACTTTCAGGTTGAACACCGGATCGTTCGTCGAAGAAAGTTGGTGGACTAGTTTTTTCGTCGGCGTGCCGCGATCCCAAATGCCCGGATCGCCTTCCTCCAAAATCACCATGCAACTGCCCTTGATGCGTTTGTCGTCGGAATCCACGGCGGCCGTGACGACGTTGGCAAAGCCCATGTTCGTAATGAACCGACCGCGCTTGTCCACATGCAGAATCGGCTCGTCGCCGTTGATCCATTCGGCCACGCGCACCTTGCCGGCGAGCATTCCCGTTTCCACGCCGACAAACGGGATCGGCTCCGTCAGCGCAAACGCCGCGCGGACTTGCTTGCGGTTTTCGCCCGGCTTGAGCGGAGCGGCCCCGCTGACATATTTTTCACGCTGTTCCGGCGTGCCGCGCTCATGGATCGGCGCGAGGCCGAGATTTCCCGCGAGGCTGCCCGTGGCCGCGCCGGCATCCACCCACGCGAGTTCAAACGCCAGCAGCGCCAGCGCCAGATTTTTTGGTCCGGCGATATAACCGCCTTGTTCCGGTTCCAGCGACGCAGCGGTGATGCCGCTTTCATCGTAATGCTGAAGCAGGCTGTTTTTTTCCGCCGTCCATTCATGCGAATTGCGTCCGCCGGCGGCCACAAGCCGCGCGACCGGCCCGCGCGCCACGCCGCGCGCGCTCTGCACGAGCATGTGAAATTCGTAGCGGTCGGCGAACCGCCACATGATTTGGCGGACATCATCGGTGGGGAGCGTGGTCAGGGCAATCGGCGGTCTGGTCTCGGTCGTGGTTTCGAGCATGGTTTCCATAAATGACAAGGCGTTAAAAATTGCGACGGTGTTCAGCGGCAATTAAAATCGGAACACGGATAAGAATCAATTTAAATTAGTCATGATTGCATTTGATTATCTAAATAATGAAATATTCTATAAGTCCATCCGGCGGGCCTGAACCAGAGGAAAACCGCCCGCCGGATCACGCGTAGCGATATGGCTTGGCGAGCGGAAATGCGTTGGGCAGATGCCGCACCTCGCGGACTGCGCCGTCGCGCAGCAGGACTTCCACGATGTCGAAGCGGAATTTCACCCGGGGATTTTTCAGCAGATGCAGGTAATTCAGTGCCGTCTGCGAGAGCAGTTTTTGTTTCCGCGCGTCCACGGCGTCGGCGGGCCGCGTCCACTCTTCCGAGGAACGCGTCTTCACCTCGATGAAGCACAGGCAGTCGCCCTCCCGGAAGACCAGGTCAATCTCGCCGTGATTGGAGCGGAAGTTGGCGGCGAGAAACTTCAGCCCCGCGCGCTGCAAAAACTTTTTCGCCGCGCGCTCGCCCAGTTCGCCGCGCCGCAGATGCTCCGGCTTCGGCTTGCCGGCGAACCTGGCCTTCAGTTTTTCAAAAAAGCTCATGCACAAGTATCAACCACGGACGGGCACGGATAGCCACGGAGAACGGAGCGCGGGTCTGTGCCCCGCAGCAATTTAAAAATTGAAACGGTCGCCGTGCAACTGTGGCTCACCGAGCCGCGCTCCAAAACAATTTCCTAATCGGTGTTTATCCGTGTCCATCCGTGGTTAAAAAAGTTTTGGCTCTTCCTTTTTCAGCGGCGCGAACGTCAGCCGGTGGATGGGACACGCGCCGTGTTCCGCGATGGCCGCCAGATGTTTCGCCGTGCCATAGCCCTTGTGCCCGTCGAAACCGTAGGCGGGAAACTCCAGATGATATTCCAGCATCAGCCGGTCGCGCGTGACCTTGGCGAGAATGCTGGCGGCGGCGATGGAATAACTCCGCGCGTCGCCCTTGACGATGGCCGTCTGCTGCACGCGCAACGACTTCACCGGGCGGCCGTCCACGAGCGCGTGCGGTGGCAGCGGACTCAACTGCGCCAGCGCGTCGTTCATGGCGCGATGCGTGGCTTGGAGGATATTGATCTCGTCAAT
>CAYUGC010000411.1:0-2033 GCA_964444085.1 uncultured Bifidobacteriaceae bacterium | reverse complement strand
CCCGAACCGGAATACCAGCGGCTGTTCTTGCCTTCGTTGCGGACGCGAACGGCGATGACATTTTCCTCGCCCGCCGGTTTCAGGTAAGGCGTCAGGTCAAATTCAAAACTCGTGTAACCGTAAGGATGGTTGCCGAGAGACTTGCCGTTAATCCAGAAATCCGCGTTCATGTAAACGCCGTCGAACCGCACCGCCACGTACTTCCCCTGCTCCGCCGGAGTCAGCTTGAAGTGTTTGCGATACCAACCCGTGCCGCCCACGACGTGGCCCGTGGACGCGCCGCCTTCGCCGCCTTCGCTTTCAGCGGTGTCGAATGGCCCAACGCGAACGGCCTTAACGCCTGCCTCATAAATACCGCCGTTGCCGGTGCCGTCGAAAACGCGCACCGCGAGCACATCCGAACCGTCGCCATGCACGAGCGACGCAGGAATGCGATAGTGGCGTGAAGTGTCATACGCCGTGCGATAATCAGGTGGAAACGATCCCGTTCCGCCGATGCGTTCGCCGTTCAGAAAAGTCTCGTCCACATCGTCAACCTTGCCGAGCGACAGATCAAAGTCTTTGCCTTTGCACTCGGCGGGAATTTCGATGTGGCGACGAAACCAGCCGTAAACATTGTCCTCGGTGTAATTCGAATGATGTTCCCAAGTGTCTGGGAGCGTCACGCTCTGCCAGTTACTGTCGTCGAACGCGGGCGCTTTCCATGCGGCGTCATCGCCTTTTTGAAAACGCCATTGGCCAACCGTCACGGACAATTCGGGGACGGACGATTTTTCCAACGGCGGCAAATCATCGATGCTCCAGTCGTGCGGCACGTCGAGCGTTCGCCATTTGCCATCGTCAAAGCTGGCAGCTTCAGCGCCCGGCGCGTCCGCGCGCAAGAACTGCCAGCCGGAGTCGAAGGTGCGGTCGCGGATATCGGCGGCATCCGCAGCCATCGCGGCGGAATACAAAACGCCCGTTACAGTTGTGACCCGCGCAAACCACGCGAGGCGACGAATTTTCATTTTCATAATGCTTTTGTAATTAACGTATGATCACCGTGTTCATGGATTGAGCAGGCACATCCAACCGCAGCGATGTCGCTCCAACTGCCACCGTGGCGGATACGGTCTGCGCGGTGTTGTTGGCAAACGCCAGCACCTTGCTGCCGTCGAGGTTCTGGAATGCGACAACTTCTTTGAACGGCCCGCCACTGACCGCGATGCGCCGCGCACCCGGTAGCACCGTCGCCGAGAAATGTTTCATCGCGTAAAACTCATGATTGTAATTCACGGTTTGAGACCGGCGATCAACCGTGATCAAGCAATTCTGCTTCCAGTTCCAACGGCTGAGGCCGGATTCATCCAGCACCATGTTCCAAAAAAAATAACTGCCGGCGAAGTGCGACGTATCTTCGACAATCCGCCCGAAGGTAATCAGACCCTGATCCCAAGCGTTCCAGCCGCCGTAACATTCGGTCTCGGTCTGCGCGAGTTTCTTGTCGGGATATTTGTCGTGCGTAGCTTGAAGCAATTTCTGTCCGCCATATTGAACACCGACGCCCACGATTTCCGGCGACGTTTTTGAATCACCAAGGATCGGCTCAACGTAATCGGCCATGTTGTCGTTCACGAGCGTGCCGAGCCAGACCTCGATCTTGACGTGGTCGCGTTTCAACTGCGGCAACAGATAATCGCGCAGGAAGAGATTCATTTCCTTGCCGGTCCATTTGCACTGGGGGTAAAGGTTGTCGTTGAGGAGCGGTTCGTTTTGCGGGTGAATCGCGTAAAGGTTGATGCCCTCGGCGCGCCACGCTTGGACGAATTTAGAAAAATAAAGCGCGTAAGCGGCAAACGTCTGCGGGTCCGATTTCATCCGACCCTGGCGATAGCGGCCGTTGGTGGTCATCCATGACGGCGGGCACCACGGCACCGCCCACACGCCAAGCTTGGGCTGATATTTCATGGCCGCCTTGATGAAGGGGATCAAAACCTCGCGATTACGCTCGATGCTGAAATGCTTCATCTTGTAATCGCCGGGCGTTTCGTCGA
>CAYUGC010000410.1:0-2048 GCA_964444085.1 uncultured Bifidobacteriaceae bacterium | reverse complement strand
CGCTGTCGCGGTTCACGCCGCGAGTCGGCGGTGGCTCAGCTTTTTTCGTTAGGCCCACTTGCCATGCGCACTATTATACTTGGTGTTTCTGTTCTGGCGCTTGTCTGTTTGGGCGTTGGCTACCTCGTTGGATATGAGCGTGGCCAGAGCGTGGCTGTTCGCGTTCAGGATGTGTATGACCTGCACGTTTATCCGTCTTTATACAGGTTGGTAGAGTCTGGTGACACGAATCGGTTGCGGAGCAGCCTTCAGGCTTTGATCGTCTCTCGTTGCTATTATTACGACACACATTTTAGCAGCGAGACAGTCACCGACCAGGCTTTCATCCGGGATTTGACAGAAGCTCGTGCGATGGTCAGTCAAAACCGGGCAGCAGTTGATGAGTGGAATCGAACCAACAAATGATTACACGTGGGCCTAACAAGTCGCCGGAGCCAACAGCCGTTGGCGCTGGCCGTTCCGCTATCGCGGTTCACGTCGCAGGTCGGCTGTGGCTCAGCTTTCTACGTTAGGCATCATTCGCAACACCATGTTATGATCGCACGCTTTATATGTTTGGCATTACTCATCTGCCATTCGGCGAGAGCTGGTGGTATTCCTGATTTGGAGCGTGTTCGTTCGAGTGAGGATTTGGCCAGATATATTTCCTCGATGACCACAAATGATTCGGCGTTGAACGTGGTTCTCCGTGGCTTGGATAGCACGAACTCAATCACCGTTACTCCCTACACGGTCGCGATTCCTATTCGCGAGATTTATGGCACCATAGCCGAAGCCCGCTTTTCGGATAAGCTTGGATCTGGATTTTACGAGTCTGGCAAGAAATACAGCGTTCGCGAGATTTGCGCTTATCAAGACACCAAAGGCGAGGTGTGTCGCTTTCACATTGGAATTTTTGACGAGAGACAGTATCGTTTGATGAAGAGTCTGATAAAGCATAGGATACACCACGATGCCTAACCAGTCGCCGGAGCCAACCGCCGTTGGCGCTGTCCGTTCCGCTATCGCGGTTCACGTCGCGAGTCGGCGGTGGCTCAGCTTTTTTCGTTAGGCTGCTAGTATGTTTCAAACATTCACAACGTTTTTTGAAGTTTCGCGTTACAGCAGCGACGCATTGCTTTGGCCTGTTGGCGTCTTGGCTGGCGGTGTGCTTATGATTTTCGTTGGTCGTCAGAAGAGAGATTCTGGTATTGTGGGTAAGGCGATGTCTTTTCTCGTTCTTCCGGTGTTGATGTTTATAGCCGTCGTTATGCTTATATCTGTGCTTGGTGATGGTCGGAAGTTCACCGAAGCTTTGCGCACCGAACATTGTAGCGTTGTTCAGGGAGCCGTAACCGTGTTACATCAGCAGCCCTATTCCGGTCATAGTTCCGGCGATCTTATAGAGGTTGGTGGTAAGCGGTTCGACGTTAATTATTTTCGATACGGAGTGGGATATAAGCAGACCATTTCGCATGGCGGATGTCTTACCAATGGAGTTCTGGCAAGACTTCATTTTCTTGGAGATACGATTTTGAGAGTTGAGATTCAGCAGCCTGACACAGCGCTGGGGCCAACGGCGAGTGGCGCTGGCAGTTCCGCTACCGCGGGCGACGATTCGTCTCGCCGTGGCTCAGCTTTTGGTCGTTAGGCGGCTCACATGAACACATCTCGCAAAATACTTTTTGTGGCCATTGCAGCCATGTTCCTTTATGTGTGCAGTTACTATTGCTTGGTATATGAGCTGACACTTCCCGGAGGTCGGCCACCGCGACAGCTTTCTGCTTGGTATCGAGTCGGTGGGGACTTTAGCGCAGCGATCTTTGCGCCGATTCACGCGCTTGACCGGAAGTTGCGACCGGACTACTGGACAGATTATGGAACGACGCGCCCATGAGATTTTACACGCCGCCTAACCAGTCGCCGGAGCCAACCGCCGTCCCGTCAAGCCGCAGCCTTGGGGCGAAGGCTGATGGCGCTGTCCGTTCCGCTAAAAAGGGTCGGTTCCTTACTTTGTACACTCCCTGCCGCAGGGTGGCGGCAGGGCTCGCAAATTACGCGTGGAATAT
>CAYUGC010000409.1:0-2053 GCA_964444085.1 uncultured Bifidobacteriaceae bacterium | reverse complement strand
CTGGGACGTGAAGAATCTTTACACCCTCATCCCGCTGCGGGCGTCGGTGTCGGAAATCCTGACCGAGCAAACCATCGGCCGCGGCTTGCGCCTGCCGTTCCCGGTCACGGAAAAGGAAGTGGCGGAGTTCAACGCGACCGATCCCGACATCGTCGAGTTGGAAATCGTGTCGCACGACAGTTATGAAGAAATCGTCAAGGAGGCGAAAATAAATGCGCCTAGCAGCCCGTCGGGCTTAGAAGACGAGTTCGGTAGCTGCGTTCTATTACGGGCACTGGTAGCTGCCTAAAACGAGGTTGAACTCACTTTGGCCCGGCTACCCTCCTGTTCCCGTGGCGGTTTAACCTCGTTTTTGGCTTGGATCAGCCCTTTTTCACCCGTTTAGCCCGCCGCCGCCAGATTTTTGAGCGCGAACATCCGTTTGAGGTTGTAACTCACACACACCAACATCCATTCCAGTCCGGCCTTGACTCGCCCGCAGAGCAGGAAGCGGCGGAAGCCCATGACTTCTTTGATAATTCCGAAAACCGGCTCGACCGTCTGCTTGCGCAATTTGTAGAGGGACCTGCCCGGTTCGGTTTTCAAACGGTGCGCCATAACCTCCTTGGCCGAAGCCTCCGGACCCGGTGCCACTGGCTCGCGCTGCGGCAGCAAATCGGCCACCGTTTTGTGATGCGAATGTTTTTCCACGGCGGCATAGACCGTGATCCCGGTGGGCTCGCCGACCGGCGTTTGTTCCACGGCCAGCACCGCCGCTTCACTGTAAAACCCGCTGTCGGTCAAGACCGCTTTGACTTCCGGCGCCACCACGGGACTGATCGCGGCCACCGTCGGCGCCAACTGCTCTTTGTCGTTGGGGGCCGTGCTGACGTGCGCCCCGACGATGATCATATGCTCATCCACGGCGGCCTGCGCATTGTAAGCCTGCTCGAAATGCGCCCCATTGCCCGCCTTCATAATCCGACTTTCCGGATCGGTAAAGTTATACTGCGCCTTGGGATCGGGGATCGCGCTCGGCGGGACCGGTTCCGGTCCGCGCGGCTTTTTCCCGGCCTTGCGCTGGGCCTGCCGCCCGGCCTGTTTGGCTTGGTACTCCGCTTGTTGCGCCGCCGCCAGTTCCTTGGCCCGCGCTTCAATTACCTGCCGGGCTTGTTGCAGCGCCACCACCCGCTTTTCTCGCCGCGCCAGTTCCGCTGGAATATCCAGCGTCTCTTTGGCGGCCTGGGTTTCGGCTTGCTCGGCCCGCTGCAGCAACTCCTGGACTTCCAGTTCTAACTGCGCGATCAACTCCCCGGCCCGCTCGTAACTCACGGCGGCATGCTTGCTGGCATTGGCCTGGATCTTGGTTCCATCCACGCTCACCGCGCCCACTTTAGTCAGGTGCAATTCCTGGGCCAGTTGCAGCACGCTCACAAACGCCGCCCGGAAGGCGGCTTCATTGGCTACCCGAAACTCGCAGATCGAGGAATGATCCGGATGGAGATTGGCGCACAGATACCGCACCGCCACGTCGCTATGGGTTGCCGCTTCAATCGTCCGGGAGCCAAACCGACCGGTGGCATAACAGTAGATCAGCAAAGCAAGCATCAGGGTCGGCGGATATTGTTGGCTGCCAGTGCCGCGGTCGTTAACCTTAAAGTGGGCGGTCGGAATCTGCTCTACCGCGTCCAGAATGAAGTGAACGATGTGATCCGCCGGCACCCACTCGCGCAGGTCGCAGGGCAAGAACATCGGCGTCTGGCGGTCCAGATTGACAAAGCGTGCAGCCATGCCGAAATAATAGGCGAAGCCAGCTCAAATTACCAGCACTTATCACGTAAATAAGTGTTTATTTTTACACTAAGCCCGACAGGCTGCTAGAAATGAACAAATCCAAACCAATAAATATGAAAAAAAATGGAATAGTTATGCTTCACCATGCTGCGGGCGAAGGCAATGTCACCTTGGTAAAACAAATGTTGGCGGCCGGCGCCCCGGTCGGCGCGATGGATAATGCCGCCATGCGCTGGGCATTGCGCCACCGTCACGCGGATGTCGTACAGGTATTATTTGA
>CAYUGC010000408.1:0-2053 GCA_964444085.1 uncultured Bifidobacteriaceae bacterium | reverse complement strand
GCCATGCAGGAGTTCGTGGTGCCTAAATCAATGCCTAATACTTTTGCCATAAAATCTGTGAGTTAAATTGTTGTTGGTTAAACTACTGAATCATTTAACGCAATAAAGGTGCCGAAGTGTGCCAAATGGCAAAAAACTCATGGAATGATTGGAAACAAAGGGTGATGTGTGCGTCAGTCCGACGGTTGGAAAATCTTAAAGCTGCGCCATAAGTGACACAGTGGCACAGTTGGCCGGCGGGTGGCGCAAATTACTTGGCACAGTCTAGCTGCGGGCGAGCCCGGTGAGATTGGCGGTGCGGGAAAATTATTTACGCCGTCGCGAGATTGTCTTCCAGCACTTTCGAGTGTGCCGGATTCTCCGTGGGTTCGGCTGGGTGGCCGTCCGCCAGGACTTTGATCGGTTCGTAAAAAGTATTTCGCTGCACCGGCGTCAGGCCGGTTTCGCGGATGGCCTTGATCATTTCCGCCTCGGTCTGCAACTGCGGCGAGTTCGCGCCGGCCATGTGGAAGATATGTTCCTCGATGATGGTGCCGTGGATGTCATCCGCGCCGTATTTCAACGCCACTTGCGCGAGCTTCATGCCGAGGCCGATCCAATAAGCGGTGACGTGCGGGAAATTATCGAGGTAAATCCGGCTCACGGCGATGGTGCGCAGCGAATCAAAACCGGACGGCGGATTTTTCACCGGGATGTCGTTGTTCTCCGGGTGATACGCGAGCGGAATGAAGCCGGTGAAACCGCCGGTCTCATCCTGCAACGCGCGCAATTGCCGCAGATGATCCACGCGGTCGGCGAGGCTTTCGACGTGGCCGTAAAGCATCGTGCAGGTGCTGCGCCCGCCGAGCCGGTGCCAGGTGCGGTGAACGTCCAGATATTCGGCGGCGGATTCCTTGCCCTTGGCGATGGTGCGGCGGACATCCGGCTGGAAAATTTCCGCGCCGCCGCCGGTGAGCGAATCGAGACCGGCGGCTTTCAATTCAATCAGCGTCTGCTCGACGGATTTTTTGGCGAGCCACGCGAGGTGGAGAATTTCAATCGCCGTAAAGCATTTCAATTGCAGCTTGGCGTCCAACGCCTTCAACGCCTTCAGCATATCCGTGTAGTAGCTGAACGGTAGGGACGGATGCAGGCCGCCGACGATGTGCAGTTCCGTGATGCCGAGCTTGAGCGCCTCGCGCGCCTTCTGGACGATCTGCTCCGTGGTCAGCTCGAAGCCGTCGGCGTCGCGTTTCTTGCGCGCAAACGAGCAGAACTGGCACGACAGGATGCAGTAGTTCGAGTAGTTGATGTAGCGGTTGACGATGTAGCTGGCGCGGTTGCCGACCTTGCGCTGGCGCACGAAATCGGCGATGGCCCCGAGCGCGTTCAAATCTTTCGTCTCCAACAAGCGCAGCGCGTCGGCCTCGGAAATGCGTTCGCCGGCGACCACCTTTTCGTAGAGGTCGCGCAGTTCGCTGCGTTGGATGAAAAAATTCACGCCGGAAAAGTAGCAGAAATGCGGCGGTTGGCAAATTGCCAGTTCCCGCCAGTCGTGGCGTGATCTGAAAATCGGTGGGGCGGGCGTCCTCGCGAGCCGGGCGTCGCCTTGCCTGCGGTTCGCTCGGGCGCTCGCCCCGCCAAATTCGGCAAACTCCTTCCGGCCGGTCGAGAATGAAGGTTTGATAAGCGGGAGATTTTCTGCAACTTTTCGCGGCTCGGATTGTTCAACTTGAACCTTAATGGCATTTAGCCCAGTCAGAAATCTCGTCGCGACGGTCGCGGAAGCGTCACCGGCGCAGTTCGACGATTGGCGCAAGGCGTGGCGCGCGGCGGTGGACGGCGGTTCCGCCGAACCGCTGCTGACGTTCATTGCCCGCGAGCGCGGCGTGGCCGAGGACGTCTTTATCCAGAAGCTCGCCACCGCGCTCGGCTGGCCGTATCTCGATTTGCCCAAGCTCACGGTCGAGAACGAGGTGCGCGGCAAGCTTTCCACCAAGATCGCCTTCCAATATTTCGTCCTGCCGGTCGCCATCAACAACGGCGTCTTGCAGGTCGCCGCCAGCGACCCGTT
>CAYUGC010000407.1:0-2061 GCA_964444085.1 uncultured Bifidobacteriaceae bacterium | reverse complement strand
GCGCGGCGTTTACGCCGCTTCAGCATCGCCTTGCAAATCCACGTTGAAGCGGGCTTAAGCCCGCGCTCCGCTCGCGGTTGAGAACGCAAGAGACGGCCACAGTTTTATTTAACCCGCTCTAAATATTCTATTCGAATGCTGAAGCGGCGTAAACGCCGCGCTCCGGTGATATCCCGGTCACAACCGCATCGGAAACCCCGGGTCAGAAACTGATCTTTAGGCGTGCCAGCACGGTCCGGCTGCGGGCCATGTCGTTGTAGAGGTTCAATGGTTCCAGCCGGTAGTTTTGGTCAAAGAGGTTCAGCAGGCCGACGGTGAGTTCCGCCCGGCGATGCCAGAAGCGGTAGCCGGCATAGGCATTGAACTGCCAGAAATCATCGCCGGGTTCGGTGGGTAAAAAACCGGAATTGCTCTGGTAATACCAGTTACCTTCGAGAACGGAGAACAGGCCACAGGGATGGTTCCAATTGGCGTGCAGGTTGACCGTGTGCAGCACGCTATCCAATTTTTGGAGGGGATGAAAAGATGGAACGTGATTAAAAACGGTTGTCGGATTGATGTCCGGATAACTCACATCCAGGTTTGCCTGCGAGAGCCGGTAGCGTGCGCCGACTGACCATTGTTTGCCCAGCAATTGGTCCACCGTAAAAAGCAAGGAACGCTCGCGAAAGTTCTTGGATTGGCGCAGGCCGTCGGTATGGGTGGGATATTGGTTGGTGACACCCTGATCCCAGTTGAAGGTGTAAGCTCCCAAGACATCGGAATCTTTTGAATACAATACTTCTCCCGATAATCCAAGATAAGTCCCCGTGTCAAACTTCTGCTCCAGGGAAACGTCATACGTGTCAATTTGAGAACCGCTGGTGTCACCCGCCACCGATTCAGGGACGAGGCTGCGGAAAGACTGGTTGAAACCGGCCACCTCCGTCGGTTCCAGCCGGTAGCTCTGGCCGTCAATGAAACCCGACAGCGAGCGGGTGTAGGCGGCACGGACGACGGTGTTGGCGGCGGGTGTCCAGATGAATCCAACCTTGGGCGAGAACTGAACGGTGTTTTTTTCCTGGTTGGAGAACGGCGTAGTCGCGATATTCGCCGGTTGATGCAGGTAGTCATAACTCAAGCCAACGTTCAGTGCAAAAGCATCGACAACCTGCCAGTTATGGTAGCCATAAACAGAGATTTGCCGGGAATCCAAAGTCAGATACTGAACCGGAATCGCCCAAGGGTCAGGGAACAATAAGGCGGTCCAACCACCTGAGTTCGCAGCTCCCAGAGCATTCCGATAATGCACATCGCCCCACTGATAACGCGCTCCGAAAATGGTCGTATGATTCACGGTTTCGAAAATCTGCTGGAGTTCGGTTGAATATTCTCTTGGGGACAATTTTACCGCTTCATCCACATTGAAATCTAAGATTCCATTAATCACTCCGTGACTGATGTTACCAATTATCTGTTCCGAATTGGGGATGCTGGCGGATTCATCCGCCGTCCGGCGCGTCGCGAAGAACAGCGTGTGGACGCCCGGACTCCATTCGTGGTGATAGCCCAAAAACAAATTGGGCTGCTGCGTTTCATCGAGCCGGAAATCCGGCGACGCATTGGCCTGATTGTAATACTGGCTGTTGTCGCCGTAATTGATATTGGCCAATTGGATGCTGGCGAACAGGCTGTCCTGCGCGGTCAACTGGCCCTTCAGGTTGATGTCCACCTCGCGGTTTTCAAAATCGTTGTTCGGCCGCTGGCCGGGGTCGTAACGATAGCCGGTCGCCACGTCGCAACTGAAATTGCCGGAGGTATAATATCCGTCGGCCTGTTCCGTCCACGCGCCCCGGCTCAAATAGGTCGTCTCGGAATCGAAGCCAAAGCGGTTCTGGTCAAACAACCGGGCATAGGGTTGTTGCGAGCGGGTGGCGGACAGCCAGCCGGCCCCCGTTGGCGCGAGCAGGTTGGCGATCCAGAATTCCTCGGTCGCCGGAGTATCGTAACGGAGGTTGCTCCAGTTTGGATCGCGCAACTGTTCATAGCTGTTCGCCAGGAACAGGTGCGCGGAATAATTCG
>CAYUGC010000406.1:0-2061 GCA_964444085.1 uncultured Bifidobacteriaceae bacterium | reverse complement strand
AAATTGCTGTGGGGCACGACCAATGCGTTTTCGCATCCGCGTTTCGTCCACGGTGCCAGCACGAGCTGCAACGCCGATGTGTTTGCCTTTGCCGCCTGTCAGGTGAAGAAGGCGATGGAAGTGACGCATGAGCTGGGTGGCGAAGGCTACACGTTCTGGGGCGGCCGCGAAGGCTACATGACGCTGTTGAACACGGACATGAAGCGCGAGCAGGAACATCTGGCGAAATTCCTGCATCTGGCCGTGGCGCACAAAAAAGCGATAGGCTTCAAAGGACAATTTTACATTGAGCCGAAGCCGAAAGAGCCGACGAAGCATCAGTATGATTCCGACGCGGCGGCGTGCCTGAACTTCCTGCGGGAATTTGATTTGTTGAACGACTTCAAGCTGAACATCGAGACGAACCACGCGACGCTGGCGGGCCACACGATGCAGCACGAACTGGAAGTCTGCGGGGCGGCGGGCGCGCTGGGTTCGATTGACGCGAACACGGGCGACGAGTTGTTGGGCTGGGACACGGACCAGTTTCCGACGAGCATTTATCTGACGACCTACACGATGTTGAGCGTGCTGAAGTATGGCGGGTTCAAGACGGGCGGGGTGAACTTCGACGCGAAGGTGCGCCGCGAAAGTTTTGAGCCGATTGATTTGTTTTACGCGCACATCGGGGGCATGGACGCGTTTGCGCGCGGCCTGAAGATTGCGGCGGCGATCCGCAAGGACGGACGTCTGGCCGAGTTTGTGAAGAACCGCTACGCCTCATGGGACAGCGGTATCGGCGCGAAAATCGAGGCGGGCAAGGCCGGCTTCAAGGAACTGGAAGCCTATATGCTGAAGAAGGGCGAAGCGGACGCGAGCGCCAGCGGCCGCCAGGAATATCTCGAAAACCTCATCAACGAATTCATCTGATCCGGCGATTCACACGTTTCGAAAATACAGTTGGCCAGCGGGCCGGGGTGTTCCACCCCGGCCCGTTTTTGGTGTCAGTTGACATTTGATGTCATCGTATTCGACGTCATGATGATGATTTTGCCGCGTTGATATGGCATAAGCATCTTGCCTGTGAAACCCGTCAGCTTGGCCATGCCGGCAGAAATACACAGGCAGGATGTCTGCGCCACAACTTGCCCATGACTGGTCGCCGTTACTGGTTTGGCGGGGCTGACTCAGATCCTGTCTGAAAATGGCGTGACCACCAAATCGTCGTCGTTCTCCTCCGCGTCCTCGAAATCCCTGAAAAACCCGAGGACGAGGACGAGGACGAGAACGACGACGAGGAGGAGTGCCAAAACTTCATTTTCAGACAACCTCTCAGGAGATAAACCATCCGGCCAATCGCCAAGAACCGCAGATTGACTCCCTGGACTGCGTTCCGGTAGCATCGGGTCATGAATTCCCACGCACCCGCGCAGCGTTGAGTTTGCGTGGCGTGCAATATCAATCCAATCAATAATTCAATCGGAGACAATTCAATGGTAAAGACAATTTCTTTCGCGGTGATTACATTGGCAATCTTCACTTCGTGCAGCACCGTAAGCCCGTCCTCCGCTGAGGCTGCTCGTAAATTGAAGAACGCGCCCATCCCCAGCGCCGGTCACGGCAAAGCGCTGGTGGAGTTTAAAAGCGGAATCTACACGAACACGATCACGAGCGCCGGTCTTACCCGCCAATACATCATCGCCATACCCGCCGATTACGACAAGAACAAGCCTTACCGGTTGATTTTTGCCATGCACATGATGGGCGGGAGCATGAACACGATGGTGGAAAATCAATTCTATGGGCTGAAGACCTATGCGGAAAGGGATCATGTCCCCGTCATTTTCGTGGCGCCCCAGGGATACACCGACCAAATGCCGTGGCGGACGCAAGATGATAAAGACCATGTTTTCTTTGCCGACATGCTCGCGCTATTCAAGGATAAGTTGAGCGTGGACGCCTCGCGTGTGTTTTGCTGCGGCTTCAGCTTCGGCTCGATGGTCACTTACTCGCTCTCGCTGGATTTTCAGAAAGATCTGCGCGCCGTGGCCTGCTACTCCCCGGCCAATTGGAACATCTATC
>CAYUGC010000405.1:0-2064 GCA_964444085.1 uncultured Bifidobacteriaceae bacterium | reverse complement strand
GACCGTGTTGGTCGCCGACCATTCCTGCGGCACGGTTTCCTCGTTGTCGTTGGGCACGGTGCTACAGCCGGCCAGGACCAAGAGTATTCCGCCAAAAATGATTGCCGCAAATTTGAACACGCGCCAATTGTGCGGAACGCGAAAGCGGACTCAAGCTGTTTCCTCATTTACGATTTATGATTTACGATTTACGATTTGTCCGCTTGAAAATTCTTGTGGCCATCACCGGTGCCAGCGGCGCGCTTTACGCGCAGCGGCTGCTGGATAATCTGAATCCGCACGAGCACGAGATCCACGTTGTGTTGAGCAATTACGCGCAGCAGGTCGTGGCCGAGGAACTGCCGGGTGGTCTGAAATTTCCCGCCGGCGTCACGCCGCACGGTCTGAAAAGCATGAATGCGCCCTTCGCCAGCGGCTCGAACCCGCCGGACGTGATGGTGGTGATTCCCTGCACGATGGGCACGATGGGCCGCATCGCGCACGGTTATAGCGAGGATGTTTTGCTCCGCGCCGCCGACGTGGTGCTGAAGGAGAAGAAAAAACTGATTTTGGTGCCGCGCGAAACGCCGTTGAGCCTCATCCACGTCAAAAATATGGAATTGCTGCTGCTCGCCGGCGCGACGCTGATTCCGGCCAACCCCAGTTTTTATTCCGGCGCAAAAACGATTGTCGAACTGGCGGACACCGTCGTCGCCCGTGTGCTCGACCACATCGGTTTGTCGAACCAGATTGCGCCGCGCTGGGCGGAGGAGCGGGAATGACTCAAACACGGATGGACACGGATAAACACGGATTGGGCGGACGCGAATTGCGCGAATCATCGCGGAATCAATTTGTATTAATTCGCGTCAAAGTTATTTCTTGTCCGTGTCCATCCGTGTTCATCCGTGGTTAAAAAATGTTTTCTACGATTCAAAAATGGGCCTCGTTCGTGCGTTTCTCGCACACGGTTTTCGCGTTGCCGTTCGCGCTGGCGGCGATGCTTGTCGCCGCGCGCGACCAGCGCGGCTGGCCGGGCTGGAAAACCTTCGGACTAATTCTCGCCGCGATGGTCTGCGCGCGGACGTGTGCCATGGCTTTCAACCGCATCGTGGACCGCAAGTTCGACGCGCTGAATCCGCGCACGGCCAACCGCCACCTGCCGGCCGGACAAATTTCTTTGGCCAGCGCCGTTTTACTGTGCGCCTTGTCGGCGACGGGCTTGATTGCTGCAAGCTATTATCTAAACCCGCTGTGCTTTTATCTCTCGCCGGTGGCGCTGGTTATGGTGTGTTTTTATTCGCTGACGAAACGGTTCACGGATTACACACACGTTTTTCTCGGCATTGCGCTGGCGCTCGCACCTGTCGGCGCGTGGCTGGCGGTGCGTGGCGCGGACGTTTCGCCGCTGGAAATTTTCCAAATGACCACGCTCGCCGTCGCCGTGATTTTGTGGCTGGTCGGCTTCGACATCATCTACGCGCTGCAGGATTACGAGTTCGACAAGTCGCACGGCCTGCGCTCGCTGGTCGTGGCGTGGGGGCCGTCGAATGCGCTGGCCGCGGCGTTTCTCGCGCACATGGTCATGTGCGGGCTGCTGTTCGGCTTTGGTTTTCTGTGCGGGTTCCGGATCGCGTATCTGGTTGGCTGGTTTCTCATCGTCGGCTGCCTGGTGATGGAACATTGGATCGCCCGCCGCCGCAGTTTGAATTGGATCAACGTCGCCTTCTTCCGTCTGAACGCCGTGGTTGGTGTGATCTTTCTGGTTGTCGTTGCGGCGGAGGTGATTTTTCAGGGCGGGTTCAGGATGCGGTGAACGTGTGGAAAACATCCAACATTCAACAACCAACATCGAACATCCAATAAAGTCGCATCCGTGCCATTGGATGTTGGGCGTTCGATGTTGGTTGTTGGATGTTCCCCCCATATTTCCTGTAACACTTCACCGGTTTTGCTTCTGAAGTGGGCATGGACACGGTAAAAATGAACCCGCCAATGCCCGACGCCAACCGATGCCCGCAATGCGGCACGCCGCTTCCCACCGGCGCGCTGGCCGGACTCTGCCCGGCCTGCCTGCTCAAAATG
>CAYUGC010000404.1:0-2068 GCA_964444085.1 uncultured Bifidobacteriaceae bacterium | reverse complement strand
GGAACCGCAATTCCGTGGACCACGTCCAGATCACCGTCAGCGAAAAACTCGGCGTGGGCGAGCGCGGCGGCTATTATGAGGAAGCCGGCGCGATCCGCGACATGGTGCAAAACCACATGCTGCAGGTTCTCGCGCTCATCGCGATGGAACCGCCGGTGTCGCTCGAAGCCGAGGCCGTGCGCGACGAAAAAGTGAAGCTGCTCAAATCCATCCGCGCGCTGTCGCCGACGGACGTGGCCAAGCAGGTGGTGCGAGGGCAATACTTCGCCGGCTCCGTGGACGGCCAGCCGCGCCCCGGCTACCGGCAGGAAACCAAGGTGAACCCGGCCTCCAACGTCGAGACGTTCGTGGCGTTGAAGCTGTTCATTGACAACTGGCGCTGGAGCGACGTGCCGTTTTATCTGCGCACCGGCAAAAATCTGCCCCAAAGCGCGAGCGAGGTGCGCATCCAGTTCCGCCCCACGCCGAATGTCCTGTTCGCCGCTAAGTGCGGTCAGAAGCTCGACGCCAATGCGCTCACGTTGCGCTTGCAGCCGAACGAGGGGATCTCCCTGCGTTTCAACGGCAAGGTGCCCGGCATGAGCCTCGGCGTGCGGCCCGTGCGGATGCACTTCAGCTACGATTCCGAGTTCGGCGCCTACACGCCCGAAGCCTACGAGCGGCTGCTGCTGGAAGCCATCGCCGGCGACGCCACGCTCTTCATCCGCCGCGACGAAGTCGAGACGGCGTGGCAGATCGCCGACGCCATCCGCGCCGGCTGGGAAGGCAAGTCGCTGACGAACCGCGAATTCTACGCCGCCGGCACCTGGGGGCCGATTGCCGCCGACGATCTGCTGGCGCAATCCGGCCACGTCTGGCACGAGCCGCAGGTGATCAAGTAAATCGTGGCATCCGGCCTGGGTGTAATGGAAGTGGACAAAGCTGTCCGCTTTTCAAACACGGCCTGAACCCCCCGGATAATTATGGGAATGAAGGTGTTTTTAACTTGTAACCAAACGGTTAATTAGGTATATATGACAGTGTTGGCTGCGCAAAGATTTTTGAAATTATTTTGAACCTTTTCGCGGTGGCCGCGTCTGATGTTTTGTTGTTTGAAATTTCGCTGTCCGTTTAGGGTTGACGTAGAGGTTGCGTTTGCGGTGCGGCTCGGACAGCGACCCCAAGTTGGTCGCATCGCCCTTCTGAGCGCCTCGGTGAAGGCGTAATCAGCCTCATTACCGCAAAGGCCGGACGCAAGTCCGGCCTTTCGCTTTTTATATCCCTCCTAATCGTAATCCGTAATCGGGGTTAACCCTGCCGCCGGAGCGCCGGCTTCCAGCCGGCTTTGGGCATGGCTGGAATACGAACGCTTCAATGAACAAAGAACGTCGAAAGCCAGCCGGAGCCCTGCGCCTTCCCCAGACGCCACTCTCCCAACCAATCCTCCTCATCGTCATCCTCGGTTTTTGCGCCTTTGTATCTTTGCGTTGAATTCCGATTGCTTGGCTCCATTTTTTCAATTCGCGTCCATTCGCGTAATTCGCGTAAAAACCGTTTTTTTCAGATTTCCAGTTTCACCTTTGTGCCTTTTGTGCCTTCTGCGCTTTTTTGCGGCCAAAATCCGTGTTAATCCGTGTCCATCCGTGGTTGAAAATTGATTCGTCTTGGTGGGGCGAGCGTCCTCGCGAGCCGGTTACCTGTGAAAAGTTTTATAATTCGCGCTGATTCGCGTAATTCGCGTAAAAACCGTTTTTTCAGATTCCCGGTTTTCCTTTGTGCCTTGGTTACTTTGTTGTTCAAGCCGTTTCCGGTTGTCCTTTTTGTGCCTTCTGCGCCTTTTTGCGGCTAATAAAAATCCGTGTTAATCCGTGTCCATCCGTGGTTGAAATTCGGAGGTCCAGGGCGATTTGGTTGTCACGCCATTTTCAAACAGACGATTATGATTAGGAATTGATTGAGCATTCGCAAAGGCGTATTCTCTCCTACGCATGAAACATCGGCTCGACTTCGAAAAGCCCATCATTGAACTGCAGAACAAGCTCGACGAACTCCGCGCCCATCCGGAGAAACATTCGCTGGGCATCAGCTT
>CAYUGC010000403.1:0-2077 GCA_964444085.1 uncultured Bifidobacteriaceae bacterium | reverse complement strand
ATTCTCGTCACCGGCCCGACCGGTTCCGGCAAGACCACCACGCTTTATTCCGCGCTGAACGAGTTGAACAACCCGACGTGGAACATCATCACCGTGGAGGACCCGGTGGAATTCCAGATTCCCGGCATCAACCAGGTGCCGACGAAAAAGGAAATCGGCCTCACCTTCGCCAACGCGCTGCGCTCGATTCTCCGCCAGGATCCCGATATCATCATGATCGGCGAAATCCGCGATACCGAGACGGCGGAAATCGCCATCGAGGCCGCGCTCACCGGTCACCAGGTGCTCTCCACGATGCACTGCAACGACGCGCCCGGCGCCATCGCGCGCCTTGATGACATGGGCATCGCGCCGTTCCTGATTTCATCCTCCGTGATTTTGTCGTGCGCGCAACGCCTCATGCGCCGCATTTGCTCGCATTGCAAGGAGCCGGTGGTCTATCCGGCGAAAATGTTTGAAGACCTCGGCATTGACCCGGTGATGTTCGACGGCGTGCAATTGTTCCGTGGCCGCGGCTGCGACCGCTGCAAGCATTCCGGCTACGTCGGACGCATGGCGATCATTGAGGCCATGACCATTTCCGACCAGATCCGCAAGCTCATTATCGCCCGCGCCAGCACGCGCGAAATGGCCAAGCTCGCCGTGAACCAGGGGATGCGAACCTTGCGCATGGTGGCGCTGGACCGCGCGCGCGATGGCATCTCCACGCTGGAGCAGGTGATGCTCGGCACCTCCGCCTACTGAAGTCAAAACGGCTGGTTGACGCTGCGCGGTGCCTGCGGCGTGTTCTGCATCCACGGCGGCGACTGTGCTTCCCAGTTCGCCTTTTTCGTCGTCGTTGCGGGCGGCGGCGTGCTGATGGGCGGAAGCGGCTTGATGCCCGTCGGGCGGGAGAAAATATTTTCCAGGGGCTGCACCCCGCGTCCCGCCGGGTTCGCCACCGGCACCGGCTGCATAAACGGATTCGGTTCCGACGTTGGCACCCGCGTGGTGGAAAAGCGCGTCGGGACATCGGCGTTCACCGCCGGCGTGGGCACTGCCGGCGGCTCCATCAACGCGCGGAACCGCTCCATGTCGGCCAATTGTTCCGGTGTCTGCTTGGGCCGGCTCGGCTGGGCGAAAACGCTGTTCCACGGCGAACTGTTTTTTTGCTCCGGGGCACCGGCTGAATCCAGTGCCTCCGTTAATTTATTGAAATAGCGCGTACCCGGTTCCAGCTTCGGCGGCTCGTGGCGGGACGGATACAACGCGTCATTCGCGTCCTTCTGATTCTTGTTCTCGAATGGGTTCCGGTCGGACCATTCGCCCGGCAGCGCCGCGTTGGCCGGGCGTCCGTTGGTCGCCGACTGCGCCGACTCGCGGCTTTCGCGCAGCAGGAACTGCTCCGTCAGCGACAGCTTTTTTTCACCGGCTTTGTCCGGCACACCGAGGACTTGCGCCGGTGTTTCGATGCCGAGGATTTGCTGCGGTGTCAACAGCGTCCAGTTCTTGCGCTTTTCCAGCGCCTCTTGCACCGAAGCGTTGTTGTTGTGGAACACCGGCTTGGGCAGCGGCAAATCCGGCGTGAAATCGTTGAACAGCGCATGGGGCGCATTGTAATCGCCGGCGTGGTGCGTGGCGCCCGGCAGGAAGGCGTTGGCCTTGTCCGCCGACATGTCCGCCGGCTTGGAAAAAATAATCGTCTGCTGCGCCGGCACGGAACACGCCGCCGCGCCAAGCAGCACGACTGACAGCAAAAATTTGGACTGACAATGATTCATCTTCCACTCTCACGCTAAAGCAATGGACAACCTCCGTCAAAAAAGAATTCAAAATGAAATCTGCGCGACCGCCGCCGCCTGCTTCTGGCTGCGGTTCACTGCCGCTCGTATTCGCCCTTGCCGAGCCGTTTATAGACCTGGAAGCCGGACTTCTTCGCGTCCGAAATGGACAGCGGCTTGAGCTTGTGCGGCGTGCTGAAACCGGAAATGATTTTGCGCACCGGCTTCTTGCAGGCTGGACATTTGGTCAACGGGGCGGCGGACAGCGGGCGGTTCAGGGTGAACGTCCCGCCGCACACCTTGCACTCGCCCTCGCA
>CAYUGC010000402.1:0-2080 GCA_964444085.1 uncultured Bifidobacteriaceae bacterium | reverse complement strand
GCGTTGCCATCCAGCCAGCGCTGCACGCTCACCTGTTCCGTGTTCGTCAGGCCGGTGATGGTGAGCGTGATGACGCCGGGATAGGTGTTGCTGATGACCGCCGGGCTGATGGTCAACGTCGGCTGGGCCAGGGCGGAACCGGCGGCGAGGAGCAGCAGCGACAGCAGGGGAAACAATTTTAGGGAGACGCTTTTCATGGCAAAATCCTTGGTATTCAAAATAACAATGCTGAACATTAGCAGCCTTGCCCGCCCGGCACAATTTTATATCCGTGTGGAATCGGCTTTCTGGTTTATCGCCGGCGCGTCGTGCCGTTGCTGGGATGGCTGCTGGCGGGCCGGTTTTCTTTTGCCTTGCGGGCGGCTTGGCGGTTAAAGTTTCCGGATGAATCCCCGCCGCGCGTTCATCCTGATTGAACCTCTGACGGTCATCGCCCTCACCGTGGCGGTGCTGCTGTTGCCGCCGGCGCCGGCGCGGGCTGATTTGTTGTTCGTGGGTGATGACTGGGGCACCAACCTATACGAATTCGACACGGTGGGCGGCTGGAGCAAGGCGGTTTTTTGCGGCGAGATCCACGGCGTCAACGGCCTGACCACGGACGGCAAGGGGAACATCTATGAGTCGGACTTCGGCAGCCGCACCATCCAAAAGTTCACCCCAGACGGCCAGCACACCGTCTTTGCGGAGCTGGACAGTTCCGGCGGCGGGCTGGCCTTTGACCATGACGGCAATCTCGATGTGCCGTATCAGTGGGTGGGCCGGATTGACAAGCTGAATGCGGATGGAAGCCTGAACAGCGTCATTGCCACCAATCTGGGTGCGCCTGTCCAAGTGGCCTTTGACCGCAGCGGCCAGCTCTTCGCGGCGGACCAGAAAACCGGCGCAGTTTACAGATTTGATGACGACGGCGGCCGGACCACGTTCGCGGCCGGCCTGCGGGCGAACAGTCTTACGTTTGATCGCCACGGCAACCTGTTCGTCGGCGGCGGGGACGGGATTTACAAATTTGCGCCCGGGGCCGCCCGATCCCTTTTCTCCCAAAAGTTCAGGGGGGCTTCCTGCCTGGTGTTCGACAGCCGCGGCAACCTGTTCGTGACCGCCGGGCGCGGCGATGTCTATGAGTTCAAGAACCAGGGCGGGACTTTGGCAACCGAGCCGGTGCGCTTCGCCCGCGGTCTGGGGCACAATTACTTCATAACCGTCATGCCGGGATCAATGCCGCTGACGACCCTGTTGGTGAAGTCATTCAAGGCGTTTCGTTTTCTGTGGGCGTCCGGACTGTTGTTGCTGCTGACGGCGGCCATCGGGGTGGGCATCGTGCTCGTCCGAAAACGCCGCCGTGCGCCGTCCGCCTGACGGCGCTGAAGCCAGCCTGCTGCGGGCGGAATTGGTGTTGCTGGGTTATCTGGTTTTCCTGCTCTGCATCCTGCTGGTAACGGGCTTTTTCATCGGCACGTTTTTTCTAGTGAAGGCGTTTTTTCGGCGGCAATTCTGCTTTCAACCGGAGGTCTTCCGGCCTAGAGTCGGCTCATGAAAATCTCCACGAAGGAATTTCGCGTGCGCGCAGGCGGCCAGGTCAATCTCAAGAAGCTGCCGACCCAGGTGAAGCCGTTCTACCGGTCGGCTGACGACTACCAGAAGCTGCTCGCCGCGCACATCCGGGAATTGAGCGAGCGCCAGGAGTTGCTCTACGCGGACAACCGCTTTTCGCTGCTGCTGATTTTTCAGGCGATGGACGCGGCGGGCAAGGATGGCGCAATCAAGCACGTCATGTCCGGCGTCAACCCTCAGGGCTGCCAGGTCTTCAGCTTCAAACATCCGAGCGCGGAGGAGCTGGAGCATGATTTCCTCTGGCGCACCACGCGCAACCTGCCGGAGCGCGGGCGCATCGGTATCTTCAACCGCTCGTATTACGAGGAGGTGCTCGTCGTGAAAGTGCATCCGGAAATCCTCTCCGGGCAGGGGCTGCCGCCGGAAACCGCGGGTGACAAAAAATTCTGGGAGAAACGCTATCGTTCCATCAACGACTTGGAAAAACACCTCCACCGCAATAGCACGCGCATCCTCAAGTTTTACCTGC
>CAYUGC010000401.1:0-2086 GCA_964444085.1 uncultured Bifidobacteriaceae bacterium | reverse complement strand
GGCGGGATGGCTTCCTTGCCGGCGGCCTGCCGGGTGGTATTGCCGATTTTTTGATCCGTGTCCGGCGCGTGACCGCCCAGGTCATGCTTGGTCTGGTCCCAATCCCGCTTGAAGGCGGCCTTGGTGCGTTCCCATGCGGAGTCGTTTTTCTGGTTCCACCAGTTTGGATTTTTGTATTGGTTCATGATGTTGTTTTTTGTGTGTTTGACCGGTTGTTTGTTCTTCAGCTTTTCAGTGCTCTGACCATTTCCTGAAACCTTCGCGGAAATCTCATCGCACCTGGCCCTGAACCGTCTCGCTTCATGCCAGGGTTCACCGCCCAGCTTAATTTCGTTCGCCGGTCCCGCAAGTGGGGTGTACACCCCATGGCAACTTTGCGCCGGCGGGTTAACTTACGGGCATGAATATATTATTGATCATGGTGGTGCTGCTCCTCCTGTTCGGCGGCGGCGGGTTTTATTTTGGCGGGCCCGTCATCGGCGGCAGCGGGCTGGGCTTGGTTCTGCTGATTTGCCTGGTCGTCTTTCTCATGGGCGGATTCCGCAGGTCAAAAATCTGATGCGTCGGCGCGCCTTTGCCGCACCTCACAGCCATGAAAAATTAACGCCCGGTTATGACTAAACCATTCAAGCGCAACGCGGCCAAGGCGAAGCAATTCTTCGCCGACAAAATGGCTTTCACCACCGGCCCCGTCGAAGTCAGCCACCTCATTGCGAAAAAAGCGGACGTCGTCATCATGGACGTGCGCGAGGCCAAAGATTTCAAAAAAGGCCACGTCCCCGGTGCCATCAATCTGCCGCAGGAAAAATGGGGCACCTTCGCCGGTTTGCGCCGCGATGCGATGAACCTCATTTACTGCTATGCCCAGAACTGTCACCTGGGCGCCCACGCCGCGATGCTGTTCGCCGCGCAGGGTTATTCCGTCATGGAAATGGACGGCGGCTTTGAATCCTGGCAAGAGAACGGTTTGAAAATTGCGAAGTCATGATCACTTATGAATAAGTCCGCGCCTCCGCCCGGAGCCAAAGCCGGCGGTTGACCGCATTACGCTTATGAAACTGTCGTTGAAGCCGCATCATCTGAAACGCTACAAGGACATCGCGATGTTGTTCTGGAAGTATGGCACTTCGGATCTGGCCAAGGAATTTTCCAGTGAGGTCGCGGGCGACGATAAGACCCCGGTGGCGGCCCGGCCCGGCCAGCCCGCGCCGGAAGAGCTGGCGGATGATCTGGAAAAAATGGGGCCGACGTTCATCAAATTCGGCCAGTTGCTTTCCAGCCGGCCCGACCTTTTGCCGGAACCCTATCTGAAGGCGCTCGCGCGCCTGCAGGACAAGGTTAAACCGTTTCCATACGAGCAAGTCGAAGAAATCATTTCCAGCGAGCTCGGCGTCCGCATCTCCAAGGCCTTTTCCTATTTTGAGGAAAAACACCTGGCCGCCGCGTCGCTCGGGCAGGTGCATCGCGCGGCCTTGCGCGACGGGCGTCCCGTGGTCGTGAAAGTGCAGCGCCCGGATATCCGCAAACAGATTGCGGAGGACTTTGAAGTGCTCGAGGAGATCGCGGACTTTTTCGACGCGCACACGGATCTCGGCCGGCGTTATCGCTTCGGAAAAATCCTCGCGGAGTTCAAAACCTCCATCCTGCAGGAATTGGATTATCAGCGCGAAGCGTCCAACCTGACCACGCTGGCCAGCAACCTGAAGGAGTTTCCGCACATCCTCGTGCCCTTGCCCGTGCCCGATTACAGTTCCCGCAGCGTGTTGACGATGGATTATGTCAGCGGCGCCAAAATCACCACGCTCAGTCCCGTCGTCAAACTGGAGATCAACGGCGATGTCCTGGCCGAGGAACTGTTCCAAGCTTACTTGAAGCAGGTGCTGATTGACGGCTTCTTCCATGCCGACCCGCATCCCGGCAACGTTTTCCTGACGGATGACGGACGCATCGCGCTGCTGGATCTGGGGATGACCGGCCGGGTGAGTTCCGCCATGCAGGAAAATCTGCTGCGCCTGCTGCTGGCCATCAGCGAAGGCAACGGCGATGAGACGGTGAAAATTGTCCTGCGCATCAGCGAGACGACGGA
>CAYUGC010000400.1:0-2096 GCA_964444085.1 uncultured Bifidobacteriaceae bacterium | reverse complement strand
GCCACGCCCGGACGCGGCAGCCGCGATGCCAATGGTAATTTGATTCCCAGTTCCACCTACTGGCCGCACGGCATGAAATACGTTTCGGATTACGTCCATTCCAAGGGGCTGTTGATGGGCGGTTATACGGACATCGGCGCGCTCGGATATGCCATCACCAATTCCCAGATCGGCAGTTTTGGGTATTACCAGCAGGACGCGAATCAATTCGCCGCGTGGGGCTGGGACTTCGTGAAGATTGACGACCACGGCCCAGGCGATTTTTACGCCGCCGCTTATGCCATCGCCAACAACGCCTCGAACCGGCCCATCGTCGTCAGCCTTTCCTGCCCGCAGACCGACGCCGTGAAATTCGGCACGCGCATCGCCAACGCGTATCGCGTCAGCCAGGACATCAGCCTCGACTATTCCGGCGGCTCGGTCGCGTGGAGTGACATCCTCCGCGAATTCGACGTCGCGCTGGCGGACTGGTATGCGCAGGCTCCCGGCCGCTGGAACGATCCCGACATGTTTTGCACCGGCATGAACGGCATCAGCGATCTCGAAGGCCGCACCCATTTCAACATGTGGTGCATCCTCGGCGCGCCGCTGATGATCGGCACGGACGTGCGCATGACTGGCGGCAATTACCCGCCGCCGTTGGGCGCCGCGACGCTCGCCACGATGACCAACACCGAAGCCATCGCCGTGGATCAAGATGCGCTCGGTGCAGTCGGCACAAAAGTGGCGAACAATGTTTATGCCAAGCCGCTCGGCAGTTTTGTTTCCGGCCAATACGCCGTGCTGCTGCTGAATCGCTCCAGTGCGGCGGCCAATCTCACGGTCAACTGGCCAGACCTTGGACTGGTCGGCGGTTCATCCGCGAGTGTGCGCGATTTGTGGGCGCACGCGAATTGGGGAAGCTTTACGGGCAGTTGCACCGCGACGAACATTCCCGCGCACGGCTCGGTGCTGCTGAAAATCACCGGCATGTTTGACTGGAATCGGCCGCGCACTTACGAAGCTGAATCCGGTTACAATGGTTATTCCGGCAATGTCTATTTCGTTCCGCACGCTTCCAGCTTTTCGGCGACCGCTTATGTCACCGGCGTCGGCAACGGCGCGGCGAACGCGCTTCAATTTAATAAAGTAACTGCGCCATCGAGCGGACTTTACGAAGTGGACATCTATTATGCCAGTGCCGCAGCCCGCACGGCGCAATTGAGCGTGAACGGCGGCGCGGCCACGAACATTTCCTTCCCGGCGACCGGCAGTGACACATCGCCTTCGGTCATCACAACGTATCAACCGCTCAATGCTGGCCAGAATGCGCTCGCCTTCAGCAACTCAACCAACCTCGCGCCAAACTTTGACAAAATTGTCGTGTCACGCGGCACGCCGGCTGGCTTCGTCGCCGTTGCGGGCGACAACGTGGTGAATCTTTCGTGGACGGCGGCGGCTGGCAGCGCGTCGTTCAACCTCTATCGCGGCACGAGCAGCGGCGGCGAATCCGCCACGCCGTATGTGGCTGGCTTGACTTCGACCGCGTTCGCCGATACGAATGTCGTCAATGGCCAGACGTATTTCTATACCGTCACGGCGATCAATCCCGTGTTCGGCGGTGAAACTTCGCCTTCCACCGAGGCCAGCGCCAAGCCGACCTATGCCACGACAAGCATGGCGTATCAAACCGCGATGCTCGGTGCGAATCCGTATGTTTGGTGGCGGTTTTCCGAGACAAACGGCGCGTTACTATATGATGCCATGGGAAGTCGCAACGGCACGAATGCCGGCGCGGTGGTGCTGGGCGCTGCCGGGCCGCGTCCGCCAGATTTTCTTGGCTTTGAAATGACGAACACTGCGGCACAATTTGCAAACGGCACGGCAAACTCATGGATCAACATTCCCGCGCTGAACTTGAACACGAACACCGTGACCGTCACCGCGTGGATTTATCCTTTCAGCGCCATGACGGATTACGCAGGGTTGTTGTTCTGGCGCAGCGGCGGCACGATGGCGGGAATCAACTACGGCGGCTCCTTTGGTTCGAACGCTGGCATGATTGGCTACACTTGGAACAACGATCAAAGCACCTGGAACTGGACTTCCGGCCTGAC
>CAYUGC010000399.1:0-2101 GCA_964444085.1 uncultured Bifidobacteriaceae bacterium | reverse complement strand
AGTCAATTCCTTCTCCCCCTTGGGGGAGAAGGTGTCCGCAGGACGGATGAGGGGGTTGTGGGGGTGAGGGCGGTCGCCAAAAGAAAATACCAGCGGCGGGATTGGCGCTACAGGATTTATGGAAATGCTTTAAGCTGAACGCACGTTCGTTGGACGCAAAAACGGAATAGGTAACTTTTCCGGCGGATTCCTTTTTTCCTGTTGACCTATCGGGCTTGAGAGGTGTTAGACGGCAATGAATCCAAAATCACAAATCCGTCTTGTGGTCTTTGGTAATGTCTGGACGCGATGGCTTGGCGCACATCATCAAAATGCCGAGCACAGCAACAACTGCTCCCATGACGGCTCCAAGAATCTCGCCATGCGTCAACAAAGAAGCAAACACAATAAAACCGGCAACGAAAAAACATCCGCCGATAAAACGTCCTGCGATGTTGAAAGTCTGCCAATATCTCTGCTGGCCACGCACCATCTCTGCACGACGCTCCTCATTCTCCCGCGTGAGTCTTTGCAGGAGATTTTCATTTGTTGGTTTCGTGCCCATAAGCGCAATGCCGCCTAGCCAGTATGGCTGGTGATGAAAGCAAATAGTGTGTCTGCTCTCCGAGTTAAACGTGGGTTGCCCCGTGAGAACGGTGCCGAGCCACAGGTTGTGCGACTCCCGCCCCAGACAACAGATGAAAGAGAAGCCAACACCATGAAGACAGACATACTGCGCGCCGCCAAACCTGTCGAGCCGCAAAAATCCATCCGTCCGACCCGGTCAAAACCTGCGGCTCCAATGGGGGCGAGCTAATATTGCAGAATATGGGCTGGAACTACGTTTGAGCCGAGTGAACATGTTGGAAGTTCGCCTCTCCGTCCGAATGTGTAAGTCCCGCCTGCTGGACAAATCGGATAATTTGTGTGGCCATGCGTATATGGCCGAAGATCGTCCCAAGTCGGAGCATTGGAGGTCTGCGCGTGCTCAAGCGCCCACTGTTCCTTCAAGCCATCAATCCATCTCAAATTATTGACACACGCGGAGACACTCCCCTTTGCGTGACTGCCAATATACCGAGGAACACCAACTGCCAAAATGACAAGTATGGCAATCACTCCTAGCACAAAGATGAACGATTTAGACATATACGCAAATACCCCTTGGACGAAAAAAGCTGAGCACCACCGACCTGCGATGTGAACCGCGTCAGCGATACAGTTCCCGCAGCAAACTATATATTTTGGGCATCCATATCGTGGCAGCGTTGGGAACGCCAACTGCAAGCGCCATCAGCCTTCGCCCCAAAGCTGCGGCTTGACAGGACGGCGGCTCCGGCGACTTGATACTCCCACTTGGATTACTTCTCGTTGAGAATCTTTGTCTTCTGCGCCTGATACTCTGCATCCGTGATGGCTCCGGTATCCTTGGCCTTCTGCAAATCCATCAACTGCTGTCCGACCGTAGCTGTCACTGGTTTGCTTGTGGTGCCGCCGCCGATAGACAGACCGATACAGCCAGTCAAAAGTGTCATGGCTGAAAGGCCGACCAATACGGGAACGATTAGTTTTCTCATAGGTTTCAATTTTGTTGTTTTGTTTGTGTTTGTGTGACGGACAAATGCTGCCTAACGAAAATAGCTGAGCCATGCCTTCCTCGCGACGGGAACCGCGCTTGTCGCGCCGACTTGTCCCGCCGTAGTCGGACGAAGGCGGAAGTGACTTGCCGCGCCATAACGCAGTGAAGGCGGGAACGCAGGTGGAACCGCGATCACAGTTCGCGCAGTGAACGTTTCCTTTGGAGCCAACAACTTGTGGCAGCGTTGGGAACGCCAACTGCCAGCGCCAACGGCGGTTAGATGCTCCGGCGACTGGTTAGGCATCGTCATTTTCGTAGCTCAATGAATATGGTCTGTGTGTTTGATTCTGAACCAGCGTCTCTCAAAGCGACTGTGTGCCGTCCGAAAGCCAACGTCTCTGGCGGAATGAGAAACTGCGAAAAAGAAACACGGCTGCGCCACCCGAGCTTGGGCTGAAATATAAGCACACCGTCATAGGCGACAAACTGCTTCGGGTCTCGCTGATACTCCTTGCCATCCACGACGACGGACAAACCCACCAG
>CAYUGC010000398.1:0-2110 GCA_964444085.1 uncultured Bifidobacteriaceae bacterium | reverse complement strand
GCCACACGTTTTCGCCGTCGAAGATGTGGATCAACGGCCTCAAGCAGCTTCGCAAGCCGATTTGCCATTTGCACACGCAATACAACCGCGATCTGCCGTGGAGCACGATTGACATGGATTTCATGAACATGAACCAGGCCGCGCACGGTGACCGCGAGCACGGTTTCATCATGAGCCGGATGCGCTTGAACCGCAAAGTCGTCGTCGGTTTCTGGCAGGAAGAAGCCACGCAGGAAAAGATTGGCGCTTGGACGCGTGCCGCCGCCGCGTGGGCCGACTGGCAGGGCGCGAAGTTCATCCGCTTCGGCGACAATATGCGCGAAGTGGCTGTGACCGAAGGCGACAAGGTTGCCGCGCAGTTGAAGTTCGGTTACTCCGTCAACACCTACGGCGTCGGTGACTTGGTGAAAGTCGTCAATGCTGTCACAGAAAAAGAAGTGGACGCGCTCATCAAGGAATACGAAGCCACCTATGTCATCGCGGCTGATTTGAAGAAAGGCAGCAAGCGCCACAAGTCCGTTCGCGACGCGGCGCGCATCGAACTCGGCCTCAAGCAATTTCTCACCGCCGGCGGTTTCAAAGGTTACACCGACACGTTTGAAGATTTGCACGGCCTGGCGCAATTGCCCGGCATCGGCTCGCAGCGCATGATGGCGGCTGGATTTGGTTTCGCCGGCGAAGGCGACTGGAAAACGGCGGCACTCGTCCGCGCGATGAAAGTGATGGCGACCGGCCTCGGCGGCGCGTCCTTCATGGAGGATTACACCTATCATCTGCAATGCGGCAACAAGATGGTGCTCGGCTCGCATATGTTGGAAATTTGTCCGTCCATCGCCGATGGCAAGGCGGCGCTCGAAGTGCATCCGCTCGGCATCGGCGGCAAGGCCGATCCGGCGCGCTTGGTCTTCAACGCGCCCGCCGGCGCAGCGGTCAACGCGGCACTCATGGATTTCGGCAACCGCTTCCGCTTGCTCATCAACGAAGTGGATTGCCTCACGCCGCCGGAAGACATGCCCAAGCTGCCCGTGGCCCGCGCCGTGTGGAAGTGCCGTCCGAATTTCGACGACGCCTGCGCGGCGTGGATTTACGCGGGCGGCGCGCATCACACCGGCTTCAGCCAGGTGGTCACAACCGAGATGCTCGAAGATTTCGGCGCAATCGCCGGTTTGGAAGTCGTCGTGATTGATGCCGACACGAAGCTGCGCCAGTTTAAACAGGAGCTCACTTGGAACGATGCAGCTTACGGCCTGAAGAGCGGCTGGGTTTCCTGAAATCAAACCAATCCTCGAAAAAAATATCCCCGCAAAATGAAACTGAAGAGATATTTTGCCGCCGTCGTCTTGGCGTCGGCCATTTCAGGCAGCGCACAACCGGCGAAAATCACCGTGGACGCGGCGCATCCCGGCCACGCGATTTCGCCGACGTTGTGGGGGATTTTCTTCGAGGACATCAATATGTCCTCGGACGGCGGCATCTATCCTGAACTGGTGCGCAACCGCTCGTTCGAAGATGCTGACACGCCGGAGAACTGGAAGTTAGCAGCTGTCGGCGGCGGCAAAAGCGAGGCGGCGGTCATCACGGCGGACGTGCATGGCCAGCCCGTGCCGCTGAATGCGTTCAACCGCAAATCGCTGCGCGTGAAAGTGGACGGCGCGTTCACTTTGCAGAATGAAGGTTATTGGGGCATGAACTTCGTTTCCGGCGACAGCTACACGCTGAAACTGGCGGCGCGCGGTGAAAAGTTTGACGGCAAGCTTACGGTAAAATTATTGGGCAGCACCGGCGAAGTTTTGGCGAGCGGCGACATTTCCGGCATCGGCGGCGGCTGGAAGTATTATACGCTGGATTTGACCGCGACCGGCGGGGACCCGAAGTCGAAGCTGGAAATTTCCGGCGACGGCCACGGCGTGCTGTTTCTCGACATGGTTTCGTTGATTCCGAAAAAGACGTGGAAAGATCACGGCCTGCGCGTGGATATTGCCGAATCACTCGACGCGCTGCATCCAAAATTCCTGCGTTTTCCCGGCGGCTGCTGGGTGGAGGGCGACGACTTCGCGCACATGAACCATTGGAAGAACACCATCGGCGACATTGATTCGCGCACGCCGCT
>CAYUGC010000397.1:0-2112 GCA_964444085.1 uncultured Bifidobacteriaceae bacterium | reverse complement strand
CCGGGAGCGTTTCTCCCTCTCCGCGTCGGCGGAGTCTGCGGAGCCGATGGGGAGATGGCCGGGGTGAGGTGCTCTTCCCACCATCTGAAGTTTCATGGGGTGAGGGGGTTCTGGCTCCGGCCCATTGCCCACTGCCTTTATTTTTCAGTATGTCAGCATGTCAGCTTTTCAGCATTTGGCTTTTCCGTCCGTGTCACCTTTTGTCACTTTTCTGCACTGCCAAAACCGGGTGCCAAAAAGGGACAAAATGTGCCAGCCGGTTGCTTTGTAGAAAACTTGTGTGTGGACGCCCGGTTGACTGCAAGCGCCCCCTCATCCCGGCGTGGACTCGTTCGCTCCCGCGCACTCGGCCTTGCGGCCTCCGGCTCGGCCGGATTCCTTTTGCTGCTTCCCGAGCAGCAAAAGACTCCCCCGGTGGGGGAGAAGGTGGCCGCAGGCCGGATGAGGGGGAAACGTCCCGGCAACAATGCCTGCCCCATCATTTCTACCGAGCAGCAAGGATGCCTGACGCCACCATTTTGCATACACGCCTTGGGCAGATTAAGATTGGGTCGCGCCCGGTCTGCCGTTAGTGTTTTCGCATGAGCGCATTTCCCGTCAGCCTCGAAAAAGAAAGCCAGCTCGCGCAGCGCATGGCCGCGCTGGACGTGCGCGAGGCGGACATCGAGGAAAGTTTTGTCCGCTCCGGCGGCCACGGCGGCCAGAACGTCAACAAGGTTTCCACCTGCGTCATGCTGGTCCATCGCCCGACCGGCGTATCGGTGAAATGCCAGGAGACGCGCCAGCAGGGGCTCAACCGCTTCATCGCCCGCCGGCTGCTGCTCGACAAGATCGAGGAAAAGAAAAACGGTTTCGTGGCCGCGCAGCGCGCCGAGATCGAGAAGATCCGCCGGCAGAAGCGCAAGCGTTCGCGTCGCGCGAAAAACCGGATGCTCGCCGACAAATCCCATCACGCCGGCAAGAAGGCCGCGCGCCGGTCGGTGGGGATGGAATAAAACCGGAATTTAAAAGCTGGCCGGAGAGTGGCTGCGCCCCGTTGCCGCAGCAACGATGCTGACGCGGCCTCGCGATGACGAACGCAGACTGACGGGAGCCGGCGTTCGACTTTAGTAAAATCTGAGTCATTAAAATTGATGACTGGTTTTTCCGGCGCTTCCGGTCAGAGTAGAAAACATGACCCCTATCATTCGTGGCGCTACTCTTGCGTTTATCGCCGCCGGCTGGGTGAGACGTTTATCGGCGCAAAGTTTTATGGACCCCGGATCGTCCGGGCTAGCTCCCGGACCGAAGGACATCCCGCCCGTGTCCCTCAACGGTGACCAGACCAGGCCGGACGGTTTGAATTCCTTCAGTTACTTCAGTTGCAACCATCCCTCGGTGTCACCGTCCGCACTCGGCAGCGTTTAATCTCCTCCCCCCACCAATTCCGTTAAACCCAACCAAAGAACATCATGCAAAACCAACCAAAACTGGAATCCGCCGGGCAACCCTCGTTTCCCGCTCCCATCAAGCATGTCCGTGAAAGCGCTGCCCGTCCGGGCCGCCGGAAAAGTGGAAGAATGAATCGCCAGATAATGGCTCCTATTTTTGCAATCATGAGCCTGCTTCTTGCCATCGGGCTGGCGGGTAGTTTGCCGGCGCAAACGCTTACGGACATCGGAGCCACCGCGCCGAGTCCCGGCACTTATGACATCTCCCAGTTGAGCATCTCGGGCAATACGTTGAATCCGGATGGTTTGAATTATTTCACCGACAATCAAACCAGCCACGGGACCGGCGAGCCGGGCCAGACCTTTACCACCGGCGCCAATTCGGGCGGCTACATGCTGACTTCGGTGGCGCTGCGGACCGGCGGCATCGGCAACAACAGCGGCATCGGCACGGCCCAGCCCTATTACCTGCACGTTTATTCCGTGTCCGGGTCCACCGCCACGCTGCTGCAAACCTATACCTCCGGCAACATCACGTTCAACGACGGCGACTGGCTGAAATGGAGCGGTCTTTCCGTGCCGCTATCCGCCAATACCACCTATGCCTATTCCTTCGGCAAGGCCAGTTCGACCAGCGGCTGGGAACCGATGGCGGTCGCCAACAACAACGTCTATGCCGGCG
>CAYUGC010000396.1:0-2133 GCA_964444085.1 uncultured Bifidobacteriaceae bacterium | reverse complement strand
GCGCGGCGGATTTCCGGCACGGTCATCTGCGGATGCGCGAGCGCCTCCTGATAATGGACGACGGCATAATCCACGGCCAAGCCCAGCAGCACGGCGGCGAAACCGAGCGCCACCACGCTGATCGTTCCCAGCACCAGCGCGCCCAGCGCCAATGTCGCGAACAAAATCAAACCCAGCAACGCGAGCAGCCACAGCATCGGCACCCAGCGCCGGTGCGTCAGCCAGAACAAGATGGCAATGATGATTGAAGTCGCGCCGACCGAATGGCTCATGTCGTGTTGCATGCTCGTGGCGATTTCTTCCACGAATACCGGACGACCGGTGTAGCGAACCGTGACGCCTTTCCAATCTTCTTTCGATGGCCCTGCCTGCAATTCAGCGACGACGGCATGGATGGATTTCAACCAGCTTTCGCAGGCGCGGTAGCTGGTCAGGTCCACGGCGGACTGCACAAACAGCAAACGAAAATTTCCATTGGTGGAAGCGAACATCTGATTGCCCTGATCCATGTTCATGCCGCTGATGTTCGTCAGCGCGGGCATTGTCAACAGATTGAACGGGTCGAATGAGCGGCGCGCGAGATCCATCGGCGACATCGAAGTGGCGAGCAGTTCGCGCGTCTCGTCCAGCGCGGGCTTGAGCTGGTCGGGCGCGAGCCGGTTGGTCAGCGCGGCAAAATCTCCGGGCGGCTGATTGAACCACAGCCAGCCGAGCAGTTCGCCGAGTTGATCCGGACGTTCCAGCCACGGCGGCTGCCAGGTCACATCCTCGACAATATTTGTTTCCTGCCGCAATCGCGCCGCCAGTTCGTCGGCCAAACGCTCCGCCGTTTCGGAATCCGGCGCCCGGAGCGTGACAATCAATTCGCGGGCGTTGGTGAAATGCTGCTGGTAAAGTTTCAGGCCTTGCACCGTCGGCTCGTCCGGCGGCAGCAAATCGAGCACGTCCACGTCGAAGCGCAGCCGCATGAGGCCGAGCGCAACGGCCACGAGCAGCAAAGCCCACCACCAACGTTTCAAAAGTGAACTCACGGTGATAAAAATCCTTCCACGGTTTCGCCAGTGCCGGAATTTTCCAGCCGCCAGCCGCCGTCCGGCTTTGGCTCAAACTTGAAATCTTTCGGCAGCGGTTTTCCGTCGAGCGCCGCCGGCAAATAAAGCCAGGCAAAGCGCGTCCAGCCGGCGCCGCGCCCGCTGAAACTCAGGTCGCGCTGCGGAAATTTTATCAGCCAGCGGTTGGTCGTGAGCTGCGCGGACAGAATCGCCATCGGCGTCTTGTCAAACTGGATCAGGCAGCGTCCGGCGTCGTCGCGCGCGAGCACGAGGTCGCCGCCGAATTCCGGCAGACCGCTTTTCGGACGCCAGAGCGCCTGGCCCTGCTGCACGCGCCAGCCGGGGCCGGTGGCGGTGAACAGGCTGGGCGTCTGGCAGCCGCACAGCAAAACCAGCCCGGCCAGCAACAGCGAGGTGCGGGCGGTTTTCAGCATGGCGTTGGCAGCAAGTGCATCGGTCAATCGTCCGGCGATTTGGGAAATTTTCAACTCAAATCCACCGGGTCAATGTCCACCGCCAGCGTCACGTCGTCCGGCAGCGTGAGCGTCGCCGTGATTTTTGCCAGCGCCGAACTCAGCCGGCTCATCGCGCGCGTCTTCAGCATGATTTGAAAGCGGTAAAGATTTTCCGCGCGCGCGAGCGGCGCGGCGGCCGGGCCGGAAATGGCCAGGTCTTTGAATTCGGCTTTGGTTTTTTCCAGCTCGCGCTTCAAATGTTCGGCGGAAAATTTCACCTTGCCCTCGTTGCGGCCTTTCAGCGTGAGCATGGCGACGCGGCTGAACGGCGGATAATTGAGCTGCTTGCGAAATTCCAGTTCCTGCTCGAAGAAGCCGTTGAAGTCGTGCCGGCGCGCGTATTGGATGGCCGGATGAAACGGCGTGAACGCCTGCACAAACACCTCGCCCTCGATGTCGCCGCGACCGGCGCGGCCGGAGACCTGCGTGAGCAATTGAAAGGTGCGTTCGCCCGCGCGGAAATCCGGCTGGTGCAGCGCCATGTCCGCGTAAATGATGCCGACGAGCGTGACGTTCGGAAAATGCAGTCCCTTCGCGATCATCTGCGTGCCGATGAGGATATCAAT
>CAYUGC010000395.1:0-2143 GCA_964444085.1 uncultured Bifidobacteriaceae bacterium | reverse complement strand
TTTGCGGCGAGCATCCGACGATCAAGGAATTGATTGATTACGAGACCTTCTGCGGCATCGTGCCGGAGCCGGAAAACACCGGCAATCCCGACGAAGTCACCGTGCAGGACATGAAGCAGGCGCTCGATAATCCGAGCCTCAACATCAAGGTCGTGGACGTGCGCGAGCCGGATGAATACGAAATCGCCAAGGTCAACGGCGTGCCGCTGCTGCCGTTGAGCCAGCTCAACGAACGCTTCACGGAACTCGACCCGAATCAGCAGTATTATCTGCACTGCAAAGCCGGCGTGCGCTCGATGAAGGCGCTGAATTTCCTGCGCCAGCAGGGCTTCAAATACGTCAAGAGCGTCAAGGGCGGCATCACCGCGTGGTCGGACGAGATTGACCGCAACGTGCCGCGCTACTGAAGCGCAGCCACCGGCAACATGGACTCAGTCATTGCCAACGGCAAACCGGTTGCGGCGGAACTGCCGTGTTCATTGGAGAAATTCCTCGTCGCGCAAAACCTTTTGCCGCGCAGCGTCGTGGTGGAACACAACGGCGAGGCGGTCGCGCCGTCGGAATTTCCGCAACGGCAAGTCCGCGCGGGTGACCGGCTGGAGATCGTCAAGATTGTTGCCGGCGGGTGAGTTGGGGAGCTGACAGATATTGCAGAAGACAACATTGGCACATCGGCGTTGGTGGCAACGGTCTCCCCTCCGAAACGGGAAGCTGTCCGGCGTAAAGCCAAAGCGAGGATGGAAGATTGAGGATTGATGATGGCAAAACCTGAAGCCAAACTTTTTAAACCCAGATTCGAGGACGAGGACGAGGACGAGCGCCAATACTTCATTTTCAGACAGTCTCTTAGCCGCAAAAAGACGCAGTCGAATTTTAACCACGGATGGACACGGATAAACACGGATTTTTAGCCGCAAAAAGGCACAGAAGGCGCAAAAGAACAAACGAAAAACAAAACCTGAAACTTGAGACCTGAGACCTGAACCGAAGTTGGCAGGGGGTGCAACTGGATGGATTGATGTTAGAGCCTCCTCACGTCGGCTGCTACGGGGCATTAACCGCAATGGACGGCCACAGGAGTTGGGGAATACTTGTCAGGGCGTGATGTTTTTCGCCATAATTTTCCGATATGAAATGGAGATTCCAATGGGTTTGGCGGCTTGGACTGGTGGCGTTTGCCGCCATCGCTTTTTGGGCGGTCTGGTCCGAGGCGCAAACCGTCACCAACATCCCAGCCAAGCCCGCTGGCATCACGACCCCGGCTTCCGACCCAACGACGCCCACCAACAAAATTCCGGTCCTGACGTTTGGTTTGGATACGGTGGATTTCCTCAAGGAGCATGAAGCGCTCAACCAGCCGCTCTGGAAATATCTCGCCTCGCTGATTTATATCGCACTGGCGTTCTTAGCAGCGTGGGTGCTGGATCAGGGCGTCTATGGCTGGCTTAAACGGATTGCAGCCAAGACCGAGACAAAATACGACGACCTGCTGTTGGAACTGCTGCATGGGCCGGTCAAGGTGGTGGCCTTTGTCATTTTTCTGAACATCGGACTTAACGTGTTTGACTGGCCGGAACGCGCGCAAAGCTACATTTCCCGCGCGTTCATCATAATCGTTGCCTGTTCGGTCACTTATGTCGCGTTGAAAATCGTGGATCTGCTGCTCGGTGTCTGGCGCGAAAAAATCATCTCGCCCGCCGACCGCACGTTTGCGGACCAGCTCTTGCCGTTTATCAGCAAAGTGGGCAAGACGGCCATCATCATCGCGGCGATTTTGCTGACGGCGGAAAATCTGAACTGGGAAATCAAATCCCTGCTCGCCGGCCTGTCCGTCGGCGGCCTGGCGCTCGGCCTCGCGGCGCAGGACACGGTGGCCAACCTCTTCGGCGCGGTGGCGATTTTCTTGGACAAGCCGTTTCACATCGGCGACCGCATCAAGGTCGAAGGCGTGGATGGCATGGTGGAAACCATCGGCCTGCGGAGCACGAACGTCCGCAGCCTTGACGGGCATCATGTGACGATTCCGAACAAGCTGATGGGCAACGCCATCATCACCAACATCACGCGCCGCCCGACCATCAAGACGGAAATGAATTTCGGCCTGACCTACGACACGCCGGCGGAAAAGGTGAAACGCGCGACG
>CAYUGC010000394.1:0-2143 GCA_964444085.1 uncultured Bifidobacteriaceae bacterium | reverse complement strand
TCGAGATCGGCACGTTGAGCAGCGCCGAGCGCAGGTAGATGAACGGCACGTCGAACCCGCGCCCGTTGAAGGTGACGACGCTGTCGTAATGCTTCGCCACATCCCAGAACGCGGTGAGCAGCTCGGTCTCGTCGGCCACGGGCACGAACTCGACGGGGCCGGCTTCGTCCGCGTCCTCGTAATCCTCGGCGATGAAGATGGACTGGCCGCGCCCGGTTTCGGCATTGAGCATGGCGATGCACACGACCTGCGAGGTGAACGGCCAGAGCGACATGAAGCGGGTGATCTCCTCGCGCTTGGCCTGCTTGGCAATGGCGTCGTCGATCTTCTCGGTTTCGCGGAAGAGGTATTCCTGCTGCGCCTCGTCGAAGTTATCGATGGGTTGCGCGGAGGTTTCAATGTCGAAGACAAGGGTTGCCATAAATTATTTCAAACCGTAAGCGGCATTAATCAAATCTTGAATTTGTTGGGATTGAAACCAATCCATAACAATCTTTTCATTTGGCGATTTACCATCCCAAAAACTATTTGTTAATTTGCCTTTGTTTAAGCTTTCACTGTTTTGCTCATATAATGCAACCAACGCCGATGTATTCTTTTCAATCAATTCCAAATATGTTTTCAGGTTGGCGTTGGCACGCGCAATTCCGCAAATCCACTCATCCAAAGCATGCCCGTCTGAAGATGCAACCAAAGTAGTCATTGCTTCTGTGAAAAAGGAGAGCACAGTTTTTTGTTGGCGTTCAGAAAATGTTTCCCAGCCGTTGTATATCGTCCTACCGACAACTTCTGGGCTTGGCCACCAGCCTGCTTGGGTAATCAAGATTTCTAAAATGCGGGGTAAAAAATATCTAAAATCTGCCGCCGATCCAGCGGTGAGAAATACGGATTCGGCATAATGGCTTAATTCGTCGGGTGACAACAAGTGCAGTGGTTTTGTAAGCAAGGTCGAAGCATTCTGGCCATGAGCACAAGAAGGACAAGTGCACCAAGGTATTGCAGATGGTTTTGGCTCGCAGGAAAATGCTTCATACATTCCTGCTATGGCTATTTCCAAACCCGGTGTCATATCCAGGTATGTTTAGAGGAATCAAACCGGCTCGGCAATCAAATCGTAATCGGTGTGGCCAATGACCTTTACGGTGGCGAACTGGCCGACGGGCAACGCGCCTTTCGCGGCGCGGATATAGACGCGGCCGTCAATGTCCGGTGCATCCGCCTCGCCACGCGCGACGAAGTAATGGCCTTTCATCTGGCTCGTGTGTTTGTCCGTCTCGCGGATGAGTCCGTGTTCCCATGAGCTGACGTTGGCGCTTTGAAGCTGCTTGGCGTTCGCCTCGCCTTCGATGAGGACTTTGAGCTCGCGGCCCACGAAACTTTCCGCGACGGCCACGGCGACCTTGTGCTGCGCGTGCATGGCGAGTTCGCGGCGCTTCTGCTTCACCTTGTCGGAAAGCTGTCCGGCCATCGCCCCGGCGCGCGTGCCGTCTTCCTTGGAGTAGGCAAACACACCGAGCCGCTCAAACTTGGTGTCGCGGATGAAATCCAACAGCGTGTTGAAGCTGGCCTCGGTCTCGCCGGGAAAACCGACGATGAACGTGGTGCGCAGCGCGATGCCGGGAATGCCGGCGCGGATGCGTTTGATCAAATCCACGATGTATTGCTGCGAGGTTTCGCGGCGCATCCGTTCGAGCATGTTTTCGTGGATATGCTGGAGCGGAATATCAATGTAGCGCGCCACTTTCTTGCACTCGGCAATCGTTTGAATCAATTCATCCGTCCAATGCGCCGGATGCGTATAAAGCAAACGGATCCAGAAATCGCCTTTCAGCGAGTTCAGTTCGCGGATGAGCGTGCAAATGGTCGTGGCATCGGCGGCGAGCGATTTGGCGGCGGCGGAGAACTTCTCCGGGGAGGAAATGGCGCGGCTGTGGTTCGGGCGCAGGTCGAGTCCGTAATAAGTCGAGTCCTGGGAAATCAAATTGATCTCCTTCACGCCGTCAGCGATGAGCGCCTTGGCTTCCTTGACGATGTCGGCCTGCATGCGGCTGCGATGCGAGCCGCGCATCCGGGGGATGATGCAGAAGCTGCACGGATGGTTGCAGCCCTCGGCGATTTTCAGATAGGCAAAATGTTTCGGCGT
>CAYUGC010000393.1:0-2162 GCA_964444085.1 uncultured Bifidobacteriaceae bacterium | reverse complement strand
GGCGGAAAATCGTGATTCTGCACCGGCACCCGATCAAAACCTCTGCCCGCAAGATGCGGCTCTACACCTTGCGCGAACATCTCCGGCTCCTCCGGCGGGTGCTGTGGAGCCGGCGCACGCTGAATAGCCGGGAAGCCTGCCTCCTCTGGTACGACGGCCGCCGATAGAGCATTGATGGAAATGGCTCTAACGTCCATGACCCCAGCGCGCTCACAACCAGCCCCGTCAGGGGGAATGGCGCTTACATAAGGCCGAGCTTACGGAGACGAGCGATTTTGCGACGGTCATGGCGTTTCATACGATCGCGAAACTTGGAGCGCGGGCCGACCAAGCGCGGATAGCGGTTTTTCTTGCGTTTAACCGCTCGGGGTTCGCGTCGTTGGGGTCGCTCGGGAACCAGATCGGTGGCCAGGGTGTGCAGCAATCCGGCCCATAATTGCTGGCGTTTCTTCTTCGTTTTGGCTTGGGCCAGGGCGTGCGCGAAGTGTCGGAGCGCATCCAGACTGCCTTTGAAGCTGATGCGGTCCAACGCGCGGTCATGCTCGGTGGCCGCCTGGGCCATGGTACACCGAATCAAGTTGTGGGCAATGAGTCGCAGATAGAGTTCCTTCTGGGCCATTTCGGGGGAGCGGCTCCGCAGGCTTTCCATGCCCAAGGTGGTTTTGAGGTCGTCCAGACACATCTCCAAGCGCCAGCGACGCAAGTAAGCCTGAAGGATTTCTTGGGGTGGATACGCTTCCGCATCCAGCAAGGTGGTGATCACGGTGACTTGGCGGACCCGGAAGCCCTTTTTGGACAAGGAACCTTTAACCGCCCGGAGCGTCAGGGTGGCTGGCAAAGCTTGCCACTGTTGAGGCGTCATCCACGGCGAGACCTTGAGGCCCTTTTTCCATTCGAGCAACCAGTCGTTGGCCCCCAGGCGCCGTCGGCGACGCCGGCCATCAATGCGGCGGGTGGTCCGGCCAATAAAGTCCACGCCACAGGTCTGCTGCAGCCAGGCGATGAGGGGATAGCAGCCAAAGCCCCGATCCCCCAGGAGAATTTCGTCTTTGACCAAATGACTGGTCAGTTGACTCAGCAGCGAGAGCTCTGAAACGGCCAGACTGCCTTGGGCGACGGCCAGGATGGCGCCGCTGGCCAAGCAAAAGAGCACGACCAAATGCAGCATGGGAAAACTGGGCTGATGGGGGCGGCACTGGATGGGCGGATAAGCCTTGCGGTTTTTCTTGGTGTCGGCCAACAGCGTGAGGGCCGAGCCGTCCACCACTTTGAGCGGGCGACCCTGGAGCAGCGGCAAGCTCCCCACCAGTTGCTGGGCGGATTGGGCCGCGGCCGCCAGCGCCTTGGGGAACTCCTCCAGCGGCAGGCGGGCGCGGGCCCGACAATAGGCACCGTCATTCGGGGAGATTTGCGGGCCGCCTTGGAGGAGAAAGAGCGCCTGCAACTGGCGCACCACTTCGCGCCCGGAGGCTTGCGGATTGAGGCTCTGCCAGAGGGCGCACCAGAAGGTGCGCCAGCGCGTGTACTGGCGATCCCGGCTGTTGGTCTGCTGCTCGGCCTTGGGAAAGAGCTCGGCGGGCAGCCAGGAGGCAAAACAGTTTTCCAATTGGCAGAGGGTGCAGGCGCGCACCTGGGCCACGGCTTGGACCGTTCGGCTGCCCATGGGAGCCAAGCGATGAAGCCAGGCAGAAAAGAAAGGAGTATCCGTCATATAGGGCGGTATATATACCGCCCTATTGACAAGCCTGCTAGGCTTTTTTGCATGACCAACATAAAAAGTTCAGACCCGGCCTCCCGGGAGGCTCGCTATGATCACTTGCGCCGCCGCTTGGTCCAGACCGGCTGGATCAGCGAGGGCTATGTCCAAGATCGCGGACCGGGAGCCGGCGGCCCTTGCTATCAGTGGACGCGCAAGGTCAAAGGCAAGACTGTCAGCGTGGCGCTTTCCAAGGAACAATATGAATGGTTACGGGGCGCTATCCAGCAATGGCGGGAAACCCAAGCCATCCTCAAAGAAATGCAACGATTGAGCCGCGAGGTTTTATTCCAGACCCTGCCACACCCGCCACGTCGGAAATGGCTGGGTAAGAAGGTTTTGGGCCTTATGTAAGCGCCATTCCCCCTATGAGGGTTGTCAATAGGATTGAGGGATTCGAGTAAAA
>CAYUGC010000392.1:0-2166 GCA_964444085.1 uncultured Bifidobacteriaceae bacterium | reverse complement strand
ACGAGCGGCGCCTCGGTGACGAGGAGCGGCACGGCCTGGCGTTGCATGTTGGAACCCATCAACGCGCGGTTCGCGTCGTCGTGTTCGAGGAATGGAATCAGCGATGCCGCGATGGATACAAGCTGCTTCGGTGAGATGTCCATGTAGTGAACCGCGCTCGGTTCGACGTCAATGAACTCGCCCCGCTGACGGCAGACCACGCGGTCGTCCGTGAAATGGCCCTTCTCGTCCATCACGGAATTCGCCTGCGCCACGATGAACTGCTCTTCGCGGTCGGCGGTGAGGTAATCAATATGATTCGTCACGCGGCCATTCTCGACTTTGCGGTAAGGCGTTTCGAGGAAGCCGAATTCGTTGATGCGCGCAAAGGTCGCGAGCGACGCGATAAGGCCGATGTTCGGACCTTCCGGCGTTTCAATCGGACAAATGCGGCCATAGTGCGACGGATGCACGTCGCGGACTTCAAATCCGGCACGGTCACGCGAGAGACCCCCGGGTCCGAGCGCCGACAAGCGGCGTTTGTGCGTGAGTTCCGCGAGCGGATTGATCTGATCCATGAACTGCGACAACTGGCTGCGGCCAAAGAAATCGCGAATCACGGCGGAGAGCGCCTTCGGGTTGATGAGCTTCTGCGGCGTCATGGATTCGACCGTCTGGTCGAACAGCGTCATGCGCTCCTTCACCAGACGTTCCGTGCGGGACAGACCCACGCGGCACTGGTTGGAAAGCAATTCGCCCACCGTGCGGATACGGCGGCTGCCCAAGTGATCAATGTCATCCAGCGAGCCTTCGCCCTTTTTGAGCTTGAGCAAATACTTCGTCGCCTCAACCAAGTCTTCCTTGGTCAGGATGCGGCTGTCGGTCTTCATCCCGAGCTTCTGGTTGATCTTATAACGGCCAACGCGACCGAGGTCATAGCGTTTTTCGTCGAAGAACAAGCGCAGGATGAGCGCGCGGGAATTCGCGGCGGTCGGGGGATCGCCAGGGCGCAGGCGGCGATAAATGTCCTTCAGCGCCTCTTCCTCGTTCTTAGCCGGATCTTTCTTGAGGCACTTGATGATGTTGCCTTCGTCCACCGAGGTGTCCACAACCTTGATCTTGCTGATGCCGAGTTCGGCAATCTGCTTGACCACAGCCTTTGACAACGGCTCGAATGCGCGGGCGACCACCAAGCCTTTTTCCGCATCCACGGCGTCCTGAACCAGAACGCGGTTCTGCAAATCTTCAATCTTCTCCGCTTCCTTCACCGTCAATTCCTCGATGGTGTAGAACAACTTCAAAATTTCCTCGTCGGTGCCACGGGTCAGACCGCCGTTATCCTTGCCCTTGGTGGCTTTTTCCTTGTCGCGATGATCAAGGAATGACAACGCGCGGAAGAACGTCGTCGTCAAAAATTTCCGGCGGCGTTTTTTGCGGTCGAGATAAACATAGAGCAAGTCGCTCGTGTCGAACTGCGCCTCATACCAGGAACCGCGGTCGGGAATGACGCGGAAGCTGTGAAGCATCTTGCCGTTCGGATGCTGGGTCGCTTCAAACGCAATGCCCGGCGAACGATGCAACTGCGAGACGACAACGCGCTCGGCGCCATTGATGACAAACGTGCCTTGCGGCGTCATCAGCGGGAGCTCGCCCATGAAAACTTTTTCTTCTTTGCCGCCCTTGCCTTCTTCCTTGAGGATGAAGGTCACATACAGCGGCGCGCCGTAGGTCGTGCCTTCGCGCAGGCATTCGAGCCAGTCCACCTTCGGCTCACCGATCTCGTAGGACGAGTAATCGAGCTCGATTTTTTCATCATAGCTGCGGATGGGGAAAACCTCGCGGAAAACCGATTCCAGTCCGACGTGCTTCTGCCGTTTGGACGGCGTCAGATCGGCCTGCAAAAATTCCGCGTAGGAATTCGTCTGCAACTCGATCATGTTCGGCGGGGCGATGATTTCCTTGATTTTGCCGAAGTTAATACGTTCTGTGGCTCGCGATGGCATTTTTGGCTTTCTTTTTTTTGGCGCGGCAACCCGCCGCACCGGAATTTTCACTTAACGACACAAGGCAAGCCCGCCGCGTTCATTCGCGGCCAGCTTGCCAAACCAGCAACCGATGTTCCTAACTGCAATAAATTGTCAAATTGTCCCGCCTTTCGCGGGTGGAAAAGGGGCGACGGCAACACGC
>CAYUGC010000391.1:0-2167 GCA_964444085.1 uncultured Bifidobacteriaceae bacterium | reverse complement strand
CGGTGTGCGCGGACTTCGAGAAATTCAATCAACTGCTCGCGCAGCTTGTAATAATCAGGATGCTCCATCACGGCCTTGCGCTCGCGCGGACGCGGAAAATTCACCTCCATGATTTCGCCGACCTCCGCCGCCGGGCCGTCAGTCATGCACACGATGCGGTCGCTCAAAAACAGCGCCTCGTCCACGTCGTGCGTGACCATGAGCGCGGTGATCTTGTTTTTGCGCCACAACTCGATGAGAACTTGCTGAAGTTCATAACGTGTAAGTGAATCCAGCATGCCGAACGGTTCGTCGAGCAACAGCATCTTCGGCTTGAGCGCGAACGCCCGCGCGATGCCGACACGCTGCCGCATACCCTGCGACAGTTCGGCCGGCTTCTTGTGCATCGCGTCGCCGAGGCCGACGACCGTGAGGTAATATTCGACAATTTCCTGCCGCTCCAGCTTGCTGGCCGTGAAAAAAACCTGTTCCACGCCAAGCATCACGTTTTCGTAGGCCGTCATCCACGGCAGCAGCGACGGCGATTGGAACACCACGCCGCGATCCGGCCCGGCACCGGAAAGTTCGCGGCCCGCCAAAATGATGCCGCCGTCAGAAATTTCATTTAGCCCCGCGAGCATCGAGAGCACCGTGGATTTGCCGCAACCGGAATGGCCGATGAGCGTGACGAACTCGCCCTTCTGGATGTTCAGGTTGAAATTTTTGACGATCACCGCGTCGCCCTTCGGCGTCGGATAAACCTTGGAAAGATTGTAAAGCTCGACGTAGTTGCTCACGGCTTCACCTCCACGGATTCTTCCTTCAACTCATGCTTGCGGATGGGCGTCTTGCGCCAGCTCGTCATCGTGCGCGGGATGTTCAAATCCTCCGGCTCGATGTCCGGCAAAATCAATTTCTTTGTGATGGCCGTGTGCCGGTCCTGCTTCGAGCCGAGCATGAACTCCACGATCTCGCGGCGCAGTTGCTTGAAATGCGCGTCGTGGTTGATGGACTTGCGGTCGCGCGGGCGCGGAATCTCCACCTTGAACGACGGCCCCAGCGTCGCGTTCGGCCCGGCGGTCAGCGGAATGATCCGGTCCGCGAGATAAATGCCTTCATCGGGATCGTTCGTGATGAGCACCACGGTCTTTTTGCTTTCTTCTCGGATGCGGGAAATCTCGTCCTGCAATGTCGCGCGCGTCAGCGCATCCAGCGCGGACAGCGGCTCGTCGAGCAAAAGTATCTGCGGGTCCATCGCCAGCGCGCGCGCCACGGACACGCGCTGCCGCATGCCGCCGGAAAGTTCGCCCGGTTTCTTGTCGCGGGCCGGCGTGAGGTTAACCATCGCGATGTATTTCTCGACGTGCTCCTGCCGTTTCTCCGGCGTCCAGTTCGGATTGACCGCTTCCACCGCGAGCTGAATGTTTTCAAACACCGACAGCCACGGCAGGAGTGAATAGTTTTGGAACACGATGCCGCGATCCGGCCCCGGTTCAGTAATTTCCAGATCATTCAACTTGAGCGAACCGGCGCTGGGCTTGAGCAAACCGGCGATGAGCGAGATGAGCGTCGTTTTGCCTGCGCCGGAAAAGCCGACGATGGCCACAAATTCGCCCTTCTCGACGGACAGGTTGATGTCTTTCAACACCGGCGTGCCGCCGAAATCTTTCGAGACGTTGTTGAGTTCGAGATAAGCCACAGGTCAGATGGTCTTGAAACGTTTTTCCACCAGGCTCATCAGGCGGTCGAGGATGAATCCCACCACGCCGATCGTAACGATGCAGAGGATGATGTGTTCGTAAATCAGCGCGTTGTATTCCTGCCACAGAAAGCCGCCGACGCCGGGCCGGCCCGTGAGCATTTCCGCTGCGACGATGACGAGCCACGCGATGCCGAGGCTCAACCGAAAACCGGTGAACATATACGGCAGCGATGCGGGAATCAGCACCTTGAACAATGTCTTCGTGCGCGAGAGCTTCAGCACCTTCGCCACGTTCAGGTAATCCTGCGGAATCGCGCGCACGCCGACCGCCGTGTTCAAAACCGTCGGCCACATCGAGCAGATGGCGATGGTGAAGAGCGCGCCGAGTTCGGAGGCGTCCTTGCCCGCGCCCATGAACAGGACCAGCCCGAGCGGCAGCCACGCGAGCGGCGAAACCGGGCGCAGCACCTGGATGATCGGGTCAAA
>CAYUGC010000390.1:0-2180 GCA_964444085.1 uncultured Bifidobacteriaceae bacterium | reverse complement strand
TGCCGCAACCCTCGTGCGACTTCCGTAAATCGCCGTTCACGTCATGAACGAACAAGCGCCGCAAATGAACCTGCCGCATCCTGCCGAAATTCTCCGCAACGATGCGAACGCCGGTGCGCCACGGTTCGCGGTTCGTGCCAAGATTGGTGATTTCCAAGTCCTCCAAGTCCCAAAATTCGACGTTGCGCAGCAAAAGCGCATCAAGCACCTGGCCCGCGCCATCAATACGGGGAAGTGCGCCGAAACCGTATTTGCCGGCATGAATCAGCTGATTCTCATTCCCCGAACCTTGCGGCGCAAGCTGGCCCGTGTAACACGTTCCCGCCTTAAAAAGAATCCGGTCACCCGGCTGAAACACCTGCTGGTTGACCCGCGCCAGAGTTCGCCACGCGTGCGTTCGTGAAGTCCCACGGCTCGCGTCATCGCCCGACTGGCTGTTGACGTAATAATTTTTCGCCTGTGTCATAAAGGCAACTCCCAGCAAAACAATTAAAACGATCCTATGCACTTGGCCGGAAACTCCGGTTGGATTCATTTTTTACCGTGCTCCCGGCGAGTTTGAAGCCAGTTTTACTTCCACCGGCGTCAACGCATTTGCGGGGCGATCCAGTTCCAGGGCAATGACGGTATCCATGTCGCTGCGACTGACCGACGTCATCGAAAGCTCAAGATTGTGATCGGTCTGAAAAACCGTGACCGCCCCGCCGGTCATCGCCGTCGCGCGAACCACCTTCGCCGCAATCGCCGGCATGGTGAGTTTCTCGCCCGGCCAGTTGAGAATGTGAAGATAAATGGTTTTGTCGCGAAAGGTTGCGGTGCCGTAGTCGCCCGGCAAAAACGGTCCGCCGCGCGTGCCGTAAATGCTCGCACCATATTTGCCAAGCCAGTCGCCGATTTCGCGCAACCGGGCAACCTGCGCCGGATCAATTTTCCCATCGGGAGCAGGCCCGACGTTCAGCAGTAAATTGCCGTCGCGTCCGGCGACCTTGGCCAGCAACTGAATACAATCCTTGAGGGCTTTCGGTTTTTGATTCGGCTGATAACCCCAAGTTCCAGCCAGGGTGGCGCAGAGTTCCCACGGCTGCTGATTGTCAAAATCACCCAGCGCGCCATCCCCCTCGCGCGAACGAAAATCCGCCGGCATATCGGCGCGCCCGTTGATGATCACGTTCGGCTGAAGCTGGCGGAGCAGGCGGTAAACCCGGTCATGCTGCCAGCTGAATCCGCCATGATAATGCTTGTCGGCTGGACGTTTCACCCGGTCGCCGCCGCTTCTCCAGTCCGCGCCGAAATCAAGCCAATCCTGCTCGCCGCCATCGAACCAGACCACGTCCACCCCGCCATAGTTGGAAAGCAGTTCTTTCATCTGGCGATGATACTGATCGCGCATGGCCTCGGCGTTCTGGCGCTGCAAATCCGGCATGACAAACCCCGGAAAACGCCAGTCGAGGGGCGAGTAATACAGCCCGACATGCAAGCCAGCCTGGCGCACCGCCGCCACATATTCTTTGACGACATCGCGATGCGCCGCGGCGTTCACCGTCGTGAAATCATTTCCCGGATCGTCGAACAGGCAAAAGCCGTCGTGATGCCGGGCCGTGAGCACCGTGTATTTCATGCCGGCGGACTTGGCCGCTTCCACCCACGCGTTCGCATTGAAATTGGTGAGCGTGAATTGATCGGCCAGCCTGGCGTATTCACCGACGGGGATTTGCTCATTCCATTGCACCCACTCGCCACGTCCAGGAATGGCATAGAGTCCAAAGTGGATGAACATGCCAAACCGCGCCTCACGCCACCACGTCATGCGGGCGTCGCGAGCAGCCACCGATTCCGCCGCGGCGCCAGCTTCCGCCGCCACCGCGTTTTGTGCGCCAGCAACCCCGCCGAACAGCAGCGCCACAGTAATGGCGACAAGTGTCCCGAACGTTTTGCAATCTAATTTTATGTGCTGCTTTTCCATGGGAGTTTGCCTTAGAGGTTAAAAGTGGCGTGATTATCAAATCGTCCTCGTTCTCATCCTCGTCCTCGTCCTCGAAATCCCAGAAAAATCCGAGGACGAGGACGAGAACGACGACGAGGAGGAGTGTCCAAACTTCATTTTCAGACCGGCTCTTACGGATAGACCAGCCGGTAAAACACGCTGCCATTGGTCAACACGACTGGCAGATTGATTTGGT
>CAYUGC010000389.1:0-2180 GCA_964444085.1 uncultured Bifidobacteriaceae bacterium | reverse complement strand
CGGCGCAGCACCGGCGAATCCTGCGGCGTTTCGCCGCCGATGATGATGTGGTTGCCGCCGCCGGTGCCGGTGTGGCGGCCGTCCACCATGAATTTTTCCGTGCCCAGCCGCGTCTGCCGCGCTTCTTCATAAACCGTCGTGGTGCGCTCGACGAGTTCGCCCCACGATTTACTCGGGTGCATATTCACCTCGATGACGCCGGGGTCAGGTGTGACGGCGAGCTTGTTGAGGCGCGGATCGCGCGGCGGCGTTTCGCCTTCGATGACGACCGGCAAGCCGGTTTCGGCGGCGGTCGTTTCGATGCCCGCGATGAGATCCAAATAATCTTCCGCCTTTTCCACCGGCGGCATGAAAACGTGCAACCGTCCGTCGCGCGGCTGGACGCAGAGCGCGGTGCGAATAACCCACGGCGCGGATTCGCCCGGCACCGGACGGCGATTCGGATCCTCGTCCGGCTTGCCGAGTTTTTGCGCGCGTTGCCCCGGCCCGTAACCGGCGGGCAAAGGCGCGTTGCGTCCGTGCACGATTTGTTGCCGATACGGAAATTGCTTTGGCAACTCCGGCAAATTGGGTTGCGACGGGTCTTGCGTCCGCAGCCACGGATAATCTTTTTCCGCGACCCACGGCACGGAATCCAGCGGCAGGCGCAGGCCCATCGCAGAATCGCCGGGGATGAGCCAGAGCGTGTCGTCATCGCGCAAAAACCATTCGCCGGAAATCCAGCCGTGCTGCTGGCCATGCGACGAGCGCTGGATCGGCAGCGTATAGCCGACGACCGAGCCGAGTCCCTGCTGAAAAATGCGCGCGATGCGGTCGCGCTCCAGCTTGTCCTTGAGATTGGATTTTTCCGGCGAGACGTTCGACGGAAAACGGCGTTCTTTCCAAGTGTAATAGAAAGCGTCTTCGTAAGCGGGAATCAGATGTTCTGGATTCGCGCCAAGCGTTTTGGTAAGGCGCGTCGCGAGTTCTTTCGCTTCCTTCGCACCGTGACCATAGTCCTTCGCTTCGTCAGCGATGAGCGAATCATCTTTCCAGACCGGCACTCCGTCCTTGCGCCAATACGCGGCGAGCGCGTAGCGCGGCAGCGGTTCGCCGGGATACCATTTGCCCTGGCCGTAATGCAGCAGCGCACCGGGAGCGAATTTATTCCGCAGCCGCTTGATGAGTTTGCCGGAGAGAATGCGCTTCTGGTGCGACATCGCGGTGAAGTTCCACTCCGCGCCGTCGGGATCGTCCACGGAAACAAACGTCGGTTCGCCGCCCATCGTGAGGCGCACATCGCCCATTTTCAAATCCACATCAATCGCGTGGCCGAGCTTCTCGATGTCCGCCCATTGCTCTTCGGTGTAAGGCTTGGTGACGCGCGGCGATTCGTAAACGCGCTTCACCGTCATGTCGAACTCAAATTCGGTTTCGCACTCGTCCACGCCGCCACTGATCGGCGCGGCGCTGGATGGATCAGGCGTGCAGGCGAGCGGAATGTGACCTTCGCCGGCAAGCAAACCGGAAGTCGGGTCGAGCCCAATCCAGCCGGCACCGGGCAGATACACTTCCGTCCATGCGTGCAGATCGGTGAAATCTTTTTCCGCGCCGCTCGGGCCATCGAGCGATTTCACATCCGCCTTGAGTTGGATCAAATAGCCGCTGACGAAGCGCGCCGCGAGGCCGAAGTGACGGAGCAACTGCACGAGCAACCACGCCGAGTCGCGACACGAGCCGCTCATTTTCGTGAGTGTTTCTTCCGGCGTCTGCACGCCAGGCTCCATGCGGATGGTGTATTTGATGTCCGTCCACAGCCGCTGGTTGATGGCGACAATGAAATCATTCGTCACCTTCTTTTCGCTGTCCGGCATTTCCAGCCGCTGCTGCTTGGTGCGCCGCTTGACTTCGCCAATCAGATCGCGCCGCAACTCCGCAAGATACCGCGAGAAGTTGGTTGTGAGCCAGCATTTGCGCTGGAACGGCGCGAGTTCGGTGTCGAGCGCCGGGTCGTAGGCGAAGGGAAATTTCTGCGCGCTTGGCTCCAGAAAAAAATCAAACGGATTCAGCACCGACATCTCGGCGACCAGATCCACCTCGACGCAGAACTCGCGCGTCGGCTCTTCAAAGACGAGGCGCGCGGCGTAGTTGGACTGCGGATCCTGCTGCCAGTTGATGAAATGTTTTTCCGGCTTGATCTT
>CAYUGC010000388.1:0-2195 GCA_964444085.1 uncultured Bifidobacteriaceae bacterium | reverse complement strand
CCGCCGGTGCTGGCGTTCACCACGGTCGCGCTCGGCGGCTTTCGCGGGCTGATCTCCAATTTCCTCTGGATGCGCGCCAGTGATTTGCAGCAGGACGACAAATTTTTCGAGGCGGCGCAGCTCGCGGACTGGATCACGAAGCTGGAGCCGACCTTCGCGTCCGTCTGGGTGTTTCAAGGCTGGAACATGGCCTACAACATTTCGGTGAAGTTCAAGGATTTTCCCGACCGCTGGCGCTGGGTGCAGCGCGGCATCGAGCTGATGCGCGACGACGGCCTGCGCTATAATCCGAACAGCGTTGACCTTTACCGCGAGCTGGCCTGGCAGTTCCAGCACAAGATGGGCGCGAACCTTGACGACGCCAACATGTATTACAAGGCGCAGTGGGCGGCGGAGATGAAAAATTTCTTCGGCCCGGACGGCACGAACTTCGACCGGCTGCTGAACCCGCCGGACGAGGCCGCCCGCACCAACGCCGCGCTGTTCCGTGATAAATTCAAGATGGACGCCGCCTTCGCCAAAAGCGTGGATGAGAAATACGGCCCGCTGGACTGGCGCCTGCCCGAGGCGCACGCAATTTACTGGGGCGCGCGCGGCCTCGAAGCCGCGAAGGAAAATCCCGACAAGGTCAAGGCCGACGACCTCATCAAACTGCGCCGCATCATTTACCAGTCCATGCAGCAAACCTTTCACCACGGCAAGATCACCTTCAATCCGTTCAGCCAGGCCTATTCGCTCGGCCCGAACCTCGACCTCATCCCCAACGCCAACACCACCTACGAGGAGATGATGCGCGACGACGCGGAGATGCGCGACCACATCGAGAAGGCGCACCGGAACTTCCTGCGCGACGCAGTCTATTTCCTCTACGTCAACAACCGCATGGCGGACGCGGCGCGGTGGTTCAAATATCTCGGCGACAAATACCCGGACAAGGCCATCATCGAAAACCAGCCGAATTCCCTGCCGAAGAACCTCACGCTCGACGAATATGCCGTGGCCGTGGTGCAGATCGACATCGGCGAAACCTCGCAGGAACGCGTCTCCTCCGCCGTGCAGGGTTTGCTGACCCAGGCTTATTTCAGCCTCGCCACCGGGCAGGACGACCGCTATGAAAACCTCAAGCGCCTCACGGTCAAGGTCTATGAAAATTACACCGGCAAAACTTCCAAGTTCGGCGGCGATAAACGCATCCCGCTGATGCCGTGGGAGACTTTGAACAACACTGTGCTACGGCAGTTGCTGGATGCAAAAGGCGGCATGCCCTACGCCGCCCGCGCCGAACTGGTCACGAAACTCGGCCTGCCTTCCAGCCTGCTGGAACCGGCCAGCACCGCGACCAACGCCGTGGAAAATGTTCCCGCCGTTCCGGCCGCGACCAATTCTCCCGCCAAATAATTTGCCGGGGTGGACGTCTGCGCGAACTGTTTCCCATGATTGCCACCACCCAAATCTCTGCTAACCTCCGCCGACTGTGACGAAGAAAAATTCCAGTGAAAAGCCGCTTGCCGGGACGAAACCGAACGGCGAAGGCCGGTTGCGCGTCGGCCTGATTTCCCTCGGCTGCGCCAAGAATCTTGTGGACGCCGAAATCATGCTCGGCTCGCTGCTCAAGTCCGGCGTCGAGATCACCAACGACGCCGCGAGCGCCGATGCCCTCATCGTCAACACCTGCTCCTTCATTGACTCCGCGCAGGAGGAGAGCGTGGACACCATTCTCGAATCAGTCGAACTGCGCGATGCGAACCAGCGCGGCCAGGCCGTGATTGTTTCCGGCTGTCTGCCGCAGCGGTTCCGCGACGAACTGCCCAAGCTCATGCCCGAAGTGGACGCGTTCATGGGCATTGACCAGGTCGCCAACGTCAGCGACATCATTGGCAAAGCCATTGCCAATCGCGCCACGAAAGTTCCCGGCGTCAGCAGCAAATCGCAAAAAGGCAAACTCGTCTCGCGCCTGAACGAACTGGAGAAGAACCGTCCGCTCGACGAACACGAAAAGGAAAACGCCCTGCGCGGCTCCGAAAAATTCGGCAAGACTAAATCCGTCCTCGCGCCCAAAGCCTCAAGCCCCGCGCCTTTCTTCGACGTCACCGCACGCCCCGTTTTCATCCCCGATTACGACACGCCGCGCTTCCGGCTAACGCCGAAACATTTTGCCTATCTGAAAATCGCCGAGGGCTGCAACCATCCGTGCA
>CAYUGC010000387.1:0-2200 GCA_964444085.1 uncultured Bifidobacteriaceae bacterium | reverse complement strand
GCGGCGAGCTGGTCGAGGTTGACTTCTTCGACCGCTTCCTTGACCGACTCGATGGTTTCCTCGCCGCCCTCGGCGTCGCTGCGTTTTTGCGCGTCCTGGATGAGGTCCTCCATCGAGCCGCTCTTGGCGGAATCAATGGCGTTCAACTTGTCCGTGATGGCCTTCTCCGACGCGATGAGCGGGACAATGTCCAGCTTGGTGATCCGCTTCACGTCGTCGAGCGCCATGACGTTCAACGGGTCAGCCATCGCAAGGAACAGGCGGTTTTCCAGCCGGCTGACGGGCACAACCTTGTGGTTGTGCGCCGTTTCGCGCGGCACCAAATCCACCACGTCCGGCACGATGGTGATACGGTTGAGGTTCACCGGCGGGACGTTTAGCACACGACCCATGCTGACGGCAAGGTCGTCCGGGCTAACGTATTGCTTGTCCTTGTCAACGAGCAGTTTTACCAGCCGCGCGCCCTCTTTTTTCTGGCGCTCCAGCAGCTCTTCAATCTGGTTCGCGCTCAACAGCCCGTCCTCGACGAGGGCGTCGGCGATGCGTTCGGCAAATGATTTTACTTTGGCCATGGTCAGCGAAACGCCTTGCGCAGGTTGGAAACAATGTCAATTGGCGGCGCGAGATACCACAGCAAACGGTGCGTGGTCGCCTCCGCGAGCTCCTTGGCCGCCTGTTGGTTGAATGGGTTGGCCGTCGCGACCAAGATGGTTTTGCTCATGCGGTCGAACGGAAGCACGCACCAGCGCCGGCACACGTCCGAGGGGAAGCCGCGCGCCAGATCCATTTCCACGTCGTAACGATCCAGCGGCAAATACGCCACGCGCGATTTTTCGGAAAGCAGCTTGAGCGATTTGTCCGTCTGGAAAATCCCCTTCTCGTGCAGCATCTGGACGAATGGCTCAATCGGGTCCGTCGGCGCGAGCGTCAAATCCACGTTGCGCCAGCACAAATCGAAATCGCCCGCCGTGATCAATTTGCTCTCGACGTAAATTTTATACATCGTCTTGCGCCCGTCATCCACCTCATCCGCCGCCGCCGTGCGCGCCTTGCGCCGCAAAATCGTCGTTTCGCCCACCGGCGCCATCGCCACGGCGTCCGCCGCCGGCTGCGCCACCGCGCCGCTCGCCTTGTCCTCAATCTGCTGCAACGCCGAGCGCACGTCGGCATCGTCGGGCCGGCGCTGCAAAACCGTTTCGTATTCCAGAATCGCCGAGGACAACTGCCCCTGCTGCAGATACGCCTGCGCAATGCGCTTGGATGTGTTGACCACGTTGTCTTCGCGACCGAGCTTGGAGTAGGCTTCCTTGAGGATTTCCAGCGACTGCGTATCGCCCGGCTGCGACTGCACAATGACCTCGAACATCTCAATCGTCTGCATCAATTGAGCTTCTTCACCCGGATTTAATGTCGGTGTCGCCATGCGTGTGAATTCAGCAAATTCGCTGCCAAGTTAAGCCGCGCCCGCCGCCAACGCAATCCAAAGAAAAACCAATTTCACTTTTGCTCGCGCCGTCGGCGACTACCTGCTAAAACTTTTTCAGGTGGAAATTCCCAATCCCAGCATGACGCCCGGCACCGGCGAACGCCTCCTGCGCTTCGTCGGCGACAAGATTCTTTTTCAACTCCGCTGGCCGCGCCAAAGCGAAGTGACGGCGGACGCCGGAAAAAACTGGCAGGCGCGGCTCCGCACCAACCTTGGCCGCGCCGCCGCCCGCCGCGCCGAAATCATCTCCGCCCACGCCGGCGGTGCTGCCGCCGCCGGGGCCTCGTGGCGCGACGTGCCGATGCAGCGCACCGCCGACGGCTGGCAAATTGAATTGCCGCTGGCCGAGGCCGGCTATTTTCAGGCCAAGGCCTATCTGCTCGACGAAAAAAACTGGCAACACTGGCCCGCCGGCTCCGACGTCGGCATTTCCGTGCATCCAAATTTCGCGCGCACCGCCAATACCATTTATTGCGCCTTCACACGCTTGTTCGGCGTCACCAAAAACCTCACATCCACCGTCGATGAAAAATTGGAAGCACAGTCGAAGTCGCTCGAAGCGCAGGGCTATGCCACGTTGCCGCCGTCGGGAACTTTTCGCGACCTGACAAAACAACTTCCGCACATCGTCCAAAAGCTCGGCTGCAAAATTATTCACCTGCTGCCCGTGCATCCGACGCCTACAACCTATGCGCGCTTTGGCCGTTTCGGCAG
>CAYUGC010000386.1:0-2214 GCA_964444085.1 uncultured Bifidobacteriaceae bacterium | reverse complement strand
GCGCTGCCCTGTCACGGCAGAGGTTACGGGTTCGAGCCCCGCCACTCCCGCCATTATTTTTTGGCGTTTAATTCCAGTCGCACGCAGTCATACATCACTCCCTGCGTCCAGTTGTTCGCGTAGGCCGTCAGCGCAATGGTGTTCGTGCCCGGGTTCAACCGCTTCGCATCGAAGGTCAAATCCCGCTCAAACCAGTAGCCGCGAATCCCGTCGCGGTGCATCACGCCGGTTGCGGGCAGCCGCCCGGTATCGCCGATGTCGTGCGCGTTCACGGCCACGGCCACGACCGAACCGTCGCGCGCGCCGGCGAAGGCCAGCCGCAGCGTCGCTGATCCGGCGGGCGGGTTGGTGAGAATAAATTGAATTTTCCAAGTTGAATCCCTGATGCCACGGCTGCGAAAAGTGGGCGCAGAAGTAATGTTGCTGCCCTCGTCGTCCTCGCTGATGACCGGGTGATTCGCGCCGGTGATGCGCGGCGGCTGCGCGTAATTCCAGTCGCGCCGCCAGTCGCTCTGGCTGATGACAAAATCCACGTCGTGCGGAAATTCCTTCGCGTAATCGTAGTAAAGTCCCCACTGCCAGAAATGATCGCCGTGGCGGAATTCGCGCGCGGTGCGGTCGGGCACGCCGATTTCCCAAAGCGTGCGCCCGAAACGCGGCGGCTGCCAGACGAGTTCGCCAAGTGGTTTTTTCTCTGCCGCCGCCACGGTGATGTTCGTCAAAGAAAATTCGCCGAGCGCGCCGTCGCCGAACGCATGGAGCGTGTAATTTCCGGGCCGGACGTTTTTGATCTGAAAATTCCCCGCCGCATCGGCACGCGTCCAGAACTGGTAAAACTTCGCGTCGCGCTGCCAGTCCACCAGCGGCGGAAAACCGGCGCGGTTTACCCCGTTCGTGAAATTCGGCGGCGGCGGACGATAATCCGGCGCGCTGACACCGACCCAGACATTGCTCCATTGCGCGTCGGATGCGAAAACGTCGCGCAAAATTATTTTTCCGCTGAGCGTTCCGCGTTCCTCGGCGGCGGGGAATTTTTTGTCATGGAACCACGCATAAGGCCACTGTCGCATTTCATTGATTGCCTGTGTGAGCGCGTTTTGCCACATCGCACCCGGCGTGGAAGCGGTGTTGCAGTAAATCGCGAATGGCCCGACCACTTTGGTCCAGTCTTCGTCCGGCGCGATGGCGACGGATGTGCCGCCATAATGGCTGCCTTGCCACATGTTAAGCAGTGTCGGCGTGCCGCCGGGATTTACGTCGAGGTGGCCGGTCAGCTCGACTTTCGTCGGTCCGCCGCCGATGAATTCCAGGCTTGGGTTGATGAGCCAGAGGCCGGTTTTCGATTTCGTTCCCGACCAGCCGTAGGCTGGCATTTCGGTGAACGCGGCGGAGTAATCGTATTTGTGTTCCACCTCGCCCTTGTGTATGCCGGTGTTCAGCCGGCGCGCTTCTTTCAGATTCAGTTGCGTGCCGTGATCCCAATCGTAACCGCTCGGCATGAGCCGCTGGCGGTCGGCGTCCACGGAGAGGAAATTGAAAACATCCGGGTTCAGCTTGAGGCAATAACGCGATTCGCCGGTGCCGTAACCGGGCGAGCCGGGCGCGTGATGCAAAATGGCCGCGACGTAAATCGTCGAATCGCCGCGCGCCAGCGAGTAGCGGTAATCCGTGTCGAGCGAGATGTTTGTGGCTCCGGCGACATTGCCGAGGCGGCAGGAAACCTCGACGCGCTCCGGCGAACTGGCGATGACGGAAGCGAGTTGGCCCGGCGCGCGGTGGCTGTTGCCGCGTCCGACGGACGACCAGTAGCCGCCGCCTTTTGCCAGCAGTTCCTGCCCGCGAAACCCCAGCGAATAGAGTGCGCCGCTGCGTTTTTCGATTTCGGCGCGGAGGATGCCGTTGTCGAGCGTGAAGGTGTTGGCGTTTTCCGACAGCGTGACGGGCGGCGCGGACGGCGCGGCGGCGGAAACGCTTTGGATCAACAGCCAAAAAATCGCCGCCAGCGCGACGGCGGGGAGTGGGTTTTTAATCACGATAAAAATGGCGGCGAACCGCTGGGTTGAGCCAACAGACGGAACCCCGCGCCGGTGAGTTACAGTCAATAGCGCGCGTTCCGCCTTGACGGTTTCCGGCGCGGCTGGCAAAGTCTTTTCCGGGCAAGCCAGTTTAGCTCAGTGGTAGAGCAGCTCATTCGTAATGAGCAGGTCGTCGGTT
>CAYUGC010000385.1:0-2223 GCA_964444085.1 uncultured Bifidobacteriaceae bacterium | reverse complement strand
TTTTCATCTCCGCCGAAAAGGTGGCGGGCGCGGAACGCTGGTCGGCGCATTACGGTTCGATGGGTATTTTCATCTCGCGATTGCTGCCGGTGGTGCGGCATCTCATCGGCATTCCCGCCGGAATCGTGCGGATGAGCTACCTGAAATTTTCCATCTTCACGCTGCTCGGCTCGGCCATCTGGTGCTCGGTGCTGTGCTATGTTGGCATCAAGGCCGGCCAGGACGACCAGTTGATGAAGGGCGAATATCACCGGCTCACCATCTGGCTCGCCGGCGCGATGCTGGTGCTGGGCGGACTGTATTATTTCTTCGTCCACCGGCACATGGCGGCGGACAAAGCGGAAAGCGGAAAGCGGAAAGCGGAATAAAATTCCCGCGGCCGCGTTCCGCTTACTTCACGAATTCGATGCTGAACGGATATTTGTAATCCTCGCCGTTGTTGGCTTTGATACCGGCGATGATGGCGAGAATCAGACCCGCCAGCCCGATGAGCAGCACCACCGGAAACAGCAGGTAGCCGACGCAGAAAAACGACAGCACCACGGCCATGGCGGCTCCGACAAAAATGGCGAGGGTCACGGTGATCTGAAAATTCAGCGCTGCCTTGCCGTGGACATTCACGGACGGAAATTCATTCTTCTTGATTTGCCAGACAATCAGCGGGCCGAGAATATTGCCGAACGGCACGCCGACGCAGGCCGCCAGCGCGCTCAAATGGCACAACATATTCCAGGTGCGCGCCTGCGCCTCGGGATTCGGCGGCGGCGCGGCGGGCGTGACGGGCGGCGGCGGGTTGATCGGCGGCGGGTTTTGCGTTTGATTTTCAGCCATAAGATGCCTTTTGTGAGATTGCGCTTGAATACGCCGGTTTGCCCGGCAAGGCAAGCGCGAAAATTTCTTTGCGTGCCTCGCGCCTTTGCGTGAGATTCAGCGCGTGCCCGTTTCCGAAGCCATCCGCAAAAAGTTAAGCGCCGTGCCGCACAAGCCCGGCGTCTATCTGCACAAGGACCGCTTCGGCACCGTCATCTATGTCGGCAAGGCGCGCGATCTGCGGAAACGCGTCAGCCAGTATTTTCAATCTTCTCGGCGGATGGGCTGGGATTTGAAATTCAACGCGCTGGTCGAGGCCATCCACGATTTCGACATCCACGTCGTGCGCAGCGAGCCGGAATCGCTCCTGCTCGAAAGCAAGCTCATCAAGGAATTCAAGCCGCGCTTCAATATCAGCCTACGCGACGACAAGCGTTACCTGATGCTCAAGGTCAACCTGAACGATCCGATTCCGAACTTCATATTCACACGGCTGAAAAAGGACGACGGCGCGCGTTATTTCGGGCCGTTCGTGAATTCCACCGCGCTGCGCAACGCCGTGGCGCTGGCGCGGAAGCAATTCAACCTGCGTGGCTGCCGCGTGTTCACGCCCGGCGAAGCAGATTATAAGCACTGCCTTTACGCGCATTTGAAATACTGCACCGCACCATGCGTCGGCAACGTCACGCGTGAGCAATACCTAGAGCAGGTCAACGCGGCGTGCAATTTTCTCGAAGGCCAATGCCGCGAGATGCAGGGGCAACTCGAAGTCGAAATGAAAAAAGCCGCCGCTGCACATGATTTCGAGAAAGCCGCCGACCTGCGCGACCTCATCCGCGACCTAAACGACACCTGGAAAAAAACGGAAAAATTTGCGCGCGTGCCTTATAATTTGCCGCTTGCCATCAATCCCGAAAGCGATTTGGTGGAGCTTGCAAAAATTCTCGGTTTGCCCGCGCCGCCGCTGCGGATTGAAGGTTTCGACATTTCCAACATCAGCGGCACATTCAAGGTGGCGTCGCTCGTGAGTTTCAAAAACGGCCGGCCCGACCGTGCGAATTACCGCCGCTTCAAAATCAAGACGGTCGTCGGTCAGGACGATTTTGCCAGCATCGCGGAAGTCGTTGGCCGCCGTTATTCGCGGCTGAAACGCGAGGCCAAGCCGATGCCGGATTTGATTCTGATTGATGGCGGCAAAGGCCAGCTCGGCATGGCTTGCGCTGAACTCGCCAATCTTGGCTTGGAAAAAATTCCGGTGATTGGTCTGGCGAAGGAGTTTGAGGAAATTTATCTGCCGGGAAAATCCGCTCCGCTGCGGCTTGGCCTCGCTCATCCGGCGGTGAAACTGTTGCAGCGCGTCCGCGACGAATGTCATCGCGTGGCGAACAGCTACAACGCGCAGCTCCGGCTCAA
>CAYUGC010000384.1:0-2236 GCA_964444085.1 uncultured Bifidobacteriaceae bacterium | reverse complement strand
ATGCTCTCGGCGTTCAACTGGCCGATGGTCGCGCCGTGCGTGCATTTCACGTCGTCCGCGTAAATCTCCAACTGCGGCTTCGTGTCCGCCGTCGCGTCGTCGGAGAGCAAAAGATTCTTGTTCGTCTGCTTCGCGTCGGTTTTCTGCGCGATGGGATGGACGTAAATCCGGCCGTGGAAAACCCCCTTCGATTTGTCGTCGAGAATGCCGTTGAAATACTCGTGGCTCGCGCAATGCGGCTGCGCGTGCTCGACAATCATGTGATGGTCGGCGAGCTGTTCGTCCTTCGTGAGATAAAGCCCGTTCAAGATGCACTCCAGCCCTTCGCCGGCCAGCTTGGTGCGGATGTTGTTGCGGGAAATTTTTGCGCCGAGCGCGAACGAGTGGACGTTCACATTGCTCGCGCGGCCAAATTCGCCGGCGATGGTGGCGATGTGAAACGCGCTCGCCGCCTCATCCTGCACCTTGACGTGCTCCACAAAGGCATGGTCGCCCGCGACGATTTCCGTCACCGCGTTCGTGAAATACGCGGTGTTGCCGGTGCAGAGATAGCTTTCCACGACCGTCACCTTGCTGCCCGCCTCGGCGATGACGAGGTTGCGCGGCAGGATGGTTTCGCCGCTTTGCTTCGCGGATGAAATATAGACCAGTTGCACCGGCTCGGCGACCGTCACGCCTTGCGGCACGAAAATGAACGCGCCGTCGGCGAACAGCGCCTGGTTCAGCGCGGCAAAGGCATTGCCCGCCGTGTGCGCGTATTGGCCGAGATGTTTTTTGATGACCGCGGAATCCTGCGCCAGCGCGGCGGCAAGACTTTCAATCCGCACGCCGCCGGCCACCGGCTTGATGCGGGAAAGCGGCGCCGAAAAAAATCCGTTTACGAACACGAGCCGGTGGCCGGGCAGCGCGGCGAAGACCGATTCATCGAGCGTTTTGGTCTCCGCACCGTTGACGGCGTTCTGGCCGGCCAGCGTGAAATCCAGCTTCGCGATCGGCGCGACGTTGGTGAAACGCCAGTCCTCGTCGCTTAACTTGGGAAAACCCTGCTGCGCAAAGCTGGCAAGGCCGGCCTGGCGCACCGGCGCCAGCCATTGGGGCTGGGACGCGGCGGATTTGAACGATGAAAACTTCTCCACCGCCAGTGCCGCCCCGTCATTTGCTTTTTGCGTCATGTTTAGAATGATTCTAATTATAAACTGGCCACCAATCTCCCATTTTGACGGGCGTTGCGCAATTGAAAACCGCAGTGGATTCACTGTCCGTAGAAGCAACGGCCAGCACCGCCGTGCCATGTCGAAAGGCCGGAGCGCCAGCTTTCAGCCGGCTTTTCATGTTCCGGGTCAGCGGGGCGTGCCGATCCCGGCCACAGCCAAAGCCGGCTGGAAGCCGGCGCTCCCGGGGAAATAAATTTTGCGTTCACGCGATTGAATGGCATTTTGTCCGCCATGCTTTCGCAAGACGACATCAAGAACGCTTTGGCCGCCGTGAAATATCCCGGCTTCTCCCGCGACATCGTTTCCTTCGGCCTTATCAAGGAAATCTCCGTCGCCAACGGCGCGGTCAGCGTGGCGCTGCAATTGACTTCGCCGAATCCCGACGCCGCGCGCCAGATCAAGATTGATGCCGAACAGGTCTTGAAGAGGCTTCCCGGCGTCAGCCACGCCCTCGTCGAAGTCCGCCAGCCGACCGCCGGCCAGGCGGCGACGGGCGGCGCGTTTGCCAACCAGAACAAAGTGCCCGGCGTGAAGCGCATCATCGCCATCGCCAGCGGCAAGGGCGGCGTCGGCAAATCCACTTGTTCCGTCAACCTTGCCTGCGCGCTGAAACATCTTGGCGCGAAAGTCGGTTTGCTGGACTGCGACATCTACGGGCCGAGCATCCCGCTGATGATGGGCGTCTATGAAAAGCCGACGGTTAGCGAAAAAGAACAGTTGGTTCCGCCGATGGCGCATGGCGTGAAAGTGATGAGCATCGGACTTTTGTTGAACGACGACCAGCCGGTCATCTGGCGCGGGCCGATGATCACGAAAACCATCAACCAGTTTTTACTCGCCGTGGAATGGGGCGATCTGGATTTCCTGCTCGTGGATTTGCCGCCCGGCACCGGCGACGCCCAGCTCTCGCTTTGCCAGACCGTGCCGCTCGACGGCGGCGTCATCATCAGCACGCCGCAGGAGGCCTCGCTCGGCGTCGTGCGCAAAGGCATCGCGATGTTCCGCAAGGTGAACGTGCCGAT
>CAYUGC010000383.1:0-2251 GCA_964444085.1 uncultured Bifidobacteriaceae bacterium | reverse complement strand
ACTTATTTTGACGGCCCCGATGCGAGCGGCGACTGGGGTGGACTGGATTTGAGCGTCCCTTACGTCATCACCAAGGTGGGTTATTATCCGCGCGCTGGTGGTTTTGCTAACCGGATGACGGGCGGCCAGTTTCAGGGTTGCAACGTGGCGGATTTCAGCAGCGGCGTGGTGACGCTCTACACGATTGGCAGCCAGCCGGCGGATGGAACGACAACGGTGCAGAATGTTTCCAATCCCGGTGCGTTCCGCTATGTGCGTTATCTGGGGCCGGCCAACGGCTATTGCAACGCGGCGGAAATCCAGTTCCAGGGCTATCCGAGTCCGGCGCTGGCGCCATCGACACCGACGGGCTTGGCGGCCGCCGAGAGCACTGCGCAAGTGACGCTGACGTGGAACGGAGCCGCCGGCGTCACCGGCTTCAACGTGAAACGCGCCACCACCTCCGGCGGACCTTACACCCAGATTGCGACCAATTTGTCCGCCGCCTTTTACATTGATACGAACGTATTGAATTACACCGCATATTATTATGTGGTGACGGCGCTCAACGCGACCGGTCAAAGCGGCAATTCATCCGAAGTGAGCGCGACGCCGTCGGACATGGTGGTTTACCTTAAGTTCAACGAGACCAGCGGCACGACGGCGGCGGATGCGAGCGGCAACGGCAACAGCGCCAGCCTGATGAGCGGGGCCGCTTGGACGACCGGCATCCTCAGCAACGCGGTTCATTGCGACGGCACCGCCAACGGCTATCTGACCCTGCCGACGGGAGTGGTCAACGGGATCAGCGATTTCACGGCGTCGGCGTGGGTGAAGACGGATGTGAGTGCGATGTGGGCGCGGGTGTTTGATTTTGGTTCCGGGACCGGTACCTACATGTATCTGGCCCCGCTCAGCGGAACGGGCACGATGCGCTATGAAATTCTCAGCGGAGGTGTCGTGCAACAACTCAACAGTCCATCGGCCATGTCCGTTGGCGTCTGGCATCACCTGGCGGTGGCGCAGTCGGGCACGACGGGCATCCTGTATGTGGACGGCGTGGCGGTCACGACCAACAGCAGCCTGACGCTCACTCCGTCCAGCCTCGGAAACACCACGCTAAATTACCTCGGAAAATCGCAAGCCGCGGATCCGAATCTGACGGGCAGCGTGGATGATTTTCGTATTTACACCCACGCCTTGAAATCATCAGAGGTTCTCGCCTTGGCGCTGACGCCTTCCATTCCGGGCGGATTGACGGCCGTGCCCGGCAATGCCCAAGTGGCGTTGACCTGGAATGCGGTGAGCGGAGCGACGAGTTATAACTTGAAGCGTGCGCCGGTGAGCGGCGGAAGTTACACCACGGTTACTAACCTCACCGGAACCAGCTTTACGGACACCGGATTAGTGAGCCTGACGACGTATTACTATGTGGTCTCTGCGGTGACCGCCAGGGGCGAAACGCCGAATTCGGCGGAAGTGAGCGCCACGCCTTACAACAGCGCGCCGCCGGTGCCGTTGAACCTGACGGCCACGCCGGGGAACGGACGTGTGATCCTGCACTGGAACGCCGCCTTGACCGCCAGCGGATACAAACTCTGGCGTTCCGCGACGAGCGGCAGCGGCTATGCGCAGATCGGCAGCCCGGCGGGCACCAGCTACCTTGATTTGGGGGTGACCAACGGGGCGGTCTATTACTACGTCGTTTCGGCGACCAACACTCTGGGCGCAAGCGCCACCTCCACGGAGGCCAGCGCCACGCCGCATTTGATCACGGTGGTTTGGAGCGGGGCGCTGAACGGCATTTGGGATTCGGCCTCCACCAACTGGCTGGATGGCGGGACGCCCGTGCTTTATCAGGATGCGGACACGGTCATGTTTAACGACAGCCTTGCCGGTGTCTCCACGATTTCCATTCCGGCCGCGGTCACGCCCTTGCAGGTCAATGTCAACAACACTGCGGTCACTTATGTCATCGGCGGCAGTGCGATTGGCGGAGCCGGGAGCCTGGTCAAGTCTGGTTACGGAACCTTGGACTTGAACAGCGCGAACACCTTTAGCGGCGGCACGACCAACAATGGCGGAGTCATCAACCTGGGCAATGGCGGAGCCTTGGGTACGGGCCCGCTGGTGCTGAACGGCGGCGTGCTGGGGAACCTGGCCCAAATAACCTTTGCCAACAACATCGTCATCGGCGGCGGCGCCAATGCGATCCAGCTGGCCAGCGGGAACAACCTGACGTTGCCGGGAACCTTGTCGGGGAATGGCTCGC
>CAYUGC010000382.1:0-2277 GCA_964444085.1 uncultured Bifidobacteriaceae bacterium | reverse complement strand
AAGGCCCGTCCGACGTGCTCGACCACGCGACGAGCGAAATCGCCAGCGGCAGCAAAATGGGTTTTGACGCGACGAAGAAAATTCCCGGCGAAGGTTTCAAACGCGCCTGGCCACCGCTCATCAAGATGGATGAAGCGGTGAAGGCGAGGGTGGAAAAACTTTTCGGACTTTAACAGCTCATGCTTCTTGGCGAATCATTGGGAGTCATGCTGAATCCATTCGGATGAATTCGCCCAGGCCCAAGGTCTTGCTGGTTCCGGAAGGAAGCCTGTATCTGGCTTTTCGTTTGCCTTTGCTGTTTCGAAAAGCCGGTTGGGATGTGGATTTGCTGTGTCTGACCGGTGATCCGATGGCGCATAGTCGTTACGTCAGCACGGCATTTCAGGAGAAAACCTGGAAAACCCTTTCCGTCCGACTGGAAAATATTCTTCGTGATCCGCGCCGTCATTGGCAGGCGGTCATTGTCGCCAACGAGCCGACCGTTCACCAGCTGATGGCGTCCGGCGATGATGAACTGCTGAAAGGCTGGCAACCCGGTGCGCTGAAGCCGGACGCGCGCGCTTTTAGCCTCGGCAAGTTTGCCTTTGCCGCCGCCTGCCGCCGCCGCCAGTTTCTGATACCGCCCAGTCGCGTCTGTGATACCGTGGCAGAGCTCTTGGAATTTGGCCGCGCCGCCGGCTGGCCGATCATGGTCAAACCGCCGGATCAATCAGGCGGTGTCGGAATCGTGCAATATGATTCGCCGGAGGAAATGACTGCGGGCCATGCGTCGCTGGTCTTTCCACTGCTGGCGCAAAAATTCATTCAGGGAAGTTGCGGCGTTGTGGACATGCTTTGCTCAGCGGGACGCCCGCTGGCCTGGCTCGCCTCCTATCCCATCAAACGAAACGCCGGCAAATTCGGCCCCTCCACCGCAAGGCTCTTCCGCGCCATGCCGGAACTGCAACCGCTGGTGGAACACCTCGCGCAAGCCACACGATTCGAGGGCTTTTGCGGCTTTGACTGGATCAAAGAGGACGGGACCGGCCAGTATTATATCATCGAATTTCATCCGCGACCGCCACCCGGTTTCCGTTTCGGAGGTCGCTGCGGGGTGGATTTTTCAGCGGCCATCACGGCGTGGCTGACGGGCGCCGTTGAAAATTTTCCAACGCAAGTCCAGCCATCAGGCAGCGTGGTTGCCGCCCATTATTTTTCCTGTGACTTTTTCAGATGTTTCCGCCAATGCGACTGGCGGGGACTCATGCAGTGGCTTCCCGGCAGCGGTGCCTGCCATGACATTTTCTGGGATGATGCGCCCTTGCTTGCGGCCTGGGCCAGACAACGCTGCCACCGGTTCTTCCAAGGTCAGGTTCCAGGCCGGGGCTGATCGCCCGTAATATTTGGAAGCCATCTGAGATAACCGGCATTGGCCTCACGCGCCGGGCGGCGGCAGAATTTCCCGCCCGATTTTTTTCGCAATCTCCATCACGCGCGGGTTGTCTGGCGGATGCCGTCGGGTGGAGCGCCAGCTTGAAATTTTTCCATCCGTGTATATTTTGTGGCGCGCTTTTTTACCATGTCACACTCCAGTCATCACAGTCATTCGCCGGCCAAGCTTGAGCTGGGCAAACGCTCGGGGACGTTCAGCAAAGTTTTCCGCTGGCAGACGGAAAAGCCCGGTCCGCAGCCGGTGTCGGTCGCGGTGGTCGGCACGTTCAACGGCTGGCAGCCGGTGCCGTTGAAATTTGACCGACTGAATGGTAATTGGCAGCTCACGCTCCACGATATTCCGGGCAATACCACGCATCACTATATGCTGCTGGCGAATGGCCAGCCGGCGAACGACAAACACGCCGACGGCCTGGCCGTGCCGCACACGGAGGCGGAAAAACAATTCGCCCTCACCACGCCGCGCGGACCGCGGGTGTTCGTGCTGTTCAGCCAGACGAAGTAGGTTTCAGGGTGGAGAACGTATCTTTCCAGCTGGCGGAACGGTGCGGGAAGCCAGCCCTTCATCGTATCCGCTGAATTGCCACATCCGGGAACCCCTTGTGATTAAACGAACACCGCGGCGACCCGGTTGATTTTGGTTTTTGATTTCCAAGCGCGGCTGAAAGTTTTACTTTGTTCAGGTTGGAATTGAGCTTCGCCCGGAAATTGACGCGCGAGTTGCAAAGTTCAAATGAATTAAAATATTTTCCATGACCGAACCCGCCATCACCCCAGAGTTGGTTGCCAAACACAACCTCACGCCGGAAGAATACGCCCACGCCGTGGAAATCCTCGGCCGCACGC
>CAYUGC010000381.1:0-2328 GCA_964444085.1 uncultured Bifidobacteriaceae bacterium | reverse complement strand
TCTTGGTGCGGAAACCGGGTTCGCGCGCGATGCCCTTGATTTCAATCGTGCCGTCATTGATCTCGGAAACTTCCAGTTGGAACAGTTTCACGATGAACTTTGTGTCCGCGCGGGACAAAATGATCTCCGGCCCGTGCGGTCCGTCCTGCACGGCCTTGACGAGGCAGCGGATGCGTTCGCCGACCTGATATTCTTCTGTCGGGACGCGTTCCTTGTTCGGCATGATGGCCTCGAATTTGCCGAGGTCCATGATCACATCCGAACGGTCAAACCGCCGTACGGTGCCGCTTACGATGTCGCCCACGCGGTCTTTGTATTCGGTAAGAATCAGCGCCTTCTCGGCCTGGCGCACCTTCTGCATCAGCGCCTGCTTGGCGTATTGCGCCGCGATGCGCCCAAAGCCCTGCGGCGTCACTTCCTTTTCAATTTCGTCGCCCACCTTCGCCTCGGCGTTGATGCGCCGCGCGTCAAACAGGGAAATCTGGTCGTGCTGCGAGATGACCTTCTCGGCCACGATGAGCTTGGCAAAGGCCTTGATGTCGCCGTTTTTCTGGTTGATCTCCACGCGCAGTTCGCGCGCCGGCCCGACGGCCTTCTTGGCTGCCTGCAACAACGCCTCCTGGACGGCAGCCATGAGAACCTCACGGCTGACGCCTTTTTCGCGCTCCCAAAATTCCAGTCCGGCAATAAAATCTGCGTTCATATCGGTCAAATGCGGGGCACCAGCTCCGGTTCAAGCGAACAAAAAAGTCGGAAAGACCTGTGTCTCCGACTTTCGCGCGCTGGTGAACCAGCCAATACCACTTTGAATCGGAATGATAAATTCCCACCGCTCAACGTCAAGTGCAAACTGGCCGGCGGCGGGGGGAATTGGGGCTTGAGGCTCTGTGAAGCAAAGATAATGCTTGAAAATATCCCCAAAACGGCTAGTATTGACGCCGCGTCAGTCTTCTGGTGTTCGCAGTTCCCAAGAACGCAAGTATGCCGTCAGAAGCCATTTTCGCGGCAACGGTTGATTTTTTCTGAACCGGTTCCAAGTATTTTTGTCTGAAAATTTATGTTGAAACGCAAAGTTACGGCGGCCAAAGGCCCGCCGCGCAGCAAAGGTAGTCCGAAAATTCCGAAGGTAAAGACCGCGCCGGTCCGGCGGCGGTTTGTGATTTCCAGCAAGGCCGTGAAGCCGGAAGCGGCCAAGCCCGCCGCCCCCAAAAGCGCCCCCAAGCCGGCGGTCGCGCCGGTGGCGGTGCCGGCGCCGGCGCCCTCGGGCTTGACGGCTTCATTGGATTTGACCGAGACCATCAAGACGCTCCTGCACCTGTCGCAGGAGCATGGTTACGTCACTTACGACGACATCAATGACATCCTGCCGGACAATTTGAGTCCGGAGGATTTGGACGCGGTGCTGTCCAAGCTGCGCAGCCTGGACGTGGAAATCGTCATGGATCAGGCTGAAGCCGAGCGCGCTGAGCGCACGAAGGGGCCGGAAACGGCGCAGACCGAGGAGGCCGATGACGACGCGCGGCTGGAGATTTTGGACGACCCGGTGCGGATGTATATGAACCAGATGGGCAAGGTGCCGCTGCTCACCCGCGAACAGGAAGTCGAGATCTGCAAGAAGATCGAGGATGCGGAAGTGGAGATGAAGCACATCGTTTACAGCCTCGGCTTCACCGCGAAGGAACACATCGCCATTGCGGAAAAGATCCTTTCCGACCCGCCGAAGGAGCGTTTTGACCGCGTCATCGTGGACAAGAAAATCGCCAATCGCGAAGGCCACCTGAAGGATCTGCGCAAGCTCATCAAGAAGGTCCACGCGGCGGACGCGGCGGTGGACGCCAAATATTTTGCGTGGCACAAGGCGCAGCAAAAGAGCCGCAAAGACAAGCTGGAGAAGGAATTCAAGAAGGCCGGCGCCAAATTGCAGGAGACGTTTGCGAAGTTCTACTACAAGCAGAAGGTCGTCGAGGAAATGATTGTCGTCGCCGGCAACATCCACGAGAAATTCCAGGCCAGCCTGCGCCATTTGCAGGAGCTGGAATCGCACCGCAGCTCGGCGGAAAAACGCGCGGCGGTCGAGGCTGAACAGCAGAAAATCCAGACGCTCGAACTCTTCGCCCGCATGCCGCGCGAGGAGTTTTACAAGGCATTCAAGGCGTTGAAGGATTCGGCGGATCGCGGGCTCAAGGCCAAGACGCACATGGCCGAGGCCAACCTGCGCCTCGTCGTTTCCGTCGCCAAAAAATACACCAACCGCGGCCAGTCGTTCCTCGACCTGATCCAGGAAGGCAACATCGGTTTGATGAAGGGCGTCGAGAAATTCGAGTATCG
>CAYUGC010000380.1:0-2329 GCA_964444085.1 uncultured Bifidobacteriaceae bacterium | reverse complement strand
GCCCAGGCCGAGCATGAGTTTCGCCAGGTTCTGCGACTTGATCCCAATTCGATTCAGGCGCAGGTGGACTTGGGCATCGCCTTATACGAACAGGGAAAACTCGAGGAGGCCCGCGAACAATTTGAGGCCGTGCTTCAGCGCAACCCCAACGATCCAACCGCCCTGCGCTATGTTCAGCAGTTGCGGAATCGGACGCCTTTGCCCGCCGGCCGATAAATGGCGAATGCCTGGAAAACCGTAATGTTCCCCACGCCCGCCCCGGCGACAACACGGTGCGCCTCACCACCACCACCATCAACGGCAGGGGACAACTTTGGACGGGCTTGTATACTCAACAAACGCAATGAGCCGCCATTGTTCAAAGCGGTAGCTCGCTCGCACTGCTGTAAATGCTGTGCAATCCCAGCGTCGACCACATCCAAAAATGGCAAGAAAGCGGTTGCAAAATCACCACGCCAAAAACGCTGGTTTTGACCCCATAAACACTGCGTTTTTCAAACAATCTGCGTTTTTTAAAGATACAAACCCGGTATTCATCAACGGCCAACGGCAGGTTTGGCGCGGGGCAGGAAATCCATGTCGGCCGGCAACGCGGATTTTTCGCGGACATCATTCGGCCGCGCCAGCGCCGTCTCCAACAACAGAGGGCAGGCCTTGATCGTTTGACTCCAATCGCCTCATCGTAAGGATCAATAACGCAGTCCGTCGGGGTGCCGGAATCGATTTACGGCCCCAGTCTCAAACGATAGAACCAAGATGGATTGTTAGCCACGCCAAAGTTGTTGAACTGCCTTGCGCCCGTGAAGTCAATCGTATTGGTGGCGAGAGGCGACCACGCACCGGCCAGAAGATCCGTCCGACTTTCCAAAACCTAGGTCAAACCATAACGATTCGGCGATTGTTGGGCTTGGGTCTTAAAAAATGATTTTGTGGGAGTGGTGTGAATTGACTTGCGGCTTTTACCGTGCGGTGGACAAAATAGGCCGATGTTCCCTTTCGCCGTCGCAAAAAAATCGCTAGGCCGGTTCGCGCTGGTGTTCGCGCTGTCGGCCGCCGGTTTTTTTTCCGCGTCAGCCGCGCCGAATTATTTCACGCGCACCTGGCAGGTGGAACAAGGGCTGCCTCAGAACAAGGTTACTGCCGTGGTGCAGACACACGACGGCTATATGTGGGGTGGAACCTATAGCGGACTGGCCCGATTCGACGGCGTGCGTTTTACGGTTTTCGATGAGAAAAACACGCCGGAGATGCGCAGCAGCCGCGTGACGGCGCTGTTTGAATCGGATGACGGCACGCTTTGGATCGGCACGGAAAATGGCGACGTTTCGCAATGCAAGGACGGACACTTTTCTTCCGTGCCGCTGCGCGCCAACTGGGGTGACGGAAAAATTTACGCCATCACCGCCGATGATGCCGGCGACGTTTGGCTGATGAACGGGGCGGGCGAACTGGCCCGCGCGCGGGATGGCAAAGTGTTGTCGCCGCCCTCGGGCACGGTGACCAATGTCGTCTCCCTGACGCGCGGGCGGGACGGCACGGTTTGGGTCAATCGGGAGGGACGGGTATCGCTGCTCAAGCAAGGCCAGTTACTGCCCGTCGAATTATCGGAGCCCGGTTTCAAAACATATCTGACATATATCCAAGGAATTGCCGCGAGTCGCGATGGCGGGCTTTGGGTGGCCAGTTCTGGCAACATCCGCAAATGGAAAAACGGCCAATGGGTCGCCGGCCAATCGGTCGCCGGCCAACGGGTCGCCGATTTGGACGCCGCGCCGTGGGGATATTTCCCCGTTGCGAATTTCCTGGAAACTGCCTCCGGCGTGTTGGCGGGCGGGACGTCAGGCGACGGCCTGTGGCTGGTTTTTCCTGATTCCACAAACACGCCGGCGGTGCACTTTAGCCGCACCAACGGATTGCCGTCTGACTGGGTGATTTCGTTGTGGGAAGATCGGGAAAAAAATCTGTGGTGCGGCACCGGCGCGGGGCTGGTGGTCATCCGTCCGAATAATGTGGAAACGGTTTCGCCGCCAGATAAATGGAAAGGTTTTTCCGTGCTTTCCGTGTTGCCGGCACCGGATGGCGCGCTGTGGGTTGGCACCGAAGGCGCGGGCTTGTATCGCCTGCAGGATGGCGTCTGGACGAATTTTACTTTAGCCCAAGGCATCCGCAACCCCTACATCTGGTCGCTCGCTGCGGACGACGCGGGGGAGATTTTGGCCGGCACGTGGGGCGGCGGATTGTTTGCGCAGAAGGACGACTCGTTTGATTTCGCGTCGGGGCTGGAAAATGTTCTTTTGCCGATGCCGGCGCTTTTATTTTCGCACGATGG
>CAYUGC010000379.1:0-2335 GCA_964444085.1 uncultured Bifidobacteriaceae bacterium | reverse complement strand
CGAACCACGATGGCACAAAAATGCCGAGCGACGCGACGCGGTCGGGATGGACGTAGAGAAATCCAAAAATCTCCGGCTCGGGATAGCCGAACGTGTGCAGCACCGTGCCGGGTTTGAGTGCGGTATTCTCCGGCAAATCCACCACGAACTTCATGCCCACGGCCCAATCGCGGGTGTGATTGCCGTTGGGCAAGCCAAATTGTTCATCAAGCTGCCGGCCAATCGCGCCGACCGGGCCATCACCAATGACGGTAAGTGCGGCGTGGATGTCCATGCCGGGCGTGAAACCGTCCGAGGGAGCGCCTTTTTTGTCCACGCCTTGGTCGAGCAGGCGGACGCCGACAACTTTTGGAGCGCCGAGCACCGTCTCGGCCTGTTGCGAGGACTCAGTGGAAACTGGCCGGGACGGTGCCCGGCGCTCCGCTTCGGCTGGTTCGCCTCGCTCGATCAGTGCTTCCGCCACCGGCGTGCCGGGCCAGATTTGGACAGTGCCGGTGCTTTGCACCTGCGCGCCAACCCATTGCATGAACTGGCCCATCGAGAGAATCATGCCGTCGTGCTTGTGCAAAAATGATGGCGTCCACGGCAGATTCAGCGCATGGTTTTCAACCGGCAGCGCAAATTTTGTGGCGTAAATCAGTGAATCCGCCAGACGCAGCGCCGCCGAACGCCGGCTCGCGCCATGCGGATCGAGCAGATACAAAACTTTTTCTTCGCCCACCGGCGCAGCCATCGGGATGCCGGCGGTTTTGATTTCTGGAAAACTGGCTTTCAGCGCCCGCGCCTTGGTCACGACGCCGGACACACCGAAGCCGATGTCGTCCGCGCGTTCATAGCAGAGCACCTGCGGCGGCATTCCGGGCATGACGACGCTTTCGACGGCGGGCGTGCCGTCGGCGTTGACGAGCTGTTTGGACAGCGCGGTGAGAAATCCCGCCGTCGCCGGGCCGAAGCCGACGCAGACGATGTCCGCGTCCATGCGCTGGCGTTCGATTTGAGGTTGTTGTTCGTTCATGTGGCTCACGCAAAGACGCAAAGACGCCAAGGCAATTTTCTCTGCGCCTTGGCGGCTTTGCGTGAGGTTAAACTGGATAGTCCAGCGCTTCGCGCGTCATCACTTTTGTCAGCGATTCGGCGGCGCGGTCTTTGGCGAGACGGCAACCGGTGAGGCAGCCGTCAAGCTTGGCGCGCAGGTGGACAAAGTCTTCCAAGCCGGCAAAACTCACGCACGGGCCGGCTTTGCACGGATGATTTTCGCCGGTTTCCGAAACGTCCGAGTAGGCGCGGGCCGAACCGTCAATGCCGGGGATCAGCCCTTCGAGCGACGAGAGTTCCTCGGCGCAGTAGCAGGCGTGGCAGCTCTTTGAATCCCACGCGGGATGGCGGTTGTAGCCGTGGACAATCTCGGCGCAAACGCGGCCGACTTCGCCGGCGGCGCGGGCGCATTGCACATGGCAAAGATCGTTGAAGAAACTCACCGTGCCGGCGAGACCGTCGGCGAGCGCTGGATTTTCCGCGCCTTTCGTTTCCAGTTCCGCCACGTCGAGGATGAACTGCCGCGCGGCGAGCAGCCAGCACAGCGCGTCGGCCAGCGGGAACGTCACGCCTTGGCGCGTCTTGTGATAGAGCTTCGCGCCATCGGCGTCGGTGGCGGTCTGGACGTGATTGAGCGTCCAGTGCCAGAGGCGCATGGCGTTGGCCAGCGCGCACGCGCCGGTGCCGGGCCGTTCGCTGGCGAGCGCGCGCATCTCGGCAATCCATTGCCGGAACTGCGCGAGAAACAATTCGTTCGTCATCGTGATGGAAAGCTGCAACCGCTGCACGGCTTCCGGGCCTTCGTAAGTCGCTTCGAGCTGCGCGTCCATCCATTTCTGGCCAAGGAATCCGGGGCAATCCTCGGTGACGCCGTAGCCGCCCATGAGGCTGACGGCTTCGCGCATCATGTTCGCGCCGACGCCGGTGTTCCAGAGCTTGCACGCGGGGCAAAGCACGTTGGCCAGCGAGTCGAGTTGGGCAAATTTTACGAGCGGATCGTCCGAAGTCTTTTTCGTCTTGAGCAATTCCATCGCCGTGGCCTGCGCCTTGGCCAATTCCTTGAGCGCAGCGCGGCCGGTCAGTTTTTTCTCCGCGAGAATGTGGTCTTTTTCTTTTTCGAGCGGATCCAATTCGTCGAACAAGCGCGCGGCCTCGAAGCCGAGCGACGCGCTCGCCTCGCCGGTCGCCCACACGTCCACGAGTCGGTGCAGCGCGTCTTCCTTTTGCTGGATGCCGAGTTCGTAGCGCGGCGTGCCGGGCGCACCTTGCCCACCGCGAAACCGGCGGCGCTGGTAAAGAA
>CAYUGC010000378.1:0-2380 GCA_964444085.1 uncultured Bifidobacteriaceae bacterium | reverse complement strand
TGAGGTTCATCACCGATTGCATGCGCGGCGAGCGGGCGTCGCCGAGAATGGAGCGATTGCCGAGCGCGCGCGGACCGAATTCCATCCGGCCCTGAAACCAGCCCACGACTTTTTCATCCGCTAGCAGCTTGGCTGTTTTCTCCAACAATTCATTGTCCGAATAACGGGCATGGACGGCGTTATGTTTTTTGAGGAGGCCTTCGATTTCGTCGTCAGAATACCCGGGTCCCAACAGCGAGCCGCGCATGGAGTCATTGGCCTCCGGGGTTCGCGCTTCCCGGCTGTGCCACGCCGCCAGCGCCGCGCCGAGGGCGCCGCCAGCGTCGCCCGCGGCCGGTTGAATCCAGAGGCGCTTGAAAATTTTTTCACGCAGGAGGCGTCCGTTGGCCACGCAATTGAGCGCCACGCCGCCGGCCAGGCAAAGATTGTCGCAGCCGGTCACGTCGCGCGCGCGACTGGCCAGCCCCAGCACCAGCTCTTCGCAAACCATCTGGATCGAGCGGGCCACGTCCATGTGCCGTTGCTCGATGGGTTCTTCGTGACGGCGGGGTGGGCCGCCCAACAACCGGTGAAAGCGGCCGTTGGTCATGGTCGTGCCACCGAGAAAATTGAAGTAGTCCATGTTTAACCGGAACGAGCCGTCCGGTTTCAGGTCCAGCAGATTTTCGCGGATCACGCCGGCATATTTCGGCTCGCCGTAGGGTGCCAGCCCCATCAATTTGTATTCGCCGGAATTAATGCGAAATCCGCAATAATCGGTGAATGCCGAGTAGAGCAGACCGACGGAGTGGGGAAAACGCATCTCTTCGATCAACCGGATTTCCGCGCCGCGCCCGCGGCCAATCGTGGTGGTCGCCCATTCGCCGACGCCGTCAATCGTGAGGATGGCCGCGTCGTTGAACGGCGACGGATAGAACGCGCTGGCGGCGTGGGACTGGTGATGTTCCGCAAAGAGATTGGCGCAGTCGGCGCGGAGTTCCGGCAGTTCCTTGCGCAGGGTGCCGCGCAAATCGAGCCGCTCGCCGAGCCAGTTCGACAGCACGGTGGGAAACGTCCGCCAGCCGCCGGGCGCCACGGCCAGATACGTTTCCAGCACGCGGGCAAATTTGAGAATGGGTTTGTCGTAGAAAACGACGGCGTCCAACTGGCCGCAAGTGAGATTGGCCTGGCGCAGGCAGGCGGCGATGGCGTGGTTTGGAAAATCCGCATCGTTCTTCTTGCGCGTGAAGCGTTCCTCTTGCGCGGCGGCGATAATGCGGCCATCGCAGACCAATGCCGCCGCGGCATCGTGGTAATAGGCGGAGATTCCCAGAATGTTTCGCCACGGCGGCATGGCTCAGAAGGGATACAGTGACCAGACGATGCCTGAACTGGTCGCGAAGATGAGGACGACGGCCAGCAGGAGCAGGACAATGACCAATGGCAGAAGCCACCATTTTTTCTCACGCGAGCAAAACCGGAAAAACTCTCGAAAAACAGTCCACATAGGTGCGGCAAGGTTAAAGATAAGGTTGGATTTGGTCGAGGGCTATTCGGGCTGAAGCATCAGTGAAAAAGAGGCAGCGGTGCGAACGCCTGCCGTTCTGATTGCTGATTTATGTCTTGGTCGATGCATATTTGTGTAAGTGGGTTAGGAATGCTGTGTTATTCGGAATCGAGTATTGCAAAAATGCTCCCGCTAGCCAGGCACCCATTATATGCCACGGATCTTTCGTTGTAGTTCCAGCGCCACCGGATTGGCCGGCTCCCGGGCCAGAACTTCATCCACTTGCCGGACAGCCTCCGGTTCGCGCCCGAGGCTCAACAAAACCGCCGCCAAGCCAAGCTTCGTTTTGATATGAGCGGGATTAAGGCGGAGGGTTTCTTCATATTCCAAGACGGCATCAGAAAACCGGCCTTCCTGGGCCAAGTCGTCGGCCAGCCGATAATGCGGTTGCCAGTCCGACGGTGCCAACTGGCTCGCCTCGTGCAAACTGGCCAGCGCATCGTCGCGCCGTTCCAGCTTCCACAGCACCTCGCCCAAATACAACGGAATCTTTGGGTCTTCGGGACTGAGCCGGCGCGCCGTCTCCAGTTGCTGCCGCGCGGCGTCCCATTCGCCTTGCCGGGCGTAGACGATTCCCAGTTCCAGCCGGATGTCACCACTATCGGGCTTCAAGGCGGCGGCTTTGAGCAGCACTGCGCGCGCTTCCACCAGATCCCCCACCTCCTTCATATCCACGCCCAGCGTGTAGTAAGGAAAGTAGGTGAAAGGAATCAACGCGCAGACTTTTTCCCGCTCGGCTATCGCCGGTTTCAACTCATGCACGGCTTCCAAAAATTCCGCGTAGTTCTCATGCAAACGGAAATTGTCCGGCTCCCGGCGCAAAGCCCGCAAATA
>CAYUGC010000377.1:0-2387 GCA_964444085.1 uncultured Bifidobacteriaceae bacterium | reverse complement strand
ACCAGGCGGTCGTAGTCCGTGCGGTTGCCGACGCGCGCCGCTTCGACAGCGTAACGCACGCGGGTGACCGGGGAGAAAATCGAGTCAATCGCCACGATGCCGATGGCCTGGCCGGGCTTCTTGTTTTCGTCGCTCGCGCAGAAACCGCGACCGATTTTCACAGTCAGCTCCATTTCCAGCTTCTTCTTCTTGTCCAGAGTGCAGATGTGCTGCGTGGAATTCACGAGCTCAATGTTCTGGTTGGTCTGGATGTCGGCGGCGGTGACGGCACCTTCCTTGTTGACGGACAGCAACAGCACCTGCTCGTCGCGGGAGTGCGCCTTGAACTTGACCTTCTTCAGGTTCAGAACGATGTCGGTCACGTCTTCCGTGACGCCATCAACGGTGGTGAATTCGTGCATCGCGCCGTCAATCTTGACGGAGGTGATGGCTGCGCCCTCGAGCGAGGACAGCAGCACGCGGCGAAGCGAGTTGCCAATGGTGTGGCCGTAACCGGTTTCAAACGGATCGGCGACAAACTTGGCGTAGGTTTCGGTGGCGGAGGATTCTTCCTTCTGCAACCGCTTGGGCATTTCAAAACGTCCGAGGCGAACTGGCATGGTATCCTTTCAACAATTTTAATCTGGCTCCGCCGGCTAATTTTATTCCCGGCCGGCGCAGCCCGTGTAATTGTTATTTTGTTTACGGTTTAGCGGGAATAAAATTCGACGACCATCTGCACGTTGGCGATGGGCTGGATTTCGGCCTGCGTGGGGATGCGCATGACGACGCCCTTGAGTTCTTCCTTGTTCAAGGAGAGCCAGTCCGGCACCGCGCGGCTGGTGGAGGTTTCGAGCCCCTTGGTCGCGAGCTGCTTCGAGACGTTGTGGTTCTTGACCGTGATGACGTCATTCACCTTGAGCGCGAACGAGGCGATGGCCGCCTTGCGTCCGTTCACGAGGATGTGGCCGTGATTCACCATCTGGCGGGCGGCGGCACGAGTGCTGCCGAAGCCAAGCTGGAAAATGACGTTATCCAAACGGGTTTCCAAAATCTGGAGCATCGTCTCGCCCGTGATGCCACGGCGGTTCTTCGCCTTTTCATAGACGCCGCGAAACTGCTTCTCCATCAAGCCATAGTAATAGCGGAGCTTCTGCTTCTCATTCAGGCCTTCGCCGTATTCGGTGGTCTTGCGGCGCGACTTCGGGCCGTGGACGCCGGGACCGTAGTTGCGGCGTTCAAGATATTTCGTCGGGCCGAAAATCGGAATTCCGAAACGGCGGCTGATGCGGACGCGGGGACCTGTATAACGAGCCATAGAAAATTATTATTTGCGGTTGCGATTGATAAATATTACACGCGGCGTTTTTTGCGCGGGCGGCAGCCGTTGTGGGGCACCGGGGTCACGTCCTTGATGGCGGAAATCTCCAAGCCAATCGCCTGCAAAGCGCGGATCGCGGATTCACGACCGGAGCCGGGACCCTTGACACGGATTTCCACTTCCTTCATACCGTGCGCCATCGCCTGGCGGGCGGCGTCCTGGGCCACCATCTGCGCGGCGTAAGCCGTGCTCTTGCGCGAGCCCTTGAAACCGACGCGGCCGGCGGCGGACCAGCCGATGAGGTTGCCCTGCATGTCGGTGATCGTCACCTGCGTGTTATTGAAGGTCGCGAGAATGTTCGCAATGCCGACGGAAATATTCTTGGCGTGCTTGGCCTTGACGACTTTCTTCGCATTCGGGTCCTCGCCCAGCAAATCGGCGGCCGTCGGAACGACAACCGCGGCGGGTTCCGCCGGAGCGGCCGGAGCCGCAGCGGGGGCGCCGGCGGCAGCCTTTTCCTTCTTCGGCTTGGCTTCCTTCACTTCGGCGGCGGGAACCGCAGCGGCGTCGGCCTTGACTTCTTTTTCCTTCTTCGGCGCGGCGGGTTTTTTCTTTTCTTCGGACATAGCGTTATTCAATTCCTAATCTCAAAATTATCAGTGGATGCCGGCCTTGGCGGTCGGATTCCGCTGCACACCAACCGTCTTGCGCGGACCTTTGCGCGTGCGGGCGTTGGTCTGCGTGCGCTGGCCGCGGACGGGCAGGCTGCGCAGATGGCGGATGCCACGGTAGCACTTGATGCCCTGCAACCGCTTGAGGTTCATGCCGAGTTCGCGGCGCAGATCGCCCTCGATGACATACTTGCCCTCCTGGATCGCGTGAACGATCTGCGAGAGCTGGGCCTCGGTCAGATCCTTCGCGCGGGTCGCGCGGTCAATATTCGCGCGTTCGAGAATCTCGATCGCGTTGACCGGGCCGATGCCGTAGATGTAGCGGAGCGCAATATCAATGCGCTTGTTCGGAGGGACTTCAACACCAATGATGCGTGCCATAAATTTTTATTAACCTTGACGTTGCTTGTGGCGTT
>CAYUGC010000376.1:0-2416 GCA_964444085.1 uncultured Bifidobacteriaceae bacterium | reverse complement strand
ACCTACAAGCGCGCGCCGCTGATTTTCCAGCAGTTCGACAACATCGTGAAGCTCGTGCGCGACAAGCAGCGCCCGGTGCAATTCATCTTCGCCGGCAAGGCCCATCCGCGCGATGACGACGGCAAGCGCTTCATCCAGCAGATCATTCACCTGTCCAAGCACAGTGAACTCTCGGGCAGCCTCGTCTTCCTCGAGAACTACGACATTCACGTCGCGCGGCAGATGGTCTCCGGCTGCGACATCTGGCTGAACAACCCGCGCCGTCCGCTCGAGGCCTCCGGCACCAGCGGCATGAAGGCGAGCTGCCACGGCTGCATGGGCTTCAGCATCATGGACGGCTGGTGGCGCGAAGGCTACGACGGCGACAACGGCTTCTCCATCGGCCCGGATGCGCATCCGGACAACATCGAGGAACAAGACCGCATTGACAGCGCCAACCTTTACAAGGCGCTCACCGAGCAGGTCGTCCCCGCGTTCTACAACCGCGACGCGAACGGCATTCCGCGCGAATGGATCAAGCGGATGCGGCACTCCATGGCCACGCTCGTCTCGCAGTTCACGACCGACCGCATGGTGAAGGAATACACCAACAAGTATTACGCGCCGAAGTAGGCGGCCCGAAAATTCCAAATATAAACGTAAAAACGGCGCGGAGAAATGTCTCCGCGCCGTTTGTGTTTTGGTGATTGAGATTATTTCTTGTGCCGCCGCTTCACGTTGAGCTGCGTCGTGGCGTGGATGAGCGCGGCGTGAACCGTCGCGGATTCCTCATCGCTCAACTTCTGCGCGAGCCGGGCCTCGGCCTTTTTCTGCGCTTCCACGGCCTTGGTCTCGTCAATGTCGTCGGCCTTGATGGCCATGTCCGTCAGCACCGACACGCGTTCGCCGGTGATCTGCACGAAGCCTTCACCCACGGCCAGGTAGATGTTCTGCCCGTCCATGCGCGCAGTGATCTCGCCGGCGACCAGCTGCGTCATCACCGGCATGTGCTGGGGATAGATGCCCATCTCACCGTCCACGCCGGTGAGCGTCACCATCTCCACGTCGGCGGAAAAGACTTTGGCCTCCGGCGTGACGATTTCAAGTTTTAGGGTCGCGGCCATTTATTCTTTGATTTCGTCGATGCCGCCCTTCATGTAGAAATTCTGTTCGGGCACGTCGTCGTGCTTGCCTTCGAGGATTTCCTTGAACGCGCGGACGGTTTCCGCCACCGGCACCTGCTTGCCTTCGCGGCCGGTGAACACCTGCGCGACGGTGAACGGCTGGGACAGGAAGCGCTGAATCTTGCGGGCGCGATAGACGGACGTCTTGTCTTCGGCGGAAAGTTCGTCCATGCCGAGAATCGCGATGATGTCCTGCAAATCCTTGTAGCGCTGCAAAACCTTCTGCACGCCGCGCGCCACGTCGTAGTGTTCTTGGCCGACGAATTCCGGCGCGAGCGCGCGGGAACTGGAGGACAGCGGATCCACGGCGGGGAAGATGCCGAGCTCGGCGATGGAGCGTTCGAGCACGATGGTCGCGTCCAAGTGCGCGAACGTCGTGGCCGGCGCGGGGTCGGTCAAGTCGTCGGCGGGCACATACACGGCCTGGAAGCTCGTGATGGAACCTTTCTTGGTCGAGGTGATGCGTTCCTGCAAGTCGCCCATTTCGGCGGCAAGCGTCGGCTGGTAACCGACCGCCGACGGCGTGCGGCCGAGGAGCGCGGACACCTCGGAACCGGCCTGCGAGAAACGGAAAATGTTGTCCACGAACAGGAGCACGTCCTGGTTCTTTTCGTCACGGAAATATTCCGTCACGGCGAGCGCGGACAGCGCCACGCGGAGACGAGCGCCGGGGGGTTCGTTCATCTGGCCGTAAACCAAGCCGATCTTCGAGCCTTCCACGATCTGTGGCAGGCCGTTTTCACCTTTGATCGGATGACCTTTTTCATCCTTCTTCACCTTGATGACGCCGGCCTCGATCATTTCGTTGTAAAGATCGTTGCCTTCGCGCGTGCGTTCGCCGACGCCCGCGAACATCGAGATGCCGCCGTGCAGCTTCGCGATGTTGTTGATCAATTCCATGATGACGACGGTCTTGCCGACGCCGGCGCCGCCGAACGCGCCGACCTTGCCGCCCTTGAGGAACGGGCAGATCAAATCAATGACCTTGATGCCGGTCGTGAGAATCTGCGGCGACGTGGACTGGTCCACGAGCGCGGGGGCCGCGCGATGGATGGGATTATATTTGTCGGCCTTCACCGGGCCTTGCTCGTCCACGGCCTCGCCGGTGACGTTGAACACGCGGCCCATGACCGCCTCGCCGCAAGGCATGGAAATCGGTTCGCCGGTGTCGGTGACTTCGTAGCCGCGCTTGAGCCCTTCGGTGGTGCTCATGGCGACGGCGCGCACCCAGTTGTCGCCGAGGTGCTGCTGCA
>CAYUGC010000375.1:0-2426 GCA_964444085.1 uncultured Bifidobacteriaceae bacterium | reverse complement strand
ACGGCTCTATCGTCGGCCCCGGAACTTACTCCTTCACGAATGACGTGCCGCCCGGCGCTCCGTCCGGCGCACAGTCGCTCCACCTCATAAATGCTGGCATCGCCATCAGCAATACTGTCGCCGCTGATGCTGGTTACGTGCTTGACACCTTCGATGGCAGCATCAACAACCAATTCACCATCATGTTCTGGGCGAAGGGTGCTACAGACGGTTGGAATCCTTGGGTGGCCAAGAATGGCGAGAACAGTGGCTGGCAGATGCGCAGACTTGGTTGGTCTACAGACGGTCGGCCGACTTTCACCATGCGTGGTTCGGGTGGCGATGCAGACCCCTTTCCTAGCGACATCTTCGATCTAAGCCAGTGGCACTTCTATGCGGGCACATATGATACGGCGACCGGTAATCGCACTCTGTATGTGGATGGAATACAGGAGAACCAACAGACCGGCCAAACACCTTATACGTTGGCCTCCGGCGATCGCTTAATGATTGGTGCCAGAAACGCGTTCGGCGGCACCGGCAATTACCTCATCGGTAGCCTGTATGACGTGCGTATCTACAACTACGCGCTGACTCAGTCGGCAGTTGCCATCATTGGCAAATCTAAGCCGGTATTCAGTGGCCCGCCAGTCATCAGTGGCAACAGCATGTCCCTAGCGTGGCCCTTTGGCACGTTGCTTCAAGCGACGAATCTGATGGGCCCGTGGACAACGAACTCGTCGGTTTCGCCGGCGACGATCACTATTGACCCGGCGGAACCGCAGTTGTTCTTCAAACTGAGCAATCCGTAACGCTAGCTCAGCTTGCATTTAATCAAGGCCGCGAGGGTAAACTCCTCGCGGCCCTTCTGTTGAAAGCCAGGTGAACTCCAGAAACATACCAAAGGGCCGGCGGTTTTGCGCAGTCGCGCATTGCCTCGCGCCGGATAAATTAGACAATGAAGCATGAAACGAGAACGCAGCCGTAAGCGGGGACAGCGGCCGCCGGCTGCCGGGCGGCCATCTGGTTCACCGGCGGTTCCGGCCGCCCGGTTTTCGCCCCGCCGCAAATGGCTGTTTCGCTTGCTAACGGTTGTGGTTCTGCCCCTGATTTTATTGGGTGGGTTGGAGCTTCTGCTGCGGCTGCTTGGAGTTGGGTTCGATCCGCATTTTTTCAAGCCAGCCAGGATTGGCGGCCAGGATTGTTATGTGGCCAATGCGGACTTTGGGTTAAGGTTTTTTCCGCGCAGCATGGTGCGCACGCCGCCGCCGGTGGTGATGCCGGCCGCCAAAGCGCCGGGCACTTTCCGCATTTTTATCTTTGGAGAATCCGCCGCGTTGGGGGATCCGCGCCCAATCTACGGGGCCGGCACTTACCTGAAAGTGTTGCTGACCGAGCGTTTCCCCCAGGCCAAATTCGAGGTGGTCAACACGGGCATCACGGCAATCAACTCCCATGTCATCCTGCCGATTGCCCAGGAGTGTTCCCGGCAATCAGGCGATCTCTGGCTGGTTTACATGGGCAACAATGAGATGGTCGGGCCTTTCGGTGCCGCCACGGTTTTCGGCTGGCAGACTCCGCCCATTTGGCTGGTCAAAACACAACTGCAATTGAAACGACTCCGCCTGGCTCAAGGGTTGCTTGAGGTCAGCCAGAAATTTCAAAAAGCCGGTTCTGGGAACGCGAGCTGGCACGGGATGGAAATGTTCATGCGGAATCAAGTTTCGCCCAGCGATCCGCGCCGGCAAAGAGTCTATGACAACTTTGAGCGGAACCTCGCGGAAATCCTCCATGCCGGCCTGGCTTCCGGGGCCAAGGTGGTTCTGTCCACGGTGGCGGTGAATCTCAAAGACTGTCCGCCCTTCGGCACCCTGTTGCCGGAAGGTCTTTCTCCCGCCGAGCGCTCGGCGTATGAGAAGTTCTGTCAGGATGGAGCGGCGGCCGAAGGGCAAGGCCGTTTCACCGATGCCCAGTCAGATTTCCAGCGGGCGACCGAACTTTGCCCGCAGGCAGCGGAAGCGCAGTTTCAGTTGGCTGCATGTCTGTTGCATTTGACCAACGGGATGGCGGCGCGGTCGCATTTCCAGCAGGCCGTGGATGCGGATGCCTTGCCCTTCCGTGCCGATTCGCGGATCAACGAGAGCATTCGCTCGGCGGCGCGCAGGCATGTTGGCGAATCGTTGGTTTTGTGCGATGCCGCCGAGGCGTTGAGCGCCAGCAGTCCCGATGGCATTCTGGGCAATGAATTGCTTTACGAGCATGTTCACCTCAATCCGAATGGCAATTACGCGCTGGCTCTTGCCTGGGCCGGGCAGGTGGAAAAGCTCTTGAATCCGCCGCTCAAAGGCGGTGCCCGCCCGGCGTGGGTTTCGCAGGCCGAGTGTGAACAGTGGCTGGGGCTGACGGATTGGAACCGGGTTTCCATTCTCGAGGAAATCCTCCGTCGC
>CAYUGC010000374.1:0-2446 GCA_964444085.1 uncultured Bifidobacteriaceae bacterium | reverse complement strand
GGACGCGGCCATGAATCCACGGCGACACCCCGTAGATCTCCACCCGGTTGCAGGTCGAAAGGAGCACCACTTCATCGAGTCCGCCGCGCAGCTTGAGGCGGCAACCGCAGCATTGCAGGCGCGAGCGATGGACGGCGAGTTTCTCGCGCACCTCCACCGGCGTCGTCTTGTAGCTCAAGCCTGCAACAAAGATTTTCATGACTGATTTCAAACCTGACTGCGATTGACTGAAGTAATCATCCAGCCGTTAACCAAATCGCGCTTACCCTTTTTTGTCATTTTTCAAGCAACATTTGGCTCAAAAACACTATTCATTCTAACTACACAATCTGATTAGATTTCCTTACCAGACTCCGATTCACCGGGCGGCTCGATATGCGGCTCATTTTCAGGACGTTCCAGCGGATGCTCGTGCGCCTGAAACTCCTCGGAAATCCGCCCGTCAATGCAGGCGGTGTTGATGGGATAAACCTCCGGGTCAAACATGACGTGGTAGAAATGCCAGACGATGATCGCGAGGCACGCCAGCACCGCCTCGTAATAATGGATGGTGGTCGCCACCGCCACGACCCAGCGCGGCAGATGTTGCGTCACATCAATCTTGAACCAGATGGCCAAGCCGGTCGCACCCATGATGATAGTGCCCCAGACGACCGCCCAGTATTCCATTTTTTCCGCGTAGCCAAAGCGTCCGATCTTCGGGCGATCCTTGGACCAGCCGCACAGGTAACGCACCGCCTGCCAAACATCGGCGGCGTCCTGTTTCACCGGGAACAAATCCGCCACCAGCTTCCGTCCGTCGCGCGTGGCCAGAAGGTAAACCAGGTGATACGCCCCGATCAGCAGCATGATGATGCCCGCGACGCGGTGGGTCCACCGGCGGAACGGCTCGTTGGAGCCGAGAATCTTCGCCAGCCACGAATCGGGGAATTTCAGCGCGAAGCCCGTCACCGCCAAAACGATGAAACTCGTGGCCAGCACAAAATGCTGCCACCGCTGCGAATTGGACATCCGCACCACGGGCCGCTCCTCGTGACGCAAACGCGCGGCGACTTTCTTCACGAAGATGATGAAGTTATGCGCGAACATGCCGCCGATGGTCGCAAAGATGAGGAACAGATAGACGCGCCGCACCCAGTTGTTCAGCCGGCTCCCGAAATCCGTTCCCGCCGCCGCGCCGTCCGGGGCGACGTGGATTTTGCCCTGCGAAAATTCCGCGTTCGCGTGTTCGTGGCATTTGCGGCAGGTCTCGACCAAATGAATTTTGTTGATCGGCGAATTCGTGTCCGCCGACGGCAGCACGCGATGATACCCGTGGCAGTCCGCGCAGCTCGCCACCAGCGCATCGCTGTTCTGCGAGGCGAGGCCGTGATAGCTTTCCAGAAAAGTTTTCACGCGATCGCCGGGCAGATCATACTTGGTGTTCAACCGCCCGGAGGCGTGGCACGGCGCACAGACGTCCTCGGAAATTGTCCGGGCCGACGTGCCTTTCAACGCGCGGATCTGGTGGTCGTTGTGGCAGCTGGTGCAGGTCGGCGCATCGAGCGAACCGGATTCCACCGCTTTGCCGTGTGCGCTGGCCAGCCAGTCGCGCGCCTCCTTGTCGTGGCACTGGCCGCAGGTTTCCGCCTGCCGCGTGCGATAAATTGGCGAGGTCGGCGAACGGTCGGAAATGATCTCGTGCGAATCATGGCAATCCTTGCACGTCGCCGCATCGTCGTGGCCGGCCTTGAGCGCGAGGCCGTGAACGCTGGCCTGGAAGCTTTCCGTCTGCCGCGCGTGGCACGCCACACAACTCACCGGCGCGATGGATTTGTTGTCGTCGGGATGCTTCGCCGTCACGTCCGCGTGGCAACTGATGCAGGCGTTCGTGCCGTGAACGGACAATTTTAATTTTGCCGCGTCCACAAACAGGGATACCGCCTTGCCGGCGGCATTGGTTTTGACCAGCGAGTTGTCGCCGTGGCAGTCGAGACAGTCACTGTTCTTCACGCCGGCGAAAACGTCGAGCGAACCCGCGAGCAGCATACAGGCCGCGAGAATCGGCAGACACAGAGTAGCTTTCATAAGATAATTTCCGCTGATTTAACAGCGCTGCCTTCACTTTTCTTGCCAACTGCTCGCCGGACGTTGAAGGCACAATTCCCCAAGGCTGCCCGGCGGCGGACGACCTTGGGGTTAATGTTCAATGCACCAGCCGCGAGACCATCGCGTAGATGATCAGCACCAGCAGCACCAGGCCGAGGCCGAAGAACAGATAACCGAACGTGCGGGCGATGTTCTTCCACTGGAACCATTCGTCCTTCACGCGGAAGTCATCCAGCTTGCCGCTCTTCACGAGCCGGTCATACCAGCGCCGGCGTTCGTGCAGCATCTCGGTCTTCGACACGCGGCCGGAGAAGATCACCGTGTCCATCGGGAATTTCTCGATGCGGAAATGCGTGTT
>CAYUGC010000373.1:0-2482 GCA_964444085.1 uncultured Bifidobacteriaceae bacterium | reverse complement strand
AAGGAAGGCCCCATCAAGCTCGGCACCGCATTTTTTGATCAAGGCCGCTGCCTGCCGTGGGCGATGGAAACTCCGTGCGTCGTCTGCGAGGAAGTTTGTCCCGTGTCGCCCAAGGCGATTTTCTCGCGCGAAGTCACCATCACCAAGCGCGACGGCAATCCCATCACGCTGCGCCGGCCTTACATGGACCCGGCGCTGTGCATCGGCTGCGGCATTTGCGAACACGAGTGTCCCGTGACCGACGAAGCGGCGATCCGCGTCACCGCCGTGGGTGAAACCCGCTCCAAAGAACGCCGCCTGCTCATGGACGGCGGCGTGACCAGCGCGGTGACGGATTTGGAAAAGCGTCAGAGGTGAAAAACTGCACCGCGTAACACGCGAAGTTCCATCTGCAGAGGTTTCATTATTTCCCGTTGATAAAAAACTCCCGCTTCACCGGCCCGGCGGATTTAAACTTGCCCGACAAGCCATATTGCCACGCGACGACCGTCACTTTGACGGGAAATTTTGCGCGCGGCGGAATCCGGGTGAATTTCAAAACGTCGCCCTCCATTTCCGCCGGACCTTCGCGGACAAAGAAGCCGACCTTCAAACCGGAATCGCTGGCGGCCTTGAGCGGAAGCGATTTCGCGCCGGCCGTTTGATCGGGTATCGCCGGAAAATCAATCGTCTGCCCGTTGGTTCCATCCAAGTGACGCGGCAACGGCAGCATCGCCTGCTGCACGGCGCGCTTGAAGGTGGCGTCGCCGGGCCAGACCGCGGCAAACCAGGCTTCATTCCCGCGCACGTCGCCGAGGAACGAGGCGCGGTCAAACGCCACGCGCCAGATGTCATCAGAAACTTTTTCCACCGGCCCGCAGATGCGTTGAATTGCAATCGGAACCGGCGTTCGCGGCGGTTCAATGGGTTCGCCCGCCGGCTTGTGCGCCCAACGCGCCGGGCGTCCGCTGCCGCCGGGAACAGTGTCGAGGAACGTGCCGGTGAGTTTGAAGGTGACGCCATCCTCTTGGGGAGAATATTTCAGCGTCACCTGCTGGTGGGTTGGTCCCTGCGGCACAATCTGACCGTCCTGCACATAACCCAGCAGCGCCGGCTGGCCGCGCTGCTTCTGCTGAAACGCCTCGACGGCCTTCGCCAGTTCGCCATCGAAATACCAAAACGCATTCGTCCCCTGCCCTTTGAATTCGCCCACCGGCGCGGCGGGCGCGGCGGGATTTTGGCCGGACACATAGCGCTCCACCAGCCAGCCGGTTTTGGTGACATCAATCGGATTCAATTTCACCGGGCCGTGGGCCGGAGATTTTTCCGGCAGCCGGTATTGCGCCGCCTTTTTCAAGTAAAGCGCGAGCATTTGAATCTTTTCGTCCAATCCCACGAAATGTCCGTCCGCCGGGCAGCCCAGCGCGCTCAACGGCATCAACGGGTGGGCGTTTTTGATCGCCATTCCCTGCACATACCGTTCGTCGGCCCATTCGTATTCGCCGAGCGTGACGAAACCCGGAACGGAATCAATCGCGTGCCCGGCGAACGGCGGCGCGTTACCCGGATCGGGCACGTAAGGCCACTGCCCGCTGAACGACAGCGCACAGAGAACGCGCTCCGGTTTCCACGCAGCCACGTACCACGGCAACGACGCGGCGGCGGAATGGCCGCACGGAATCAGCGGCGCGTTAGTGAGTTCGAAATAACCCGATTGCTCGGCGAGCGCGGCCATCATGGCGTCGAACTTTTCACCGGCACCCTGGTCGAAACGGAAATTCCGGTCGAAGGCCGGCGCGACCCACACCTCGGCAAAGCCCAGTTCGGCGAGCGTTTTGCGGAACCCCGGATTCTCAAATACGCCAATCTCTTCCATGTTGTGATGTCCGAAGACCACGGCGCGGACATGCTGGCAGTCCGGCGGAATCCAGAGAAACGCCCGGGGCGCTTCGCCGGCGCGATCCGGCAGCGGCGGCACGGGCACGGACCATTGCCATTCGGCGCAATGGCCGGTTTTCAGGGAGGCCAGAACGGCCAGCCACAACACGAACAAGCATCGTTTCATATGAAAATAAACCGTCAGTATTCCACCGCATGATGAATGCGACATTTTTCACCAGACATTTGCCGCAAGGCAACAACATCCGTCCTCAATAGAATCTTTGTCTGAACCATTGGGTTTATGGCGCAAGCGGATGGGCCACCGGTGCCGCCCCGTTCGGTCCGGCCAGCGGCCGGACGGCACAGGCACATCGGGAGATGACCAAACATGACCAGAGATTACCAAAGATTACCGAAAATGAATGGGCGACGAACCGCGCAGGGCCAGGACGGCTCGCCCCAGCGCTCGCCACCAATCCACTTTACCTTTTCTTTACCTTTTCTTTACCAGTTTTGCATTTGGCGATGGTAAAGGTCGGGCCGCCAGCCCCCCGCACCCCCGCCCACACCCCCGAGGGGGAGAGGGAGTAACACGGGGAAGCGCCAGCGAGCAGACAGTCGC
>CAYUGC010000372.1:0-2517 GCA_964444085.1 uncultured Bifidobacteriaceae bacterium | reverse complement strand
GGATCGCGCAACTGTTCATAGCTGTTCGCCAGGAACAGGTGCGCGGAATAATTCGCATAATCGGAACTCACCGCGCGGCCGGCCTCGCGCAGGCTCACGTCCGTCAGGCCCGCGTCGCGATACACGCCGGCGAGATTCGCGCTGCCCACCGCGCGGTCTTCATCGAGCAAAAGCTGCGAGCGATACACGCTGCGGTTGTCGTTCAGGGACTGTGATTTTTCCAGATCGCGGATGGCGTCGTTGATCTGGTTGTCCTGCTGGTTCAGCAGGGCGGAATACAGCCACGCTGTCGGGTCGTTCGGATCGAGTTTTTTTGCCAGCGCCAGTTCCTTCGTGGCGTGCGCGTGGTCGCCCGTGTGCGCGTAGGCCTTGCCGAGATAGCTGCGGAGTTCCGCGCGCTGCGGTTCGAGCGCGGCGGCCACGAGCAGGTCTTCGCGGCCACCTTTCAAATCGCCGAGGCGGATGCGGCTGAGGCCGCGGCCCAACCGGGCGTTGCCCAGCGCGGCATCCACGGCGAGGGCGCGGTCAAAGCAGGCCAGCGCCGCGCGCGGATTGTTTTGCGCGGCGAGAATAAAACCTTTCAGCGCCAGCGCCTCGGCGTTGCCGGGGGCGAGCGCGAGGCTTTGGTCCAAAGCTTTCAGCGCGTCGCCGGTGCGGCCAAAGCTGAACTCCAGTTCCGCCACGCGCGCCCACGCGAAGCCAAACTTCGGCGAGACGGCCACGGCCTGTTTTGCCAGGCGCAACGCGTTTTGCAGCGAGGTCTCGCGGACGGCGTGGGATTGTTCCAGATAGGAAGCCGCGAGCAGTTCGGACGCGAGCTGCGGGGTTTCGGCCGGGGCCGCCGGCTGCCGTTTCACGGCGGCGATGAGCTGGCGCAGGGCGCGGGCGAGGCGTTCGTTGCGCTCGGAATTTTTCGGCAGCGCCGCCAGCGCGGCTTCGGTCTTTTCGACTTCGCCGACCGCGAGCAGCAGCGCGGCTTGGTAGATTTTTTCCGCATCGGAACCGGGATTGCCGGTGGGAAATTTCTGGAGCGCCGCCGGCAAATCGCCGGCGCGATAGGCCGCCAGCGATTCCGCCAAGTGGCTTTGCTCGTCCGCCGTGAGCTGCAATTCGTCCGGATCAATCACCGCCGGATAATAAAAACACCATTGCAAAAGATTGTTGGCGATGAAGCCCGCCGTGCGGACGGGCGGCTGCCCCGGGGCGGCGGATGCCTGCTGGCCGTTGGTCAGCGACAGCGTGGCTTGGTCGTTGCCAAATTTCACCTTGCCGTCCACGACCGATAGCGTGGTCTGTTCGGCGGCATCCACGGCGAGGACAAATTCCGTGCCTTCCACGCCGGCCACGGCCCCGCGCGTGATGATGCGGATGCGTCCGGGCTGGTCGCGATGGAAAAATGAAAGGACGCCGCGCACCAGATGCAGTCCGGCCTGGTTGTCGGCCGCATCCGGCGGCAAAATTTCCAGCTCTGTCGAGGCACCGAATGGCACGATGCTTTGGTCGGACCAGCGTAAAGCCACGCGGCTGTTTTCGGCGGTGTGAATCCGGTCCAGCGGCTGCAAAATCTGGCCGGCGCTGGCCGTGCGCCAGGCGGTTGTCTGGGCGGCAAGAATTTCCACCGTTCCCTGCAGCTCGACAATCTGGATGCCGTTGGTGGCTGGCGCCGCGGCGGTGTTTTGAGCCGGGCATTTTGCCACGCTGGCTGCGCCTAAAACAAATATCGCAGTCAGCCATATTCCGTTCCGGTGTTTGAAATTTGGGTTCAAGGGTTCCTCACGGTTACAAATTCAACGGATTACGCCAGTTAGAAAACATATTTGGCATGGTTTTTCAATTTATTTTAGCCGAAAAAAGTGTTCCATTATATTTGCAAAAGACAGCGCAAAGCCGCATTAATTTCCACATGGCAGAACAGGAAGAAGAGTTGATTCCGACGCGGGCGACGTTGATTCAACGCCTGAAGAACTGGCAGGATCAGGCCAGTTGGCAGGATTTTTTTGATGCCTACTGGCGGCTCATCCATGGGGTTGCCATCAAGCAGGGGCTGTCCAAGGTTGAAGCGCAGGATGTGGTGCAGGAAACCATGGTCGCGGTCGCCAAGCAAATGCCGGCGTTCAAATACGATCCCGCCACCGGGTCCTTCAAGTCCTGGCTGATGAACCTGACGCGCTGGCGCATCGCCGACCAGTTTCGCAAGCGTGAGTCATCGGTCGAATATCAGGAATCCACCCCGGAAACCTCCCTCGGCGACGCCAAAATGGATGGGGAAAATACCGCCGGAAAAGGAGCTCATGTTTTGCCGGATTTGGACCGGATCTGGGACGACGAATGGGAAAAGAATCTGCTGGAAGTGGCCCTCGCCAAGGCCCGGCGGCACCTCGACCCGAAACAATACCAGCTTTTCGACTTCTATGTGAACAAGGAGTGGGAGGCCGACCGGGTCGCCAAACTGTTTGGTGTTTCGTTAAATCAGGTTTATCTGGCCAAGAGCCGGGTGACTGAAACGATCCGGCTGGA
>CAYUGC010000371.1:0-2527 GCA_964444085.1 uncultured Bifidobacteriaceae bacterium | reverse complement strand
CTTTGCTCACCGCGATTTCGCGCGCGCGGCCGAAGATTGCGGCGTATCCGTTCACGACTTTGACGCCGCAGATCGGCATTTTGGAATATGCCGATTGGAAGCGGCTCACCGTTTGCGACGTGCCCGGACTCATCGAAGGCGCGCACAACAACGTCGGCCTCGGCCACGAATTTCTCCGCCACATCGAGCGCTGCCGAATCCTCGTGCTGCTGCTCGACATGGCCGGCACGGACAATCGCAAGCCGTGGGACGACTACAAGCAGTTGCTCAAGGAACTGGAGCTTTACGATCCCGAACTGCTCAAGAAAGAACGCCTCGTCGTCGCCAACAAAATGGATGAAGCCATCGCCGAGGAAAATTTGAAACAGTTTAAGAAGAAGATCAAAAAGATTTCCGTGCTGCCCATTTCCGCCGCGTTTGATCAGGGCCTGGAAAAATTCAAGCAAACCATCCGCGAGGCCGTCGAGGCAGCCGAAGCTTGATTTGGCAGGGCTGACCTGCCGGTCAGCCTTTTGATTTGGGCGGCGCAGCAACGCCGCCCCACCGTTACGCGACTTCCAAAAAACGCATCACGGTGTCGCCGTGCTTGAGCATTTTCACTTCCGTCCACGGCGCGACGATTTCCAGCGTGTCGCGTTTCGTGTGGCCAAGCATCAACCTTCCACCGGGTGCAAGCAGCTTGGGCAGATTTTTATCGTCAAGCAATTGCTGGGCGAATGACGTGGAACGGCGGTTCACATTTTTCTCGCCGTAAGGCGGGTCGGCGAGGATCAAATCAAACTGCCGGCCGCTTACCGCCAGTTGGCTCATCGCGGGAAAAACGTCTTGCGTGCGCGTCTCCAGAATTTCGCCGTAGCCCGCCGCGACCGCGTTGCTGCGGATGAATTCCGCGTGGCGATGCGACTTCTCGATGCACAGCACCGAGGCTGCGCCCCGGCTCAGACACTCCAGGCTCAACGCGCCGCTGCCGGCGAACAGCTCCAGCACCCGCGCGTCCACCACGCGCGCGCCGAGGGAGTTGAAGACCGCCTGTTTGACAAGATCGGGTGTCGGGCGAACATCCAGTCCTTTTGGGACTTTCAAAATCCGCCGTGCCGCGTTGCCGCCGGTGATACGCATGAAAAATTAAACCACGGATGGGCACGGATTAACACGGATAAAAATCTGGGCTGTGTCCATCGGTGCTTATCCGTGGTCAAGAATTATTGGAAAATCTCGCCAAAGAATTGCTTCATGTCCTGCCACGAACGCTTGTCCGCGCGCTCGTTGTAGGCCGCGCCTTTGGAATTGTCGTGGCCGGCCATCGGCTGCGTGAAGCTGTGAACCGCGCCGCCATATTTGATGAGCCGCCAGTCCACGTTGGCATCGCGCATTTCCTTTTCAAACGCCGCCAAATCCGCCGGTGTCTCAAACGGATCGTCCGCGCCGTGGCACACGAGCATCTTGCACTTGATGTTTTTGCCATCCGCTGGCGTGGGCGAATCCAGTCCGCCATGGAAGCTGACGATGCCGTTCAGCTCCGCCCCGCTGCGGGCGAGTTCAATCACCGTCGTGCCGCCGAAACAATAGCCGATGGCGGCGACGCGCTGGGTGTCCACAAGTTCACATTTCTTCAATTCATCCAAGCCAGCCTTCACGCGCAAACGCAGCAGCGCCCGGTCGGTTTTGTATTTTGTGGCCTCGGTGCCGGCTTCCTTGGTGGACTGCGGGCGAACGCCTTTGCCATAAATGTCCGCGCAGAACGCGACGTAGCCGAGATTCGCAAGCATCACGGCGCGATTCTGCTCGTAATCGGTCAGGCCCATCCACTGATGCACGATGAGCACGCCGGGACGCTTTCCGGGCAACGTATCGTCGTAGGCAAGATAGCCTTCGAGCGTCGTGTCGCCCTGCTTATATTCAACCGTCTTGGTGACCAGTTTGGCTTGGGCAGGGATCGCGCAAGCCGCCGCCAGCATTAAGGGGAAAATCACTTTCATAACGCCGACAAACTAGCCGGTTCCACGCCGTTTGCAACTGCGGGAAAATTCTCGCGGGCGCAACGGCTTGCCAATGGGCCGCGTAACCGTTTTCCTATCCGCGTGCAAGGCCTTGAAATCACCGACATCCACCGCCTGAACGCCGCGCTCGGCTGGCTCGACCTCGACGCGCCCGCCGACGCCCGCGCCGAGTTGGACGCCATCGCACCTGCGCAGCAGCGGCATCCGGCGGTGCTGGAAACGCGCTGGCTGCTCTGCGCCCACGAGAAAAACTGGTGCGACGCGCTGAAGGTGGCGGAGCTGGAACTAAAATTTGCGCCGGAGGATTCGTCCGGCTGGCTGCACCGGGCGTACGCGCTGCGGCGCGTGAACCATGATGGTTTGCCGCAGGCCTGGGACGCGCTGCTGCCGGCGGCGGAAAAATTTCCCAAGGAACCGGTCATCGCCTACAACTTGTCGTGCTACGCCTGCCAGTTGAATCAACTGGCAGACGCGCGCAAATGGCTGCACCGCGCCGTGAAAATTGGCGGCCAGGAAGAAATTCAAAA
>CAYUGC010000370.1:0-2531 GCA_964444085.1 uncultured Bifidobacteriaceae bacterium | reverse complement strand
CATCACGTCGAGGATGATGAGGTCGGGCGTCTGCGTGCGGGCTTTTTTCAACGCCTCCGCGCCGTCGGCCGCCGTGGTGACGGCGTAACCGGCCTGCTTCAAATTAAATTCGACAAGCTCGATGATTTCCGGCTCGTCATCCACGACCAAAATTCGCAGTTTCACGGTGTCAGTGTGGCACGCGGCAATTCGTCACACAATTTCATTCCGGTGACAACCGTGTGACGATTCGGTGACAAAACGGTGAGCGCCCGCTGAATTGACGCCACCGCCACGCTGCTCTAATCTCGCCGCGTGAAACACTTTCACTTCGGGAATTTGCTTTACGTTCAACATGAAACCTCTTGTTAAACTTTTGTTGGCAACCTTGGCTTTGGCTTGGTTTGGTCAAACAGTCCAGGCTCAACCAGACGAGAGCTATGCGAAACGCTGGACTCAAACGACCCGGTTCCTTGCGGAAAAAGGCGACCCGCAATCACAATTCGTTTTAGGTTGCTGTTATTATTACGGCAAGGGCATGGCGACAAATTATGACGAAGCGATCAAATGGATTTCTAAGGCCGCCGAAGGGAGCAATGCTATGGCGCAATGTGCTTTGGGATATTGTTACTACCGTGGCTTGCATGTAGCCAAGAACTATAAAGAAGCCGAAAAATTGATACGCCAAGCTGCTGACCAGAATTTTGCGCTCGCCCAATATCTACTCGGTTCCAGCTATATTTACGGTCAGGTTTTTCCTCAAAATTATACCGAGGGTGTAAAGTTGCTCCAGAAAGCGGCTGCACAAAATAACCCTGAAGCTCAATCTTATCTGGGATGGCTATACAGCACAGGAAAAGGCGTGCCGAAAGATGACGCACTTGCTTTTGAGTGGATTAAAAAAGCCGCCACTCAAAATAATGCTGACGCTCAAGATCTGCTGGGATGTATTTACATTTTAGGCAAGGGCGTGGCCACGAACATGGAGGAAGGAGTAAGGTGGCTTCGCAAAGCCGCCGAGCAAAATAATGCCGCCGCTCAAGATTCATTAGGCATGAGCTACTTCACAGGCAACGGCGTATTGAAAGACTACTCTGAGGCAGTGAAATGGTATAGCAAGGCGGCGGAACAGAATAATGCCGACGCCCAATTTTATTTGGGACTCTGCCTTGCCGCCGTCAAAGGGACGACGAAAGACTACGCGGAAGCTTACAAATGGATTCTCCTCTCATCCGGTCAGGATAATCAAAAAGCCAAAGAATATATTTCGGAGTTGGTTCGTGAAATGCCGTTGGAGAAAATTCCAGAAGGATTACGCCGCGCTAACGATTGGATCGAGCATCATATAAAATCGGAGTCAAATCCGCCGCCGGCATGGCTGAAATAATCATTCCCCACTGTTCTCTCGTACCGCAGGGCTATTTTGACAATCGCCAGCTTTTAACACCGGGTCTGGCGGCAGAGCGAACCCGTCCCGCCGGGGTGGCGACGTTCTGGCTTGGCTCCGGAATCTGATCACAATTCGTCCAAACGCCCTTTTCCAGCCAAGCCGCTTATTTTAAGCCATTTGGACCAGATTTGGCAGCGGCAGGACAGCGATAAGCCGGCTCTTTTTCAAAATATTCCGGCTCCGATTCAAAAAAAGAGCGCTGCGATTCGGAATCGTAGGGCTGCGATTCCCAATCGGAGCGCTCCGATTGGCAATCAGCCGGGATCTGGCGGGAAAAAGTCCGGGCCGATTCAGAATCTGCCGGGGCGGATTTAAAATCGGAGCCGGCCGATTGGGAAAAAGCCGGGGCCGGACGGGAATCAGCCGGGGCTTTTTCAAAATCGTAGCACTACGATTCCCAATCGCAGGTCTCCGATTCCAAATCGAAGCGGGCTTGGTAGCGGGAATCCACAGATGGGTAGCGCGAACCCGCGGCTATTTTCCATCGGCCCTAGGCTTGGCGGCGACGGGAGGCGGACTTGGGGGCGGCGCAGCCATATTCTTCTTTTACGGCGGGATCAATTTTGTCACGCTCGCCTTATGCCGATACCCGTCATCACTGCCGCCCAGATGCGCGAATGGGAAGCCGCCACCTGGGCCGCCGGCCAGACCGAGGCGGAGGTCATCCGCCGAGTCGGCAAGCGTGTGGCCCGCCGCGCCCGCAAGCTCACCCGCGCCGGCGACACGATTCTTTTTCTCGTCGGCAAGGGCCACAACGGCGATGACGCCCGCGCCGCCGCCAAGCAGCTCGAAGGCCGCCGCGCCGAGGTGCTGGAAATGTTTTTACCGGACACCGACCTGCTGGCGCTCGAAGCCGCGCTGAAGGAAAAACCCGCGCTCATCGTGGACGGTTTGTTTGGCATCGGCTTGAATCGTCCGCTGTCCGAGGCGTGGCAGAAAATTATTTCAACCATCAACGCCAGCCAGATTCCCGTGCTGGCGATTGACGTGCCGTCCGGTCTGAACGCGGACACCGGCGAAACTTTTGGCGCGGTCATCGAAGCCGCCGTCACGCTCACCGTCGGCGCGCCGAAAACCGGCTTACTCGCGCCCGCCGCGTGGC
>CAYUGC010000369.1:0-2531 GCA_964444085.1 uncultured Bifidobacteriaceae bacterium | reverse complement strand
CCGCTCAAAAACGCCGCCAGATCGCACGACAGCGTGAACAATTCGCCGGTCTTCATGCCGATGACGCGGAAATAATCTTTTTGCGCCGCCGCGAATTTCCGGCGCTGCTGCGTCTGCAAAATCTCGCCGGAACAGACCGTGTTCGTCGCCAGCGACACGGCGCGGCAGATGTCCGTCGTCGGAAAATCGGAGGCCAGTTTGAGCGCCTGCGCGAACAGGCAGTCGCCGAACAGCACGGCGATCTCGTTGCCCCATTTCGCCGCGAGCGTCGGGCGGCCGCGCCGGATGTCCGCCTCGTCCATCACGTCGTCGTGGACAAGCGTGGCGAGGTGGATCATCTCGATGATGACCGCCGCCGTGACGTGGTTTTCATTGGGTTTTCCGAAGCAGCCCGCCGCCAGCGCGACGAGCGTGGGCCGGAGGTTTTTGCCGCCCTTGTTGAGCGCGTGCTCAGCATAGGGGACGATCTGCGGGTCAAAATTCCGCGACTGCTCGACGAGCTGCCGCGTCACGGCATGGAGAAACGGCTCCACCGGTTCCACCATCTTTTTCCAGGAACGGGCGGGGTCTGAAGCGTGTTCGGAATGGGAGTCGCCCACTTTGGTTGCAGCAGCCAGCATCGCCGCGATTTTACTTTCGCGGCGGGGATGAGTCAAACTTGTTATGCTGTGCATCAGGCAAACCGAATTGCCGCCCGCCGGTTTGGCTTGAAATTTCCGCGCGAGCAAACATCATTGGCCGTTGCCACCGGCTAAACTCATGAACCACCAAAACCTGAAACGCCCCGCTTTCACCCTCGCCGCGCTCGCGTGCCTCGCCGCCACCGTCATGAGTTGCGGCAAGAAATCGCCCACCCCGCCGTCCGCCGGCTCGCCGGAAACCACGCCGGTGGCGGAACCGGCCAAACCCGCCGCACCGACGAACGCCGCGGTCACCGCCGTCACCATCGCCACGAATCCCGTGGCCGCGCACAACGGCAACGTTCCCGACACCGATATCGCCGCCACCACGACCAGCGCCAAGCCCGCCACGCCGACGGCGGACACCAGCACGCCCATCGCCGCCACGCACCCGGATTCCGCGCCAGCCAACATCACGCACGTGGAGATGCCGGAAACCCCGCCCGCGATGCCGACGAATTTTTATCCCGCCGGGTTCGCCGGGCAGCCCGCTTATTATTTGCGTTTCCGCGCCGGCTACGAACACATCAATTACCGCGACAACAACGATGCCGCCTACCTCGGCGCGAAATTTTACGCGCACAACGACGACCTGCGCACCCGCGCCGGCAAAAATGGGTGGCTCATTCCCGACGCCGAAGTCGAGGTCGCGCACCATTTGCTCGCCAAGCCGGACGCCGATTTGCATCCCGGCAGCGACCAGGGTATCAGCGTTCGCGCTGAAATTTATTGGCCGTGGATGAAATGGACGATGAATGAAATGGCCAAAAACAACTGCCCCTGCCCGCTGGGCCGCCCGCTCACCGTCAAGCTCGGCCCCGTTGCGAATGTCGGCTGGGAAAAGCTCGACACCGGCACCGGCCACGTCTCCGGCTACGGCGGCGCGCGCCTGAATTTCGGCCACGATGGCTACCTCGAATACACCTTGGGCCGCACCGACGGCTTTGCCGGCATGCGCCAGCAACTCATCGCCGAACTGCCCATCAGCGTCAGCCGCGACGGCGAGGTGCGCTATGTTGTGCGCGGCACCTGGAATCATTTCGACACCAGCCATCGCGACATCCTGACCGGCGGACTGTTTCTGGAACTGCCTTTTACCACGCTCGCCAAGCCGTCCAAGTGGGGCGACCTGATTCCGTTTCGGCAATAATCCCCCCGGACAAAGGATTTTTCTGTGAAGTCGCCTGCGTGAAACAGGTTTGATTCTTCATGCCCAATTCATCATTCTTCCTGAAATGAGCCTTTCCGAACATCGTCAGGCGATTGACCAGCTCGACGCGCAAATTGTCAAGCTGCTCAACGAACGCACGCGCCACGTCCTGAACATCGGCGAAATCAAGCTCAAGGCCGGCGAGGAAATTTACGCGCCACACCGCGAACGCGCCGTGTTCGACCGCGTCTGCAAATCGAACTCCGGGCCGATCACCAACGAACAGCTCCGCACCATTTACCGCGAAATCATGTCCAGCGCCCTCGCACTGGAGAAGACGATGACCATCGCGTATTTCGGGCCGGAGGCGACGTTCACGCACCAGGCGGCCATCCAAAAATTCGGCGCGAGCCTGAATTATTCCGCGCAGAAAACCATCGGCGACGTGTTCACCGAAGTTTCCAAAAAGAGCGCGGATTACGGCGTGGTGCCGGTGGAAAACTCCACCGAAGGCGTCGTCACGCACACGCTGGACATGTTCGTGGACAGCGACCTGAAGATTGTTTCGCAGGTGCTGTTGAAGATTCAGCAATGCCTGATGAGCAATTCGCCGCGCGCAAAAATCAAGAAGCTTTACGTCCATCCACAGTCGCTCGCGCAATGCCGCGGCTGGCTGGCGAAAAACCTGCCGCGCGTGGAAA
>CAYUGC010000368.1:0-2545 GCA_964444085.1 uncultured Bifidobacteriaceae bacterium | reverse complement strand
CGCCGATTTCGTCCTCGTCCACGTTGAACGCGATACCGAGCACATCGCCGGGAAACTTTACCAACTCCTCAAAGCCCACGCCGGGCAGACCGGAAACCTTCGCGATGCCCGTCGCAACACTCATAACCGTGCCCACCTCGCGCGGCGTCAGTTGCGGCGTGAAGGCTCCCAGCCCCTGGTGGATTCCAGCGAACGTGCGGTCGAAGACACTCTGCAAATTTTCAGGGGCAGCGTTCATGCGCTCTTGATTGCGGGTTTGGCTTCTTCAGGTTTAGCTGCGGAATTGGGTTCAGGCTTGGGCTCAACTTTGGTTTCTGGCTTGGGCGCAGCTTCAACTTCGGGCTTGAGCGCTGGCTCTTCTTCGGGCTTTGGCGATTCGGGTTTAGGCTCAACCTTGACTTCAGGCTTGGGTGCAGGCTTGTCCTTCTCTTTCAGAAGTTCGCCGACACCCTTTTCCAACGACGCCAAATAATCCGCGATGCTCCAACCCACTTTTTGTCCGTTCGAGGAAAGTTCGATGCCACTGACCAAGTCCGGCGAGGTTTCAAACCGAATGGGAATTTCCGCCGAAAAAGTTTCGTTGAGCGCTTTTTGAATCGCCGCGCGTTGCTCGGCGGGTAAATCAAAGGCGCTACGGACCAGTGCGGGTTCGGAATTCTTCTTGAGCGCCTCGCCAAGGACAGTTTTTGCTTTGTCGTCCAGCTCGCGCAAGCGGCGGGTGAACACCTCGCCCATCCGCTCTTCCAAACTCACCGTGGCCAGATCCGTCAACGCCTTGCGCGTAATGGAGAACACTTCTTTCTGCGTCAAACGACTGATGGCCTGGTTCAAATTGCGGGCGTCGTTGACGAGCGATTCCTGTCGCTTGGCGCTCAAGGCATCGGCCGCTTTGCGGGCTTCGTCGAGGAGCCGCAGCCGTTCGGCTTTCGCCTCATCCGTCGCCTTGGTCAAGAGGGCGGCACGCTGCTGGTCAAAGTCCTCATTCTTCTTTTGGAACTCGTCGCGCTCCTTTTGGGCTTCGGTCTTTTTAGCGTCCGCGTCCGCGAGTTCCTTCGCGATCCGCTTCTCCCGCGTGTCAATCGCGTTAAGGATGGGTTTGTAAAGAAAACGCTTCATCAACCATACGAGGATGAGGAAGTTCAGCGCCTGCGCACCGACGGTAAACCAGTCAATCAACATAGGTTCACTTTCCTGCCGCCTGGGTTGCCCCGGCGATGACGTGGTTCCAGAATGGGTTGGCGAAAATCAGAATCATCGAGACCACAAAACAGTAGATCGCGATGGATTCAATCATGGCCAGCCCCACGAACAAGGTGCGGGTGATGGTGGCGGAAGCATCGGGCTGTTGGGCCAGCGAGCTTAAGGCGGTGGAGACGGCGCGCCCTTCACCCAGCGCCGGGCCGACGCTGCCGATAGCAATCGTCAGCCCGGCGGTAACGATTGAGGCCACTGCGATGATGGTCATGCTGTCCATAATAATTTCCTTTGGTTGGTTTTTAACTGTTTCAAGTGTTTTGCATTGGTTCGGATTTGGTTTTGCCAGTGCGCGTAGCCGCCGCGATATAGACCGCAGCCAGGATGCTGAAAATGTAGGCTTGCACCATGCCGGTGAGCAGACCAAGCACCGTCATGACAATCGGAAAAATAAACGGCGTGATGGTCAGGAGAATACCAATGATCATCACCCCGCTCATCATATTGCCGAACAAACGGACGGCCAGCGCCAGGGTGCGCGAAAGTTCGCTGATGATGTTAAATGGCAGCATGATGACAGTCGGTTCGGCGTAAGATTTAAGGTAGTTCCACAGTCCTTGCTCCTCGATGCCGAACAGCGGCACGGCCAAAAACACGCACAAGGCGAGGGCTGCGGTAGTGGAAAGTGAACCCGTCGGCGGCTCGTAGCCGGGGATGATTGTGCAAAGCGCGGCCAGGGCGACGAACAAAAACAGCGTGCCCAGAAAGCCGATATATTTCTCCGGGTGCTTCAGGCCGACGTCTTCGATTTGTTTCCCGATGCCGGTGACGACGATTTCCAAAAGGTTCTGCCAGCGGGAACGTTTCAAATCCGTTGAAAGTTTGCGCGTGATGAGCTTGGAACCGACGGCGAGCACAAGCATCAATCCCCAAGTGAACGCAATCGTGCCATTGAGTTTGAAAAACCCGTGTTGCCAGAAAATCATCTGGTCGGGACTAAGGCGCATGGTTGACCTCCTTCACTTGGGAGTTGCCGTGTTCAATCGGTGTGCGGGTCAACCGCATCACGATGATTCGCGCGATGATAAATCCGAGCAGACAGGTCACCAGCCGTTGCCAATCTCCTTGCCCGACAAAATAAAATCCAACGAGCACGATGCTCATCCGCAGCAACATGCTGACGGGAAACCACAGCGCCCGCGATTTGCCAGAAACGCCCTTGCGCACCGTCCACCAAAGACCGCCGAAAAAAATCGCTCCGAGCACAAGTCCTGCGACCAATGCGAGAACCAGAAATAAAACATTATTCATTGTCGTCCTCCGTTTCGTCGTGCATGGCCTTGTCTTCCTT
>CAYUGC010000367.1:0-2588 GCA_964444085.1 uncultured Bifidobacteriaceae bacterium | reverse complement strand
CCGCGCGGCGCGCCCTGAAAAACGCCGGCTGCCAGCCGGAGGAAATGGACGCCGTACTCATCAGCACCTGCACCGGCTATTTGTGTCCCGGCCTCACCAGCTACGTCAGCGAACAGCTCGGCCTGCTCCAAAATGTTTTTGCGCTCGACCTCGTCGGCCAGGGCTGCGGCGCGGCCTTGCCGAACTTGCGCGCGGGCGAGGCCCTGCTCGCTGCCGGGCGCGCGAAAAAAGTCCTCTCCATCTGCGTCGAGGTTTGCAGCGCCGCCTTTTTCATTGATGATGACCCCGGCGTTTTGATCAGCGCGTGCCTGTTCGCCGACGGTGCGGGTGCCGCCGTTTTATCAAATGAACCTCTGCCTGCCCGCCGCCGTGTCGAATGGAAATACACCGACTCGCGCCTCGTCCCCGCCGAACGCGACACCCTCCGGTTCGGCCACCAGAACGGCAGGTTGCGCAACATCTTGGGGCCGCAAGTCCCGCAGGTCGCCAGCGATTTGGCGGCGAAATTATTTGCCGAATCCCTCATCGCGGCCGGCGTGAAACGGGAACAGGTCACCGGCTGGATTCTGCACACCGGCGGCCGCGACGTGATACTTGCCCTGCGCGACAAATTAAAATTAAGCGCCGACGACGTGCGCCACAGTTCCGCCGTGCTGCGTGACTTCGGCAACATCAGTAGCCCCACCGTATATTTCGTCCTCGAACGCGCCCTGGCCGACGCCGTGCCCGACGGCCTCTGGTGGCTGTCCGCGTTCGGCGCGGGCTTCAGTTGCCACGGCGCATTTCTGGAGGTGAGCGCCGCGTGAAGCGCCACGTCCAACCCGAACTCCTCGACACGCTGCCCGTCAGCGATCCGCGCGCCGTCCGCTCGCGGCGGGATTTGTGCCGGGTGAACGGCTGGATGCGTCAGCACGCCCTCATGGCGGACGCGCTGAAGAATGCGCTGAACGGTCACGCGCCTGGACATCTCACCGAACTCGGCGCGGGCGATGGAACCTTTCTGCTCCGCGTCGCGCAAAAAATCTCCCCCGGCTGGCCCAACATGACGGCCACGCTGCTGGACCTTCAAAAAAATGTTTCCGCAGAAACGCTCGCGGCCTTGGCAGCACTGGGCTGGCGCGCGGAAATCGTCGTGGCCGATGTTTTTGACCGGCCGCAAATATCCAGCGACGTCATCCTCGCCAATCTGTTTTTGCACCATTTTGCAGAGACCCGACTGGCAGAACTGTTCCACCAGATTTCGCAGCACACGAAATTATTCATCGCCCTTGAGCCGCGCCGGGCGGCGTGGACGCTGTTTTGCAGCCGGCTGTTGTGGGCCATCGGCTGCAACGACGTCACACGCCACGACGCCGTGGTCAGCGTGCATGCGGGTTTTTCTGGCGCCGAACTTTCCAAGCTCTGGCCGGACAAACATAACTGGCAGCTCACGGAACGGCCCGCCGGAGCCTTCAGCCACCTTTTCATCGCGCGGAAAATTTGTTGAATCATGGCCGAGGTGAAACCCATCACGATTGTCGGCGGCGGCCTGGCCGGCCTGACGCTTGGCATCGGTCTGCGGCAACGCGGCGTGCCGGTGACGATTCACGAGGCGGGGCATTATCCGCGCCATCGCGTCTGCGGCGAATTCATCAGCGGACGCGGCCAGGCCACGCTTGCGCGGCTGGGCCTGCGTGAATTGCTCGACCAAGCCGGGGCCGTCAGGGCGCGGACCACCGCATTTTTTTCGACCACCCAATCCACCGCACCGCGCCCGTTGCCAGCGGCGGCCATCTGCCTTTCGCGCTTCGCACTGGACGCCGCGCTGGCGAAAAAGTTTTACGAACTCGGCGGTGAATTGCCCGCCGGCAAACGTTTCAGCGGGGATTTTGGCGAAGGCAGCGTCCGCGCCACCGGCCGTCAGGTGCAAACCGAGCCGGGCGGGTCGCGCTGGTTTGGACTGAAAATCCATGCGCGCAACGTCGCGCTTACGGCCGATTTGGAAATGCACGTTTCGCCGCGCGGCTACGTCGGGTTGTGCAAAATCAATGACGGCGAAGTGAACATCTGCGGCCTGTTCCGCAAACGTGCCGACGAAAACGGTGAAGCCAAAAACCGGCACGAACTGCTGCGCGGTCAGCCCGGTTCGCTATTGCGTCAGCGGCTCGCTGATGCGGCGTTCGATGAAAATTCCTTTTGCGCCGTCGCAGGACTTTCGTTGCGGCCGCAGCGGGCCGCAACGCGTGTCGAGATTTGCGTGGGCGACGCTATCACGATGATTCCGCCCGTCACCGGCAACGGCATGTCCATGGCTTTCGAATCGGCGGAACTGGCACTGGCGCCACTCGCCGCGTGGAGCCGGGGCGAATCATCGTGGGCGACCGCCCGTGAAAAAATCGCCCGCGATTGTGACACCGCGTTTGCGCGCCGGCTTGCCTGGGCAAAATGGTTGCAGCGAATCGTGCTCACGCCCGCGCTGCAAAATCCGCTCGTCGCGCTTGCCAGCCGCAGCGACTGGTTCTGGCGCATGGCGTTTGCGCGCACGCGCTGATTCAGCATTTCGATTTCAGCACGAGCGATGATGATTGTTTCCACAGTTGACGGCGACC
>CAYUGC010000366.1:0-2619 GCA_964444085.1 uncultured Bifidobacteriaceae bacterium | reverse complement strand
GCCCGCTGCGCAACGTCGTCATCAACGAATTCCTCGCGCACACCGATCCGCCGGACTACGACTACGTCGAGCTTTACAACCACAGCACCAACAGCGTGGATATTTCGGGTTGCATCCTGACAGACAACGCGGCGACAAACAAATTCACCATTCCGCCCGGCACAATTCTTCCGCCGCGCGGATTTGTGTTTTACAGCCAGACGAACATGCCGTTCGCGCTGAATGCGCTGGGCGAATCAATTTTCTTCATCAAAGCCGACCGCAGCCGCATTCTGGATGCCGTTCAGTTTGCCACGCAGCAAAACGGCGTGGCCATGGGCCGCTGGCCGGACGGTGCCAATGATTTCTACCGGTTGCAGGCCAAGACGCCCGGCGCACCCAACGCGCCGATTCTCATCAGTGACGTGGTGATCAACGAACTGATGTACAATCCCATCAGCGGCAATGACGACGACCAATACGTGGAGCTTTACAATCGCGGCACCACCAATATCAATCTCTCCGGTTGGCAGCTGACGAGCGGCGTGACGTTCACCTTTCCGACCAACGTCGTGCTCGCGACAAACGGATACCTGGTGGTTGCGCGGAACCTGGCCAATCTGCTGACGAAATACCCGAATTTGAACGCCACCAACGCCGTCGGAAATTTCAGCGGCAAACTCTCGCACAACGGCGAATATCTGGCGTTGACAATGCCCGCGCCACACAAGACAACGAATATGTTGGGCGAAACGATCACCAACATCATCAACATCGTCGTGAACGATTTGACCTATGGCACCGGTGGACGCTGGGGCGAATGGGCGAACGGCGGCGGCAGCAGTCTGGAATTGACTGATCCTAACGGCGACAACCGTCTCGCCGCAAACTGGGCCGACAGCGACGACACGCAAAAATCCACTTGGACAAACATCGAATGCACCGGCGTGCTCGACAACGGCGGCAATTTCGACAGTTCGATTGATTACGCGCAAATCGGTTTGCTCGACGCCGGTGAATGTCTGGTGGACAACCTCGAAGTGAATTACAACGGCACGAATTACGTGGCTAACAGCACGTTTGAAAGCGGCACCAATGGCTGGTTGTTTCAAGGCTGCCATGTGCGCTCGAGCCAGGAAAACACCGGTTACGTCAGCGGTCATTCGCTGCATATCCGTTGCAGCGATCACATTTGGACCGGCGACAATTCCTGTGAAATGGCGCTGAACGCCAATTCGCTGGCGTCGGGCATGACCGCCACGCTCCGGTTCAAAGCGCGCTGGCTCCACGGCTGGCCCGAACCGCTGCTGCGCCTCAACGGCAACTGGCTCGAAGCCACCGGGCGGATGCCGGTGCCCAATAATCTCGGCACGCCGGGAATGCCGAACAGCCGGCGCGTCGCCAATGCCGGCCCGGCGATTTACAACGTCACGCACAACCCGCCCGTGCCGGCGGCCGGCCAGAATGCCGTGGTCACGGCGCAGGTGCATGATCCGAATGGGGTGCAAAGTCTGACTTTGAATTACCGGATTGATCCGAACACAAGCTATACATCCATGCTGATGAAAGACGACGGCACTGGTGGCGACGCGATTGCCGGCGACGGCATTTTCAGCGCAACCATTCCCGGCCAATCCGCGAACACGCTCGCCGCATTTTACATTTCCGCGACGGACAGCAATTCCGTGGCGGCGCGGTTTCCGGCAATCCGCACCGGCGACAACGAACCAGACCGCGAGTGCGCGGTCATGTTCGGTGACGGCAACCCCGGCGGCAGCTTCGCCGTGTATCATTTGTGGCTGACGCAGACCAACGTTAATCGCTGGGCGGTGCTTTCGGATTTAAGCAACGAAATGATTGACGGCACGTTCGTCACTGGCAATCGCGTCATCTACAATATGTCGGGCCGCTTCGCCGGCAGTCCGTATCATCAGGGCTTCGACACACCGGCGGGAAGTCTTTGCCATTACAAGTGGCAGTTTAACGACGATGAACAACTGTTCGGGGCCACGTCGTTCAACAAAATTCACCAGCCCGGCAACGGCGCGGGCGATGACGCCAGCCTTCAGCGCGAACAAATCGCGAATTCGTTTTTGCGCGCGCTCGGCGTGCCGTGGCTCAACCGGAAGTTCGTGGCCGTCTATGTCAATGGCAACCGCCGCGGCGTGCTGATGGAAGACGCGCAAACGCCCGACGGCGACGTGGTGAAGGAACATTTTCCGAATGATCCGGACGGCTGGCTCTACAAAATGCAGCCATGGTTCGAGTTCGGCCCGGAGCCGTCGGGCAATTACATCCCGTTCAACAACAATTCCTGGTGCGACCTGAATTCCTACACGACCACCGGCGGCGCGAAAAAAATGGCCCACTATCGCTACAACTATCTCACCCGCCGGACGCCGGGTTCGGCGAATGATTACACGAACGTGTTTTCGCTCATTGATGCGGCGAACAGCGTCGGTTCGCCAAGCTACGTGGCGAACATGAAAAATATTGCCGACATGGAAAACTGGATGCGTGTGTTCGCCGCCAACCACGCCGCCGGCAACTGGGATTCCTTCGGCGCGCAGAATGCACAAAATCTTTACGGCTACATCGGCGCGCTCGGCACCAAATACACGCTGCTGATGTTCGACTTCA
>CAYUGC010000365.1:0-2697 GCA_964444085.1 uncultured Bifidobacteriaceae bacterium | reverse complement strand
CGACGGCATTGAATTCTGGGGGCAAAGCTTTGTGGCCGGCACCTCCGGCGAAATCATCGCCAAGACCGGGTCAAAGGAGGAAGAAATCTTGATTGTGCCCGTGGATTTGGCGCATGTGGACACTACGCGCACGCACTGGCCCTTCCTGCGCGACCGTCGGATTGATGCTTACGGCAATCTCACGAAGCGGTTCGTGGATTAAGAGAACCCCAACGGGGTTCCAGCTTTCAGCCCAGGGTTGGTCGCGCCAGCGAACTACCCTGGGTTAATGTTTTATAAATTATTTTCAACCCTGAAAGGGTTGCATCCAGAATTTTGCAGCATGGCTCCAACCCCTTCAGGGTTGAAAATCATTTTTTTCGTCCACCCGGCGTAGCCGCTGCGCGTCAACGCCGGGCTGAATGATTCAATCCCTTTGGGATTGGTTCCCCAAATCAAACCGCCCGCCCCGTTGCCGGGGCGGGCGTTGTTTATTCTGCCGCATTTCAAACCTGAAATGCCGCACCTCGTCTTTCAGGTGCACATGATCGTGATCGGCAGGCTGAAACCATGGCTGGCGGGTCACGTCGGAGCGATTGGTTGGCTTGCCGCCTCAAAAACTGTCTGAAAATATGGAACTGGCGGCAGGATGCCGCCCGAACCCGCACGCTGGAAGCGTGCGCTACCGCTGTAGCGCAGCCATCTTGGCTGCGGGTTCACGGAGCTTCCCAGCTCCGTGTTCCTGACCGATTTTTCAGAAAGCCTCTCAAGCTGGGCCGTTAAATTTGGCGGATGTCTGTCATGAACACGGCTTGGATCACCGGCAGCAATGGCTTGATTGGCAGTTACCTCGTCCAGACCGCCCCGAACGCATCCGCCGGGAGCGCCGGCTTCCAGCCGGCGGGTGGCCTCGAGCCTCGCCGGCAGGATGCCGGCGCTCCCGGGCGGGCGATCCGGGCGTTGACGCGCGCGGATTTCGACCTTTGGGATTTTTCCAAGGTTGATAATGCGGAAAATATGTTTGCGGTGACGGCGCAGGCAAATTAAACTCGACAACTGCTGGCGGGAGGCCGGCGGAAGTCAGTATCAAGTGCAACCCTTTTATTCATGAACAAACCGCTCACAAGCGCAGAAATCAACGAAATCGTCGCCGGCCTGAAGAAGCTGTCCCGCAACCTGTGGTGGACTTGGAACCAGGTGGCGCAGGACTTCTTCTATGAGCTGTCGCCGCGCGGCTGGCAGAACATGTTCCACAACGCCGTGGCCGTGTTGCGCGAGGTTTCCGATCAGGAATTGCGCGCCCGCCTGCAGGACGCCGCGTTCGCCACCCGCGCCCGGATGGTGCTGGCCGAGTTCCAGAATTATCTTAACGACCCGAAGACCTGGGGGCACACGCACGCGGCCAAGCTGCACCAGAATCCCGTCGCCTATTTCTCCGCCGAGTTCGGTTTCCACGAATCGCTCCCCATCGCCGCCGGCGGCTTGGGCATCCTCGCGGGCGATCATTGCAAATCCGCGAGCGACCTCGGCCTCGGCTTCGTCGGCATCGGCCTGTTCTACCGCGAAGGTTATTTCCAGCAGGCGATTGACGGCAACAACTGGCAGACGGAATATTACAACCCCGTTGACCCGCACAACGTCCCGGTGGAACCGCTCCTCGATGCCGACGGCGAACGCATCATCGGCAGCGTCGAGATCGGCTTGAGCGTGGTGGATTTCCAGGTCTGGCGCGTCAACGTCGGCCGCGTCCCGGTCTATCTGCTCGACACCAACCTGCCGCAGAACGAGCAGCTTTATCGCGACCTCACCAACCGCGTTTATGGCGGCGACAGCACCACGCGCATCATGCAGGAGATTCTGCTGGGCATCGGCGGCACCCGCCTGCTGCGCAAGCTGGGCCTGACGCCCTCGACGTTCCACATGAACGAAGGCCACGCGGCGTTCCTCACGCTGGAACTCATCCGCGAAAAGATGGCCGCCGGCAAAACCTTCGCGGAGGCGCAGGCGCTGACCAAGCCGGAATGCATCTTCACCACGCACACGCCCGTCGAGGCCGGCCATGACCGCTTCTCGCCGGAGCTGATGAACTACGCATTGCAGAGCTATCTGCTGAACCTGCATGTGACGTTCAACGACATCCTCGGCCTCGGCCGCGTGACGCCGTCCGACAGTCACGAGCTGTTTTGCATGACCGTCCTGGCGCTCAAGCTCTGCCGCTCCGCGAACGCCGTCAGCGAACTGCACGGCCAGGTCAGCCGCCATATGTGGCAGCACCTTTACAACGTGCCGGAGAAAGACGTGCCCATCGGCCACATCACGAACGGCATCCATCTGCTCGGCTGGATGAAGGGCCCCGTCCGCCAGTTCTGGCGCATGAAGCTCAATGATTCAACCAACGGCGAGGCGAAGCTGTTCCGCGAGAAATTCGGCTCCGACTGGTCCTCCGCCATCAACCATGCCGAGTTCTGGGAAAAGATGACCTGCGCGGAATTCGTCACCGACGAGGAACTCTGGGCGCTCCGCTACAAGCTGCGCCGCGAGCTGATCGAGTTCGCCCGCCGCAAGCTGCTCCACCAGAGCCAGCGCGTGACGCCCGGCGATTACATCCGCTTCGACCACCTGCTGAATCCCGACGCGCTGACCATCGGCTTCGCCCGCCGGTTCGCGACCTACAAGCGCGCGCCGCTGATTTTCCAGCAGTTCGACAACATCGTGAAG
>CAYUGC010000364.1:0-2705 GCA_964444085.1 uncultured Bifidobacteriaceae bacterium | reverse complement strand
CCGTGGCGCACGATGCCGTGACCGCCGCGCTCGCGCGCAAGGCGGATTACCTGTTTATTGATACGGCGGGCCGTTTGCACACGAAGCACAATCTGATGCAGGAATTGCACAAGCTGCATCGCGTCATCGGCAAGCAGCTTGCCGGCGCGCCGCATGAAGTGCTGCTGGTGATTGACGGCAGCACCGGCATGAACGCGCTGAACCAGGCGCGTGAATTCAACAAGGCCGTGCCGCTCACCGGCCTCATTGTGACCAAGCTCGACGGCACGAGCAAAGGCGGCATGGTCGTCGCGATCCAGAAGGAACTTGGCCTGCCTGTTAAATTTATCGGCCTCGGCGAACAGCCGGACGACTTACAGCCGTTCGACGCCAAGCAGTTCGCGCAGGCGTTGTTCGAGGAATAAAACCGGCAGGCCGGCGCCGGGCAATTCAACGTGGCTGGTGCAAAGTTGTGGCGGCGGGCATCCTTGCCTGCCGTAGAGCCGGGCTTCCCAGCCCGGCGGCAGAAAACTCACGCATCATCCAGCGGCTTGAAATGTTGTGAGCCTCAATAAAATTCACGCTTTTTCCGGGCGGCAGGGATGCCGCCCTCTACGTCAGGCAAGATGCCAGACGCTACGGCGCCAGGCGTTCGCGGTGGGGCTGGTGGTCGCGGTTCCAGCGGCAGAGGGCGTCGTTGCTGGTGTCGGTGAACAGAAAGGACAACGTCGGCGATTCAACGTGGCCGTGGATTTCTTTCAAAACACAATTCTATGCCCGCGTTTTTCCTTCGCGAAATAGTTAATGCTCGTTCCCAATGGTAGATTTTGATCTTTCAAAACCCGTCGCACGGTTTCAATACTATTGCTACCGTCGAAAACCAGCAGGTCAATGTAGGCGTTTTGAGTTCCAAACGCCCCACCGAGCAATCGCCCGTTTGAATCAAACTTCAATGCCTCTGCTAAAGCGTCCTCAATAACTCCACGCGCTTCGCTTTGTTTGCCATCGGGAAGAATTTTGGCATCGAAAGATATGAACACATAATCGGCTCCGGTTCCAGCCAGCGGGTCTGGCAATTCACCTTTTGCATCAAGATATTCCTCGATTAGGCGGTAATTCGTTGTCGAACCGGCAATGACATCCCCACGAAGAAACTGCTGATGCGGTTGCTTCATCTGATAACCAACCCAAGATTCACCAGGAGGAAACTTTTTCCAGCCGGTTTCCGCCTCGACTTGCTTCAAGAATAAATTCAGCTCGTGAAGCTGCATTGCTTCGGCCAACTTCTGGTCATTCAATTTGATTTCTGCAATCCATAGCTGTGTTCCAAACTCACCAAGAACCTCATCGAGGAAAAGAAACAAGACGGTGTAGCGATCCTTTTCTGGCATCTCGCCAAACAAAGGGTGCCAAACCACCAAGTCAACCTTTTCGCTCTCGGAGTTGGGGGTGGCAGTAATCCAAAATTCAAGGGGATTGAAAACCTTGTTCGCTATGTCCATGCGGATTCCTTCAATAGAACCCGGTTGACGGGCGCAGTAAAATATCCAGCCCGACAGCGTTGGAGCTTGGCTGTGCCAGAACATCGCAAGTAACTGCTGATGCAAAACTCCTTCACCCGTCAGTGTGAATGAATGCCCCTTTCCATTTGCACCCGGACCAAATACCCAAGCAAAACCGGGCAACATTTCGTCAACTTTAGCGCTTACTTCAGTCACGAGGTCGGCGCATTTTTTGGCTTCGATGGTTTTGTAAAAACGTGGGGCAACTTCAGAATACCATTCCCAAAAACGCCGAACCCGCGTTTTGAAAGTTAGTTCTTGTCTGGCCACGACCGGGCGTTTGAAAAATGAAAACATATTCCAATCGCGCGGAAATCTTTACGCCCCGCCCACTAGCTTCGTCGAGGAAGTAGTGTCGCCGAAATGCGTCTTCACCTTGGCCACCGTGTTCGTGACGGACAGGCCATACTTGTTCCGCAGTTCGTCCTGCGTGGTGGCGTGCTCGATGAATTGATCCGGCCAGCCGATGCGCACGACGGTCGTCTTCACGGATTGCTCGCTGAAGAGTTCCAGCACCGCCGAGCCGTAGCCGCCGATGAGCACATGGTCTTCCAGCGTCACGATTAGGTCCGCCTCGCGCCCGAACTGCGCGTGCACCGCCGCGTCAATCGGCTTGGTGAAGCGCGGGTTGATGACGGCGACATCGTAGCCGTCCGCGATGAGTTGCGCGGCGGCTTTCTTGGCGATGGTGTTCATCGGTCCCAAGCCGAACAGCGCGACTTTGCGCCCGCCATTGTTGGCAAAATTGTGTTGCACGACGGCCTTGCCGACTTCGATGAGCGCCGGTTCGTCCTTCACCGGCACGCCTTCCGCCGCGCCGCGCGGATAGCGGATGAACGTGGGATGATTCACGGTGGTTGCGGTGAACATCATGTCCGCGAGTTCATCCTCGTTGGCCGGGGCCATGGCGATGACGTTCGGGAAACAGCGCAGATACGAGATGTCAAAAATGCCATGGTGCGTCGGGCCGTCGTTGGCAGAAAGGCCGGCGCGGTCCATGCAGAAAATCACCGGCAAATCCTGTAAGCAGACGTCGTGATGGATGCAGTCATAGGCGCGCTGGAGGAAGCTGGAATAGATCGCCACGATGGGACGCAAGCCCATCGTCGCCATGCCGGCGGCGAAGATGACGCCGTGTTCCTCGGCGATGCCGACGTCGTAGTA
>CAYUGC010000363.1:0-2721 GCA_964444085.1 uncultured Bifidobacteriaceae bacterium | reverse complement strand
TTGTTCGTTCATGACGTGAACGGCGATTTACGGAAGTCGCACGAGGGTTGCGGCATATATTTCGAGACGCGCGGCCAACGCGTTCCTTCGCGCTTTGACGATTTACTTGTCGAAAATTGTCACGTGCTGCGGACGGATCGCAACGGCATTTGTCAGCGCAACGGCAGCGGGCCGCACAGTTTGCGCGTGGTGGTTCGCGGCAACCTGCTGGAAGACATCGGCGGTGATTGCATCAAGACATGGGGTGACGATGCCCCGCTGGTCGAGCACAACATCGTTCACGGGGGGCGGTTGCGCTGCGAAGACGGGGCGGCGGGCATCTGGCCGTTTGATTGTAACGACGCGCTCGTCCAGTTCAACGAAGTCTCCGGCATGAAAGGCATCAAGGACGGCCAGGGGTTCGATTCGGATTATCAATGTCGCCGTTCGGTCTTTCAATACAACTACAGTCACGATAACGAAGGCGGTTTCATGCTCGTCTGTTCGCCCGGCGATTCTTTCAACGAGGATACGGTCATTCGCTACAACATCAGCCAGAATGACGGCATCAACACCGCGCGGGTGTTTCAGTTTGGCGGTAGTTCGTCGAACACGCTGGTCTATAACAACACGGTTTACCTCGGCACCAATCAAGATGTGCCGTTGCTACAGTTTGGTGATTGGGACGGCGGCCATCCACGCAACGCGAAGTTTTTCAATAACCTGTTTTACGTGGATGGGCGCGTGGCTTACAAGTGGGATTCGACCACCAATCTCGAATTTGCGCACAACATTTTTTACGGCGGCCACGCGGTAATTCCGCCTGATTCTTTTGCCCTCACCAACCGGCCCGCGTTGGTTCGGCCTGGCGGCGGCAGGAATGGTTTCGATTCGCTCAAAGGATATTGCCCCCGGCCTGGAAAAGATTTTCCGCGCGGCCAGATTATTTTGAACAATGGCGGCCGGGATTTCTTTGGACGTGCCGTTTTGACCAATCAACCGCCCAGCGTTGGCGCGGCGGAAGAATTATGATTTCAATTTGAAACTGGCCCCCTCTTAACACAAGCGACACGGACAATTTGGGGAATGTTGTTGGAGTTGATTTGCTATCCAAAGATAGTTCGCCGGAGACCGCTTGTTGGGTGAAACTGATTGTAGATAACCCAGCACCACGATCATTTCACTGTAAGAGATGTTCATCAAACAAATTTAAACACCTTGAAAGCACTGGCCAATTCCGCTTTTGTTGCCGCCTTCACCGATACTTGGGTGGGCGGTTCCGGCAATGACTTTGGCACCACGGCAAACCACTTGAATTTCAACGACGCTGGCTACGGTGTGCAGAAGCGCCGCCAGGGTGGCCCGAACGTCTGCCCCTCATGGGGGATGGTTTTTTGATGGAAGCACTTAGCCGCGAACTCACAGGCGAAGACACATTCTGGTGAATCACAACAAATCCCGTTGACAGAAAACGAACCGATCACAACCCAAACCAACTAAAACCCATGAAACCAGCCACCATGATCAAAGCCCTTACAGCCATCGCGCTGCTGGGGATTTCAAACTATTTCGCATCGGCCGCCAGCACCGACACTTGGGTGGGCGGTTCCGCTAACTTCAGCACCACGGCAAATTGGTCCTATTCGTCTGGTTCCGGGCCGCTGGCGAGCGGCGATTCACTGATATTCGGTTCGGCAGGGAGCACCTCGCCGAACAATGACATCACCAGCCTGTCGGTCAACAATCTCACCATCAACAGCGGCGCGAGCGCGTTTACCATGGGCGGCAATGGTCTTACTTTGAACGGGACGCTGACGGATGGCGCGAGTGTCAATGAAACCTTCGGGAGCGGCCTCATCCTGGGTTCCTTTTTCACGGCCATCAAGAATACCGGGAGCGGCACGCTGGATTTGGGAGCGCTGACACGGACTGCGGGCAGTGGTGGATCTGTGAATTTTACGCCCACGGGCACCATTCACACGACGATGGCGAACACCAGTGGCATCCTTGGTGGTTGGGCGACCGTCGGCAATGCCGGGACGGCCGGTGCCAGCGGCGACTGGGCGGCGGTTAACGGCAGCGGCAACATCATTACTTACGCCAGTTATACGACAATTTCTGGCAGCACAACTGGTTCTGGGGCTTCGGCGCTGAATTGGTTGGACACCGATGGCACGGCCAGTTTGACCGCTTCGGCCACGGTTTATTCATTGGTCCTGCGTGGGGATTTCAACGTCCAAAGCGGGCAGACTTTGACTTTGGGCAGCGGCGGTCTGCTTTTGAGTGGTGCCAGCAAGTGGTTTAAAAACAACGGGGCCGGCACCACAGCGGGCACGGGTCAGCTGACCTCGGGCTTGGGTTCCGGTGAGTTGTTCATCGACAGTTCAGGTCTCGCAACAACAGATAACGACTGGCGAATCTGGGCCAAGATCGTGAACAATGGCGGGACCGCCGTCAGCGTGATCAAAAACGGCCCTGGCTTCCTGAAACTGGAAAATTACAATACCTTCACTGGGAATGTCGTGATCAACGGCGGTATGATCGCGGTGGGGACGGCCGGGATAGCTGGAACTGCCGCATCTTCTATTGGCAGCAACTTGGGCGATATCGGCTCTAGTGTAAGTCGCAGCATCATCATCAATAACGGCGGCAATCTTTCATTCATTGGTGGCAACGTCTTTGGTTACGATACTGCTACGCTTTCGACAGTTACCCTTGTTGTGAATCAAGGCGGTGTTTTCC
>CAYUGC010000362.1:0-2729 GCA_964444085.1 uncultured Bifidobacteriaceae bacterium | reverse complement strand
GTCACGTCGCCGCGCCGACCGCCGGTTCGATGCTGCTCGCCGGCGTGGTGATGAAGCTCGGCGCTTACGGCTGCCTGCGCGTGGCGATGGTGATGTTCCCCGAAGGCGCACGCGAATGGCAATGGGCCATCGCCGCGCTCGCGGTCATCGGCATCATTTACGGCGCGGGCGTGGCGCTCGTGCAGCGCGACTTCAAGTTTGTCATCGGCTACTCCAGCGTGAGCCACATGGGCTTCGTGCTGCTCGGCCTTGCGACGCTGAACACCATCGGCCTCGACGGCGCGGTGCTACAAATGTTCTCGCACGGCATCATTGCCGGCCTGCTGTTCGCCGTGGTGGGCCGCATGGTCTATGACCGCACGCACACCCGTGATTTCAATGACCTTGAAACGATGCAACTCGGCAAGCTGCTGCCGTTCGCGGGCGTGACGTTTGTCATCGCGGGCATCGCCTCGATGGGCTTGCCCGGCTTCAGCGGGTTCATTGCCGAATTGCAGGTGCTGATGGGCGCGTGGACGGTGTTCCCGAAAATGACGATTCTCGCCGGCGTCGGCATTCTTATCGGCGTGGCCTACACGCTGCGCGCGGTGCAAAAGGGCTTTTATTCCGACGCGCCCCCGGTGGCGCATGGCGACCAGGCCCACGATCATCCGCTGGAGCCGATAACCGTTGCCGAGCGTTTCGGCGCGGTGATGCTCATCGGTGCGTCGCTCGTGATCGGCATTTTCCCCGGCCTTCTGATGAACTGGATTGAACCGTGTTTCAAATCGCCGCTGTTCGCGCGGTTGCTGGGCGGAGGTGCGCAATGAACACCGTTGATTATTACCAAATGCTCCGGCTTTCCGCGCCGGAAGCCATCGTCACCGTGACGATGCTGGTCGTGCTGGCGGCGGACCTCACCGTGCTGCGCGGCAAATCGCTCGCGGCGCGCTTCAACTTCGGCGCGCTGCTGTCCGTGCTCGGCTGCGCCTCGGCGGCGTGCCTCGCGCTGCACCGCCATGTCGAAGCCAATTTGTGCGACGGCATGCTCGTGGTGAACCCGTCGGTGGATTTCATCAAGGTCGCGCTCCTCGCGCTGACGATTTTCACCGTGCTGATTTCCACCCCGGCCAAATTCACCGAACATGTCGGCGAATATCTCTCGCTGGTCTTGCTCGGCACCATCGCGCTGCTGTTCCTCGTGAGCGCCGAGGATTTGCTGATGATTTTCCTCGCGCTGGAATTCGCCAGTTTGTCTCTCTACATCCTGACGGCGTTCAACAAGCGCAATTCCAAATCGGCGGAAGCGGCGTTGAAATATCTTCTGTTCGGCGGCATGTCGGCGGCGTTCCTGCTGTTCGGCTTCAGCCTGCTTTACGGCATGGCCGGTTCCACGAACCTCGGCGACATCGCCAAGGCCATCGCCGGCAAGGGACTTGATCCGCTGCTCATCGCCGCGCTGGTGATGACCGTCATCGGCTTCGGCTTCAAAGTCGCCGCCGTGCCGTTCCACCTGTGGGCGCCGGACGCCTACGAAGGCGCGCCCACGCCGAGCGCGGCGTTCATCGGCTCCGGTTCCAAAGTCGCCAGCTTTTTCATTCTCGCGAAAATCCTGACGCTCGCGTTTGCGGGCACGGAAGGCAGCGCCGTCTGGCATGGCTACGTCGCCGGCTGGACGCCGGTCATCGCCATCATCGCCGCGCTTTCAATGGTCATCGGCAATCTCACCGCCATCGTGCAATCCAGCGTCAAGCGCCTGCTCGCGTATTCGGCCATCGCCCACGCCGGCTACATGCTGCTCGGCGTGTTGGGCAACACGCCGCCGAGCCACACCGCGCTGATGTTTTACGTAATCACCTACGGCGCCACCACCATTGGCGCGTTCGGCGTGGTGTTCTTGGTAGAACAAGCCACCGGCAGCGACGCGCTGCATAATTTCAAAGGCTTGAGCAAGCGCGCGCCGGGACTGGCGCTGTGCTTGATGATTTTCCTGCTGTCGCTCGGCGGCATTCCGCCGCTGGCCGGATTCACCGGTAAATTCTTCCTGTTCAGCGCCGCCGTCTTGGCGGAAAAGGACCTCGGCCTGCTGTGGCTGGTGATTCTTGCCATCGCCATGAGCGCGGTTTCGTTTTACTACTACCTGCGCGTGCTGAAGGCGGCTTACGTTGAGGACGCCGCCGAAGACGCGCCGGCCATCCGGGTGCCGCTGCTGAGTTTCCTGGCGCTGGCGCTGCTGGCGCTGCTGGTGATCCTGCTCGGTTGCGCGCCCGGCTTGCTGACGCAGTATCTGTGAGCAGAAATGACGAAAAAATTCCCCAATACCGAAGCCCCAATCTTCGAGCTTGAGGATTCGTCATCCTTTCGTCATTTTCAATCGCGCTGAAAAGTATTTTCAATTTTTCAAATCCGCGTATTCTCAACGTCATATTTTATGAGCAACGTTCCTTCCGACCTGAAATACCTGAAATCGCACGAATGGCTCCGCGTCAGCGGCGACACCGGGATCGTGGGCATCACCGACCACGCGCAGCATGAGCTGACGGACATCGTGTTCGTGGAGCTGCCCGCCGTGGGGCGCAAGGTCAAGGCCGGCGAAGCCTGCGCCGTCGTGGAATCCGTCAAGACCGCCAGCGACATCTATTCGCCCGTCAGCGGCGAGATCACCGAGGTCAACCCCGCCGTGGTGGAGAATCCGGCGCTGGTGAACACCGACCCGCACGCCGCCGGTTGGTTTTACAAAATCAAATTGA
>CAYUGC010000361.1:0-2736 GCA_964444085.1 uncultured Bifidobacteriaceae bacterium | reverse complement strand
TAATGATGCGCCCGCGAACCGCCGACAAACAGCGCAGCTTTCTTGCCTTTGTGCTTCGCCTTGATCTCCTCACGCACCGGTCGGAGCGCGAGCAATTCCTGCGCGATGACTTCCTCCACGCGATCCTTGAGTTTCTTGCTGTCGAAGAATTGCGCAATCTTCCGCAATGTTTTCGCCGTCGCTTCCGCGCCGATGAAATTCACCTTGATCCACGGAATGCCAAATTTCTTCTCCATCATTTCCGCGATGTAATTGATCGAGCGATGGCACATCACGCCGTTGAGCTGGACGGTGTGGCACTTCTTCACCTGGTCGTAGCTGACGTCGCCGCTCAACGTGGACGTGACGTGGATACCGCATTTGCGCAGCAGCGTGTCAATCTCCCAGGCGTCGCCGCCGATGTTGTATTCGCCGAGGATGTTCATGTTGAACTCCGCCACGTCGGCCGTGTTGTCCAAGCCGATGATGTTCTTGAACACGCCGTTGTTGGCGATGTGATGGCCGGCGGACTGGCTCACGCCCTTGTAGCCTTCGCAGGAAAAACCCATGACGTTGATGCCGAGTTCCTCCTTCATCTGCCGCGCCACCGCATGAACGTCGTCACCGATGAGACCGACCGGACAGGTGGAAAGAATGGCAATCGCCTTCGGCTTGAAAATGGCGTAGGCCTCGCGAATCGCCTGGGCCAGCTTCTTTTCACCGCCGAACACGATCTGATCCTCCTGCATGTCCGTGTTCATGCAGTATTGCAGATAATTCGTCGTGCCTTCCGGCGGACGCACGAGATTCCGGCGCGTCGCCCAAGCGTAATAGCCGCAGCCCACCGGGCCGTGCGTGATTTGGAGCAGATCGTAGATCGGCCCCATCACCACGCCGCGACACCCGGCATAAGTACAACCGCGTTGGGTGATGATGCCCGGCACCGTGCGGGTGTTCGCGCCGATTTCCGGCGGATTATCCGGGTCGTTCAGGATGATCTGCTTGCCGCGTTTCTTCGCGGTCTTGGCGGGATACAGCTTCAGCATCTCCGCCTTTACCGCCGCCGGATCAAGCTCGGTCACTGTCGTTGTGTTGGTTTCTTCGGACATGAAATTCCTTTCTTTGTTTTGTAGCAGCCGACGTTAGGTGGCTCTAACTCATTAAAATTTTGAGCCGCGTCACCTCGGCTGCTACGACGTTTTAGTTGAACAAACCGTAATCCATCAGCAATTTTTCCAGCTCTGGGATTTGCAGCGGCTTGGGAATCACCAAGTTCTTGTTCTGGTCAATCGCCCGCGCCAACTGGCGGTATTCCTCGGCCTGTGCACAGTCCTTGTTCCACTCGATGACCGTCTTGCGGTTGATCTCGGCGCGCTGCACGTCGTTGTCACGCGGCACGAAATGGATCATCTGCGTGCCAAGTTGCTTGGCGAACTGCTCGATCATTTCCTTTTCGTTGTCCACCTTGCGGCTATTGCAGATGATGCCGCCGAGGCGCACCACGCCGGTCTGGGCGAACTTCAAAATGCCTTTGCAAATGTTGTTCGCGGCATACATCGCCATCATCTCGCCGGAGCAGACGATGTAAATTTCCTCAGCCTTGCCGTCGCGGATGGGCATCGCGAAACCGCCGCACACCACGTCGCCCAATACGTCGTAGAAAACGTAGTCGAGCTGCTCGCTGGCATCGTAGGCTCCGAGCTGTTCGAGCATGTTGATCGAGGTGATGATACCGCGGCCCGCGCAGCCGACGCCGGGTTCCGGTCCGCCGGATTCCACGCACTTGGTGTTGCAAAAACCACCGGCGCGGATGTCCGCCAGTTCAACGTCTTCGCCTTCCTCGCGAAGCGTGTCGAGCACACTGCGCTGCGCCAGACCGCCGAGTAGGAGTCGCGTGGAGTCGGCCTTGGGATCGCAGCCGACGACCATGACCTTGTGGCCCATCTCGGCCAGGCCGGCCACGGTGTTTTGAGTGGTGGTGGATTTGCCGATGCCGCCTTTTCCGTAGATTGCAATTTTTCTCATAATCGAATTTTAGGTTTTATGTTTTATCCGGCGGAAACTTCCAACCGGCGCTGTTGTCCCTAACGCAACCGCGATGCCAATCCATTTTACCCGTGCAAGAAAGTGATAATCACCTCGTGAAATCAGGTGAATATGAGCGAAAGATTTTTCAACCGTCTCGTGAAGGGGATTTTGCCGCCGATGGATTCCCACCTTTGCGTAGGATTGAAAAACGAAACCTACCCGGATGTAGCCCGGCCAAAAGATTTTCACCACGGATGGACACCGATGGGGGAAAATTCTGGCAGCATGGTTAAGATGTTGGCCAGAATCCGTGTTTATCTGTGTTCATCCGTGGTTAAATTTCCCCGCTGGAATCCAAATTGCTTTTGATCCGGTGCGCGGCATGGTTGCCGCCACTGAACCAAACCCAACCTTGCACCAACAAATTATGGAAACCATCGAAACCTTGAAGGCGGAAATCAAAAAACTCAGTTCGCAGGCCGTGCAAGCCAAACTGGATTTGCACGATCTATCCGAAGAGCTGCCGACGAACTGGGAACGCATCCCGGAAGTGGCGCAGAAAACTTTCCAGATCTACGAGAAACTCGTCGCCGCAAAGCAAAGACTTGCGGCGATGGGTAGTTGACGTAGCGGCGTCTCGGCAGAGCGCCGCAAACTCGTGGGATTGATTAGTTGGCGGCTTTCTGTCGAAAGCCGCTACGGAAAAATGTGACCGCCGTCAACAAAGCA
>CAYUGC010000360.1:0-2783 GCA_964444085.1 uncultured Bifidobacteriaceae bacterium | reverse complement strand
TCGTCCGGGCGTGTCAGGACCTTCCCGGCCAGGAACTCTTTCAATGCGTGGATGAGGCGGGGCAAAAGCACCACGTGGGCTCCGGTGATGTGAACGATTACTTGCGCGAGATCACGGGGCAGGATTTTACCGCGAAAGATTTCAGGACTTGGGCGGGGACGATTCTCACCGCTTCGGAATTGCGTCGTCTTGGTCCGGCTGATTCGGGGACCGACCTCAAGAAAAACGTCGTTGCAGCCGTCAAGGCCACTGCGCAAAGCCTCGGCAACACATCCGCCGTCTGCCGCAAATCATACATCCATCCGGCGATCATCGAAGCCTATCTCGATGGCTCGTTGATTCCGGGGCTGGATGAATGGAAGGGCAAAAGTGGTTCAAGCTCCTCGCGTGGCTTCCTGCCAGATGAAGCCGCCGTGTTGAAGTTCTTGAAACGTGCCATCCATGGAAGAAAGCGGCTCGCCCGTTCAGCCAACTGAAAGTGTGACGCGACGCGAAGGCGGAGTTGAACCGCCGCAGCCAGATCTGTGAAGCTCTGACCGGCACCGGTGTTCGCGTCGCGAAATAGAATCTCAAGCGCACTGAATCCGGCACCCGGCTCGGTGGCCATGCGCAAGCACCTTGGGAAAGTGGACGGGCATGAGAGTAACGCTCTCTCTATTTCGGTTTGGAAGACCGACGTGTGTCTATCAACACCTATGCCCGGGAAATGGCTCGCCGAGCCGAAGCTCGGAGAGCGAAGGCTGGAATCCCGTGCTGGAATCGCACCAGCCTCTTGGTGGCCGTGTGCAAACACCTTTGCAGGCCGCCGCCTGAACTGCTCGGCCAACGGGATAGGATTGAACCACAACCAGATTGCCTCTGGTAACACGCTTGGTTATCGTGACCGCATGCCTGCGAAGAAGCTACCCAAGATTAAACCCGCACAACTTCGTGATGCCTTCAAAATCGATCTCACCGCCTGTTGGCGACATGCACTAGCCTTACACCCTGATCATACACCGTATGCTTTCGTGTTGAATGGCGTGGAAGATACACCGCATCTCTATCCGCACGTCCTCACCGAGGAAAGCCTCACACAAGTAGCGCGCCGTTACTTGGGAAACGGTTTTTATGAAACGCTTGAAGAAGCCCGCAAAGGGCTGCGTTATTCGGTAGCCGACTCGCCGCATGTTGCGGAGCTTGAGGCCAAGCTCACCACGGTTGATGGTTTGGTTGAGCCACATGAACACTTGTTTGATGAAACAACAGGCTATGCCTTGCTTGCCAAAACAGCAATGGATGCATTTGAGCAACTAGACAAAGAGGGGATTTTCGGAAAAGGAAAACAGCGCGAGCAATTGCTCTTGATGATCATCACCGATGAGTGTGAAAAAAACTGGACCGTTCCGTCTGTTAAGCGACTCAATTCATCGACAGCGTTTCGCCGTTACGAAGCGGAAACTAAAATAGAAGGAATTTACGCTTCCTGCGACACACTAGCAGTTTTGCCGGATGGACGTTCGCTATACTTTGCTGGGTCGCGCGAAATTAATCCCAAATCCGAAACGTCTATTTCCGAATTCGTTGCCTGTGATGTCGTGGGGTCGCGTCTGAAGCGCCGTTGGAGTTTCTCCTTGCCACACTTTGGGAATTCCTGGCGCGGCGTCGCATTTACCCACGACGGGACGATACTAACCTTGCGAGGCAAATATTCTACAGACAAATGCGAGGCTATAATCGCGCGCTTTGGGCCTGACAGTAAAACGGTTCTTCAGGAAGCCAGGGTTCAAGGTGAACCTGCGTGCTTTGGTCTATCGCACGATGGCTCTCGTGTGGCTGTTGCGATGAACGACAAGACACTTCAGTTCTTCAATGAAAACCTTTTCGTTTTGCAAACCGTTCAGCTGAACTCGACACCCATGAAAATCGGATTCCTAAAATCTGGGGAACTCCTAGTTCTGACGGATGATGGGCTTCTTCTAATCGACCGCGACTTCTCGATCAAACCAACAATTTACCATGACCGTGCCATTTCGGTTTCAATTGATGCTAACGAAAATCTGTTGGCTGTATCGCGATGGTTCAGCATATTTTGTTCTGACAAAGAGAATAATGCCGAGTTCGGTTTTCAGATTCTTGGTCTTCCAGAAATGAAGCTTGTTCGCTCCTTTCAGATTCCAGGACATCAACTGGTCAGGGCGACCCTTTCACCTGATGGCCGTCTCGTTGCTTTCGAGGCTCACGAGATTGGAAAATATCGAAGATTTATTGTGGTGTGTGAGTCGGCCTCTGGTCGGGAGATAGCCCGAAGAAAATCTGATTTTGTCCACGATCTCGCATTTTTTTCCGACTGCAAAACCATCGCTGTGACCGCTAACGGCCATACAAAATATGAACCTGTTGTCCTGTGGGACATACCGAATCTCTGAACTGTGAAGCTTCGCCTGATTCAGTGCGGACGGAAGCTTTCGCCTCCGCCCGCGTTGTTTCCTTGAACCGTCCAGTTCATCAGGACCGAACAAAGTCCGCGATCACGGCCGGAGCCGACGTGTCGAAACCGACCACGTCCATCATGCCGCGGTCGTTCGGGTCCGCGATGGTGAAGCCGTTGGAGGTCATGCCCACAACAACTGCCTTCGCGTCGCCGACGAACTTGCTGCGATACTGGCGCAACGCCTGCGCCGGATGGATGTTGCCCGCCCACGTTTCGCTGTCCGTGTAGGTGATGAAACCGGACACGTTCAACTTGTTGCGGGCAGCCCACAACATCGGCAGCGCGCAGTCCGTGCCGCCCATCGGGATGG
>CAYUGC010000359.1:0-2787 GCA_964444085.1 uncultured Bifidobacteriaceae bacterium | reverse complement strand
CGCACCAGATCCAGGGCATGATCCAGGTCGGCAAGAAATTCGGCAACCAGCAGCTGGACGATCACATCATGGAACACGTCCGCATGAAGCGCGTGACGCCGGAGGACGCCTACGAGAAGGCGCTCGACAAGAAAAAATTCCGGCCGCTGCTCGCGCATCCGCCGGAGGACGACGACGCCTAGAATATGCGCCGACCGGAACTGGATCAAATTTTGACGACGATGCTGGCCTCGCAGCCGGAAGTGTCGGACTTGAACTTCACCGTGGGGCGGCCGCCGCAGGTCGAGGCCTACGGCGAACTCAAGCCGGTCATCCTCGACCCACCCATCGAGAAACTCACGCCGTTCCAGATCGAGACCATCGCGATGAACATCATCGGCGACAACCACTGGCACATCGAGGATTTGCTGCGGCACGGCTCGTGCGACGCCTCCTACGCGCTGTCCGACCAGGCGCGTTTCCGCGTGAACATTTTTTCGCAGCGCGGCAGTTTTTCCATCGTGTGCCGGCAGTTGAACGCCGCGATTCCGACGCTGGACGAATTAAAATTCCCGGCGATCTTCAAGGAATTACCCCGCGAAAAAACCGGTCTCATCCTCGTGACCGGCGCGACCGGCTCCGGCAAATCCACCACGCTCGCGGCGGTGCTGGACGAGATCAACCGCACCAAGCCGGTGCACATCGTGACGCTGGAAGACCCGGTGGAATACCTGCATCACCACCAGAAGGCCACGTTCAACCAGCGCGAGCTCGGCCAGGATTTCGACAGCTACGCCAGCGGCCTGCGCGCCGCGCTGCGCCAGGCGCCCAAGGTGATTCTCGTCGGCGAAATGCGCGACCGCGACACGGTGAAGATCGCGCTGAGCGCGGCGGAAACCGGCCACCTCGTTTTAAGCACGCTGCACACCATCAACGCCGGCGAAACGATCAACCGCATCCTCGGCATGTTCGAGCCGGACGAGCAGGAGCAGGTCCGCACCCGGCTGTCCGACTCGCTGCGCTGGGTGGTCAGCCAGCGGCTCGTGCCGCGCATCAGCGGCGGGCGTTTTGCGCTGCTGGAACTGATGGGGACCAACCTCCGCACGCAGGAAGCCATCCGGCTCGGCGAGAGCGAGGGCAAAACTTTTTACGAGATCATCGAGGCGAATTATCCGTTCGGCTGGCGCACGTTCGACCACGCCTGCCTCGAAGCCTACGAGAACGGCGTCATCACCGAGGAGACCGCCGAGCTTTACTGCACCAAGCGCAGCGTCGTCTCGCGCGGCATTGACAACCTCAAAAAGGCGCGCGGCGAGATGAGCGCTTCCGCCAACACGCTGCGCATGAAAAACCTCAAGGGCGGCGACGGCACCGCCGCCCCGCCCATCCTAAAGATAAAATGAGCGCCACCTTTGATTTCGTCAGCAACGCGGACAAGCCCGCGTTGATCGCCTTTTCCACGCCCGAATGGCTGGAGGAAGTGAAGAACGCGCTGCAGGAACTGGGCTACAAGGTCCACACCGCCGCCACGCACAGCGATTTTCTGATCCGGTTCAGCCAGGCGCAATATCAGGTGGTGGTTCTGGAGGAATTGTTCGCCGCCAACACGCCGGACGAAAACCTCACGCTCAAGGCGCTGCAGAACATGCCCATCAACCAGCGCCGCCACGCGACCGTGCTGCTCGTGGGCAATTCGTTCCAGACGTTCACGCCGATGGAGGCGTTCAAGCAGAGCGTCCACGCCGTCATCAACAGCTCCGAACTGTTCCTGATGAAACAGCTCGTCGAAAAGGCCGTCGCGGACAACAACACCTTCCTGCACAACTTCCGCGAAGTCCAAAACCGCGTCTTCACCAGCGGCACCAAGTTCTGACCGTGACCCGGCTTGATCAGGCGCTCGTCGAGCGCACCCTCTGCGACAGCCGCGAAAAGGCCAAGCGACTCATCCTCGCCGGCGTCGTCCGCGTCAACGGCCATCCCGCGAAAAAAGCCAGCGACAGCATCAAGCCCGCCGATGACATCGTCGTGGAGGCGCCGGAGAAATTCGTTTCGCGCGGCGGCCACAAGCTCGAACACGCGCTGGAACATTTTCAACTCAACGTCGCCGGCCTGACCGCCATTGACATCGGTGCGTCCACCGGCGGCTTCACCGACTGCCTGCTCCAGCGCGGCGCGGCGAAGGTTTTTGCCGTGGACGTCGGCCAGGGCCAGCTCGCCTGGAAACTGCGCAGCGACCCGCGCGTCGTCGTGATGGAAAAAACCAACGCGCGCTTTCTCAAGCCGGAAAATTTCGCGTCATTCCAGGTTTCTTCCCCCCCGCCCCGGCAAGGGGATAGGACCGGGATGAGGGGACAAATCACAAAACCAGCCGACGAATTTTCTGGCGGACAGAAACCATCGAACCCCTCACCCTCAATCCCCCTCCCCTTGCCGGGGCGAGGGAAGCAGGAGAGCGAACCGCCGGCCGACCTCATCGTCGCCGATTGCTCGTTCATCTCGCTGACGAAGATTCTTCCGCCCGCCGTGCCGCTGCTCAAGCCGGATGGAAAAATTGTCGCGCTCATCAAGCCGCAGTTCGAGGCCGGCAAGGCCGAGGTGGACAAGGGCCGCGGCGTCATCACGGACGCCGCCATCCACGAGCGCGTGCTCGCCGAGCTGCGCGATTTTGTTGCCGCGCAGGCTGGCCTTTGCTGGCGCGGTGTGGTTGAATCCCCCCTGCTCGGCCCCGCCGGCAACAAAGAGTTTTTGGCGCTGATTGAAAAAGTCCGCTGACCATTTCCAACGCATCGGCCTCGTCGGCAACGCGGA
>CAYUGC010000358.1:0-2787 GCA_964444085.1 uncultured Bifidobacteriaceae bacterium | reverse complement strand
GCGGACGCTCGCGGTCGGGCACAACGTAGGCGACCGGTCCGGATTTGAGCTGCACTCGGAAATCATTGGGCCCCGGCGGCTCATATTTCAACGGCGGAAAATGCAGTTTCTCCGGCCGGTCGGGAATTTCGGCGGCGCGGCTTGCGGCGGAAAGAGCAACTGCGGCAGTCAGCAAAAGAATCGGGAAGAATTTCATGGTGGTAAAATTATTGGGCGTTGGTCTTGGCGGTTTCGGACTTGCGTGTGAAGGTGGCGACGGCGCGGTTTTCCCTGGTCAGATATTCGGCGGCGACGCGTTTCACATCGGCGGCGGTGACGGCCTGAAGCTTGGCGTTGGCGTTGTTGATTTCGCGCCAGTCGCCTTCGCCTTCGACCCAGATGAGCGAGTGGAGGATGCTCATGTCGGAATTGAGTTTGCGGTATTGCGCGGCGGCGAAATTGTTTTTCACCTTCTGCAATTCCATCGCCGGCACCTCGTCGCGCTGGAGTTTTTCAATCTCGGCGTAAATGGATTTCTCGACTTCGTCCGGCAAATGGCCGGTGGCGGCCTCACCGCTAATGTCGAAGAAACCCGCCCATTTCATGGAGTTTTGCTCCGCGCCGACATCGTTGGCGACGCCGCTGCCGACGACGAGCCCCTTGTAGAGCCGGCCGGTTTGCGTGGACAAAATCTGCCCGAGAATTTCCAGCGCGTAGGAATCCTTGTGGCCGAAGGGAACAGTGTGATAAAAAATTTCCACCTGCGGATTCGCAGTGACCTCGGCGTTCATGCGCTTCTCGACGGTCTGTTTCGGTTCCAGTGTGACGAGATCCGGCGGATTATTTTTTCCGCGCGCAATGCGCCCGAAATATGTTTCGGCCAGCGGGACGATTTGTTTCGCGTCGAAATCGCCGACGAGGATGAGTGTCAAGTTTTGCGGCGCGTAGAACGTGGCGTAAAATGCGTCAGCCTGCGGCTTGGAAATCGTGGAGACATCAGATGGCCAGCCGAGCGTGTCCCAGGAATATGGCAGCGCTTCCCAGAACATCGCGTTGAAGGTTTCCATCGGCACGCCCATCGGTGTGGATTCGAGGCGCATCCGGCGCTCCTCAAAAACGACGTCGCGCTCGGCGTAAAATTCGCGGAAGACGGGGTGGAAAATGCGCTCCGATTCCATCCACATCCAGAGTGCGAGTTTGTTTGCCGGCACGCTGCAAAAATATGCGGTCATGTCCTGCATCGTGAAGGCGTTCATACCGGACGCGCCGTTGGCGGTGTAGATTTTGTCGAATTCATTTTTGACGAGGATTTTTCTTTCGGCCTCAACGAGCGACTGGAATTGTTTCTGCAATTCGCGGTAGTGCGGCGTCCAGTTTTCCGGCTTGAGCAGGTCGTTAATTTTTCCGCTGCGGATTTGCGAACGCATATTTGCTTCTTCGCCGCGCATCGCGTCGCGGACTTTTTCCTGATTGGCGAGAATCTCCAGATCCTGTTTCGCGTCGGTGGTGCCGATTGTGGTCGTGCCCTTGAACATCATGTGCTCGAACAAATGCGCGATACCGGTAATGCCGGGGCGCTCGTTCGCGCTGCCGACGTGCGCGACCCACGCGCCGGCTACGCTGGGTTCGTCGTGGCGTTCGACGAGCAGGATTTTCATGCCATTGGACAAGTTGGTTTCGATGACCGGGACTTGTTGCGCAAAAATTTGTGGCAGGCTAAGAAGTGAAAAAAGCGCGGTGATTGCGAGGGGTTTGTGGATGGCCAACATAGGTTTAATACCGACAAAGCTAGACGGATGTTGTTCAAGTGCGAGAGAAAATTTGCTTTGAATCGCGGCGCGGAACAAATTGTGGCTGTGGAAGCTGACTGGAACGAATTGCAAAAGCTGGCGCTCGATGAAATTGAAGCGACGCTGGAGGAGTTGCCAAAACCATTGTGTGAGCAGGCGCGAACGCTGCCGATTACCTTTGAAAAGGTGCCGAATACGGGATTGCAAGCGGATGGAATTGAGATTGATACGCTTGGTTTGTTCACCGGTGCTGAATTTGCTGACGATGGCGGAGCCGTGCTGCCACCACAGATCATTTTGTTTCTCGAAAACCTGTGGAATTATGCGGAAGGCAACGCGGAGGTCTATTGTGAGGAGGTTCGCACCACTTTTTTGCATGAGCTGGGACATTTTTTTGGCCTAGGGGAGGGTGACTTGACGGATCGAGGTCTAGATTAGTGCCGTAAACAAAGGGTTTTATCACTTTTCAAACACAGCAAAAATATTTTAAAAAAACTATTGCATGATCCGGGATGTCTGATAATCTTTCTGTCCCTTCGCGGTAACAAGCGATACGAAGGGCGGTTAAAAATAAAATAAATAACCGGTTGACGCGGATTGAAAAGTCGGTAAGATTATCAATCCAAAGTCGAAACTGACAAGCCGAGTTGAGAAGTGAGATGATTCGGCAGTCAGGTTTTTTGTCCCCTGAACCGGGCAAAATCGACGAATACAGCAGATTTTTTGGCGGTAAAACGCCGACTGCTCTTTGAAAATTGAATTGTGCGATTAGTAAAGAGCCCCTTTATTATCAGCGAGTTAGATCGCTGGTATTAAGGGTTTTAACCAAAAATTAGTAAAAGCTGCCTGATTTTACGATCAGGCAGGAATCATCTAACGTATTTTTATACGGAGAGTTTGATTCTGGCTCAGAACGAACGCTGGCGGCGTGGATAAGACATGCAAGTCGAGCGCTGATTTGAGGGTAGCAATATTTTCAAATTGGAGCGGCGCAAGGGTGCGTAACACGTGGGAATCT
>CAYUGC010000357.1:0-2804 GCA_964444085.1 uncultured Bifidobacteriaceae bacterium | reverse complement strand
ATCTGGCCGTGGTTCTGGCAGTTTCGCGGCGGCTTTTTCGCGGCGCACTGCCATTGCCACGCGGATGGGCGGAATGAGTGGACGCTGGAAGAAACATTTGGGGAAACATCCAACAACCAACATCCAACACCGAACATCCAAAGCTGACGAGCGCCGGGTCTTTTCACTGGATGTTGGATGTTGGATGTTGGATGTTGGTTGTTAAATGGATTCCATCATTGACCTGCATAGCGACGACTATTTCATGGGCGAGGCGCTGCGGCAGGCGGCGAAGGCTTACGCGCAAGGCGAGGTGCCGGTCGGCGCGGTCATTGTGCGCGAAGGCCGCATCATTGCGCGGGCGTTCAACCAGGTGGAAACGCTCAAGGACGCCACGGCGCACGCGGAGATGCTGGCGCTGACGCAGGCGGAAAATGCCGTGGGCGACTGGCGGCTGACGGACTGCACGCTTTACGTCACCAAGGAGCCGTGCCCGATGTGCGCCGGGGCGGTGGTGCATACGCGGCTGGCGCGCGTGGTGTTTGGCGCGGGTGACCCGAAAGGCGGCGCGGCGGGCGGCGCGCTGAACCTGCTGCAATTTCCCACGCTCAACCACCGCTGCGAAATCACCGCCAGCGTGCGGCTGGAGGAATGTCGCAACTTGCTGAAAAGTTTTTTCCTGGAACAGCGCGCGGCGAAGCAGGGCGGCGAAAAATCCGCAGGCGACTGAATAAAGGCAGGGCGCGTCACTCCGTGCGCGCCGACGTGGTGAACCCAAACGCGTTCGTTGGCAGGCGGCGGCGCGCAGGGGACTGCGCGCCCTACCTGCGTTTGGTGGGGCGGGCAGTCCTCTTCCCGCCGGGCGTGGGTTGGAATGGAGCCGGCGCGCACGGAGTGATGCACCCTGCCAAATAAAAAACGAGGCCATCTGGCGATGGCCTCGTTGGCGAAAGATTTTCAGCCCCGAATCACCAAGGAAAGTTCCAGTTCTGCTGCGTGATGGAATTGGTGCTGTTGCGCATGGCCGCGTGCAGGCCGCCGATGCTGACCGACTGGACGCTGCCATCCGCCAAGCCAATGTTGCCCGATTTCAGGTGCATTTCAGCTTGAGACCAAGCCAAGGCACCAGCGGCGGTGTCCGAACTGGCTGCGTTCCAAGCCAAAGAGGTGGCCAGACCGCTGCCCAGACCATAGGTGCCCGCATGGGCGGGAACCGAAGAAGAGGCGGGGGCGGCGCCAGCCACAACGCCACGGTCAGCGGCACCATTGACAGCCGCATTCACGCCAATGTTCAAATCACCGCTGATGATGAGCTGCGGATCAACTTCCTGAGCATCGCCGTTCACAAAATAGCTGGCGGAACCAGCCGCGCCCGCCGCTGCTGTGGTAGAACTGATAAAGGCGGGAAGTCCGTTAGCACTGACAGTTGAAAAGTTGGCCGCATAAGAACTGTGTCCTTGAGGGTTATTGCCACCCACATAGTTGTCAGACGGGCAATAGCAAATCTTGGGGGTGGACAGCTCATTGGACATCACCATGAACACCATGGCTGGATTGAGTTTGGCGGACGCAGTAGTTGACCGGTTAACAAATTCTTGAGCACCACCTGCGGAGGAGGACAAGGACTGTGGATACTTGTCGCCGTTGTCGCCGGACCAGAGGCGGAAGGCGAGGCCGACCTGCTTGAGGTTGTTGACGCAGTTGATTTTTTGGGCCTTGCGCTTGGCCGCGGCGAGCGCGGGGAGGAGCATGGCCGCCAGAATCGCGATGATCGCGATGACGACGAGGAGTTCGATGAGCGTAAACGCTTTTTTCTGTTGTTTCATAATGTTGTTGTTGTTTGTTCCGGGGACAGGCGCGAAAATCTAATGTAACTTTCGCCACTGTCAACACGGATTGTTGACTTACTTTAGCAAAGCGGGTGCCAACGGTAAAAATCGCAAAAAACCAATGAATCGCGGGCGGCCTTTCCGCCAGCGGCGATCAATGCGTGAAATTTTCACGCCAAATGCGTGAAGTTCACGCAAGGTGGAAAAGTTATCCGCAACTTTGGAGCATGATGAGGAAAGTGGGGGGCGAGCGTCCCACACAATTCAGTCATGGCCACCCGGCCATGTCACCCGTTACGCGTCACCCTTCGTGATTGATTTTCCAAGGTAATTGCCGAAACTGTCCGCTCCTATGGCCGAACCCAAAGAAAATTTGCAGATGGAAAAAATCGTGTCGCTGTGCAAGCGGCGCGGCTTCATTTTTCAGTCGTCCGAGATTTACGGCGGCATCAATGGCTTTTGGGATTACGGTCCGCTGGGCGCGGAACTCAAGCGCAACGTCAAGGAGCTCTGGTGGAACACCATGACCCGCCAGCGCGAGGACGTCGCCGGCCTCGAGGCGACCATCATCATGTCGCCCGCCATCTGGAAGGCCAGCGGCCATGTGGATACGTTCAGCGATCCGATGTGCGATTGCAAAAAGTGCAAGAAGCGGCATCGCGCCGACCAGCTTTGCGAAGATCAGGGGCTGACGCTCATCAAGAATGTCGACGGCAAATTCACTTTGCCGGAAGGAACGAAATGCACGAACTGCGATTCAAAGGAATTGACCGAGCCACGTCCGTTCAACCTGATGTTCAAGACTTATGTCGGCCCGGTCGAGAGCGAGGACAACGTCGCGTATCTCCGCCCGGAAACGGCGCAAGCGATTTTCGCGCAGTTCAAGAACGTGCTGGAAACCTCGCGACAGAAAGTGCCGTTCGGCATCGGGCAGATCGGCAAGGCGTTCCGCAACGAGGTCACGCCGCGCAATTACACCTTCCGCTCGCGCGAGTT
>CAYUGC010000356.1:0-2812 GCA_964444085.1 uncultured Bifidobacteriaceae bacterium | reverse complement strand
AAATTGGATTTCTCCGCCAGCTCCTCGATCGGGATGCCGCGGTAGCGCAGGATGCCCTTGTCGCCGTCAATGAATGTGATGTTGCTCGTGCACGAGCCGGTGTTGCCGTAGCCGTCGTCCAGCGTGATGTAGCCGGTGTTCGCGCGCAGCGCCGACACGTCAACGGCTTTTTCATTTTCACTGCCGGCGAGGGTGGGCAGTGTGTAAATTTTTCCATCCAGCTCCAGTTTGGCTTCGTTGCTCATGGCTCCTTGTTAAGTTGGTTGAATGTATTGAATTCGACTGGTGCAGAATTTGCCGGTGAAACGAAAAATTGCAAGCCGTGAAAGCGGAAAATACCAATTTTTCGCGCGTGGAAGCTCACTCGCCGTCACCGCCGCCATGGCCCGCACAGCCACATCCGGCCAGCGCAATGCAATCTATGCAAAGCTGCTGGCCGGCGATCTCCAGCACGTCGAAACTGCCGCAGCGTTCGCACGCGGCATCATTGCTGGGCAAACCAGTGGTTGCATTGTTAAATGGTTGCATCGTTGAACTGGAAAAATGTTTAGCTTGAGCGGGGCTGATGTAACAATTTAACAAATCAACGATTTAACGATTTTACTAGTCACACCTTGATAAAGCCTTCCGCCATCGCAATGGCCTTGCGCATGGCCATGGATTTGCTGACCGTCTCCTGATACTCGCCTTCCGGCGTCGAGTCGTTCACCCAGCCGCCACCGGCCTGGACAAACGCCTTGCCGTCCTTGATGAGGGCGGTGCGAATCGTGATGCAAGTGTCGAGATTGCCGTTGAAGGAGAAATAGCCCACGCAGCCCGCGTAAGTGCCGCGCGTGGTCTGTTCCAGTTCGGAAATGATTTGCATCGCGCGGATTTTCGGCGCACCGCTGACCGTACCGGCGGGAAACGTCGCCCGCATCAAATCGTAATTCGACTTGCCGGCGGAAATTTTCCCCTCCACCTGCGAGACGATGTGCATGACGTGGCTGTAACGCTCGATGAACATCAACTCCTTCACCTGCACACTGCCGAAATCGCACACGCGGCCAATGTCGTTGCGCGCGAGGTCCACGAGCATGACGTGCTCGGCGCGCTCCTTCGGGTCGGCGAGCAATTCTTTTTCCAGCGCGGCGTCCTCCGTATCACTTTTTCCGCGCCGCCGCGTGCCGGCAATCGGGCGGATTTCAACTTTGCCTTCCTCGCAGCGGACGTGCAGTTCTGGCGATGCGCCCACCAGCGAAAATCCGTCCAGCTCCAGCAAAAACAGATATGGCGACGGATTCACGTTCCGCACCGCGCGGTAAATGTCCAGCGGCGACGCTGTGACCGGCGCGGAGAAACGCTGTGAGCCGACCACCTGGATGATGTCGCCCGCCGTGATGAATTTCTTTGACGCCTCGACGTTCGCGACAAACTTTTCCTTCGTCTGGTTGGAAACAAATTCGACATTCGGAATTTCATCCATCACCGAAACCGAGGCGTGTTCACTCGGTTGTTCGAGCAGTGAGACGAGCCGCTCGATTTCGCCCACGGCATTTTCGTAGGCATCGGCGGGGCTTTCCGCGTCGTCGAGAATCGCGTTCACCAAAACCGTGATCGTCTGCTGCACCCGGTCAAAAATCAGGAGCTGGTCCGCCACGAGAAAATACATCACCGGCGTTTTCAACTCGTCCTGCGGCGGACGCGGCACGGACGGCTCGACATCGTGGATGAATTCGTAGCCGATGAAACCAATCGCCCCGCCGGTGAAACGCGGCAGGCCCGGCACCGCGACGGCCCGGTATTTCTGCATGATGCGCTCGACGATTTCGAGCCCGTCCTTCACGTCCTTGCCCACGACGGCGCTGTCAATGACACGGCCGTTCTCAATGACTTGGACGTGCTGGCCGTCCTGCCGGATGACGGCGCGCGGGTTGCAGCCGACGAAGGAATAGCGCCCCAGATGCTCACCGCCCTCGACCGACTCGAATAGGAAGGATTCGCCCTGGCCCGCGATTTTGCGGTAGGCTGAGAGCGGCGTTTCCAGATCGGCGAGGATGCGGCGGGCGACGGGAATGAGATTTCCCTGTGTCGCAAGTTTTAGAAATTCATCGGCTGTCGGCGAATACATGAACCCTTTTTAGCCGATGCCCGGCGAAAACAAAAGCCCGAAGCCGTCGGAATCTGTGTTTCATCCGCGCCCGGCTGTGGCTAAAATTCGGCCGTGCATCTGGCCCATCTGCGACTTCGTGACTTCCGCAACTACGCGCGGTTGGACGTGGATTTTGCGCCCGGCTTTCACCTGCTGCTCGGCGACAACGCCCAGGGCAAGACCAACATCCTCGAAGCGATTTACCTGATGGCCACGCTGCGTTCCTTTCGCGGTGTCGGTGGCACGCAGCTGATCCGGCACGGCGCGAAAGGCTATTTCGTCGGCGGCAATGTGGTGGGGCAGGGCGACCACGAGATCAAAATGTATTGGGCGTTGCGCGAACGGAAACTCACCCTCGACGGCCAGCCGGTAAAAAAACTCGCGGACTATTTCGGCGCGCTGCGGACGGTGGTATTTTGCACCGAAGATTTGCAGCTCATCAAAGGCACCGCTCGCGCTCGGCGGCGCTTCATTGATCTGCTGCTCGCGCAAACGCAGCCAAGTTATCTGCCGCTGCTCCAGCGTTATATGCACACCGTCCGCGCCCGCAACGCGCTGCTCAAGCAACGCACCATGGACGAGGCGGCGCTGGAAAGTTTCTCCGGTGAACTCATCAAGCTCGGCAACGAAATCATCCGCGCCCGCCGCGAGCTGGTGCCGAAATTTTCCCCGCTCGCGCGG
>CAYUGC010000355.1:0-2823 GCA_964444085.1 uncultured Bifidobacteriaceae bacterium | reverse complement strand
CGATGGCGTTGCCGATCTCGTTCACCAGCCGGTAGGACATGGACTTGATGAGGCGCAATTTGGAGGCCTCGACCTCGAGGCGGTTCAACTGCTCGCTCTCCGTCAAATCCTCGGCGGTCAGCAAAACGGAAACCGGCACGGAGGAATTGCCATGCTGGAACGCCAGCACACTGACCTTGTAAACCGTGCCCGGCGAATTTTCCGGCTCGAAGCGGAACGGCTCCAGCGCCGCGCCGGTCTTGAGCACCTGGTAAATTTTAGCGCCCAGCGCGGGCGGCAGGTCGCTGAACTCCAGCTTGCCGGTGCGCTCATTCTTCCGGCCGAAATGCCGACGCGCGGCCTTGTTGGCGTGCAAAATCTTCAGGTCGCGCCCCACGACGATGCAGGCGTTGTTCAGCTCCCGCAGCACGTCGGTCATCATCTCGTGGTTGCCGACCAACTGGTCGTGCAGCGAGATGTTGCGCAGCGCGAGGCCGACCTGTTCGAGCAAATGGAAAATCAATTCCAGCTCTACGTTCACCAGCGGTTCGCCGGTGATCCGTCCGTCAAACGTGGCGACGCCGATGATGCGATCATGGCTGGCGATGGGCACGGCCACCTGCGCGCCGAGCAGTTCAAATTCCTTTTGCGCCTCACTGTCGGCGCGGACCTCGTCGCTGTCGCGGCGGAGGATGCGGCCCAGCCGGGAAACCTGCGCGCCGATGCCGGCGTCGAGCGACAGCTCGAAATGCTCCAGCAGGCCGCTGGACAAACCGATGGCCGCCGCCGAACGCAGCCGGCGGTCGCCGGCGGGCAGGCCATTCTCGGCGAGCGGCGAACCGCTGGTGGCGATGAAGATGGCCGCGCGGTTGATGCTCAGCATCTCGCGCAGGAACTGCAAAAACTTCTTGAGCATCGCGTCGGCGTCGAGCGAGTGCGTGAGAATCGGCGAAAAATCGCGGAGCACGTCGAGCGTCTGCGCAGCGTTGACGGACCGCCCCGCTGCCTGCGGGTCGCTGGCCGCGCGGCTGAAGAAGGCGGTGTGGCCCGCCGGCACGGGCGCGGCCGCACGGGGCGCGGCGGGCGCGTTCCAGAGTTTTTCCAATACGGAATTGAGCAGCCGGGGCCGCACGGGCTTGGCCAAAATCTGCGTGACGCCGTGCAAAAACGCCTCCTCCTCCCAGTCGGCTTGGAGCGTGTCAGTGAAGGTGATGATGGGGCATTTTTTGTCGCGCCGGCGCAACTGCTCGATGTTCCAGATGCTTTCCACCGCCGTGAGGCTGGCGTCGAGGATGATGGCGCTGGCAAGACTGTTGCCGACAAGGGGTTCGGCTTCCTCCACGGTGAGGCGATGCACCACGCGGTAGGTTTCGGGGCTTAAGCTCGCGCGGATGCTCTCTGCGAAATCGGGATGATGGGACAAAACCAGAATCGTCTTCATCGTGAGTATTCCAGGAGCTGGTTTAGAGTGATGGTCGTCACTGGATTTATCATTCACATAATTTCGGCAAAGGTCAACCGAATCTTGAATCGCTGCGGCTAATTTTTATGCGCCGTCACTTTTCCGGGTTTCAGCAGCAGCCAGAAGGGGTTGCTGCCGCCGTCCGTGGCTGCGTGTTCAACGGGTTGTCTGCGCTGCGCCGCGAGATTGTTCCGCCGCCCTGCCCAAGGATTGCGTAAAACTTGCCGCGTCCGTCCGCTTGTGGCTTAATACGCGCCGCTTTTAATCATGTCAGCCAGTAAAAAAGATACCGGTCAGTCCGAATTGTCTATCGCAGGCGCGCAACCTGCGCCCGCCGAAACCAAGCCGGCCAAGAATAAATCCACCGACACCAGCGGCAACGGCGGCGATCATGTCATCGCCGAGACGGTTGAGGCCATCGTCCACAAGCCGTTTGATCCAAAGAAGCTCGAAGCTGGCCTGCACACGCGGGTAGACCGCGGTTTTCTGGATTACGCCAGCTACGTCATCCGCGACCGCGCGATTCCGAATCTCGCCGACGGTTTGAAGCCGGTGCAGCGGCGCATCCTCTGGGCGTTGCACGAGAAGGATGACGGGCGCTTCATCAAGGTCGCCAATATCGTCGGCCACACGATGCAATATCATCCGCACGGCGACGCCTCCATCGGCGACGCGCTGGTGGTGCTGGCGAACAAGCGTTATCTCATCGAAGGGCAGGGGAACTTCGGCAACATTTTCACCGGCGATCCCGCCGCCGCCTCGCGTTACATCGAATGCCGGCTGACGGAACTCGCGCGCACGGAAGTTTTCAACGACTCCATCACGGAGTTTGTTCCCAGCTACGACGGCCGCAACCGGGAGCCGGTGACATTGCCGTGCAAATTGCCGCTCACGCTCATGCTCGGCACGGAAGGTATCGCGGTCGGTTTGAGCGCGCGGATTCTGCCGCATAATTTTCCCGAGCTGCTCGAAGCGCAAATCGCCATTCTCAAAAAGCAGCCGTTCAAGTGTCTGCCGGACTTTGCGACCGGTGGCCTGATGGACGCGCGCGATTATCAGGATGGCAAAGGCTCGGTGAAAGTCCGCGCCAAGCTCAAGGCGAAGGACGAATCCACCGTCGTCATCAAGGAAATCCCGCCGACGACCACGACGGAATCGCTGATTGCGTCCATCGAGGACGCGGTGCAAAAGGGCAAGCTCAAGGTCAGATCCATCAACGATTTCACGTCCGAAGACGTGGAGATCGAGATCCGCTGTCCGCAGGGCGTTGACGCGGAGAAGCTGATTGATGCGCTGTATGCGTTCACCGACTGCGAAGTGACGATTTCCAGCCGCATCGTGGTCATCAAGGACAACCGGCCGGTGGAATTGACGGTGTCGGA
>CAYUGC010000354.1:0-2838 GCA_964444085.1 uncultured Bifidobacteriaceae bacterium | reverse complement strand
CACCGGCGCGAGCACCACGCCCAACACATAGGCCGCCATGGCCGCGCCGCGTTTGTTCGGCGGAAAACTTTCCATCAAAATCGCCTGTGAAATCGGCTGCAACGCGCCGCCGCCGGCACCCTGCACAATGGAGGCGAAGATCAAACAGCCTAGGTTTGGCGCCGCGCCGCAGGCAAACGACGCCAGCGTGAAAATGCCGATACACGCCAGAAGAAAACGTTTGCGCCCAAACATGGTGGAAAACCACGCCGTCGCCGGCAGCACGATGGCGTTCGCGATGAGATACCCCGTCTGAATCCACGTCGCCTGCGACACCGTGGAACCCAGGTTGCCGGCGATCGTGTTCAGCGCGACGCTGACCACGGTCGTGTCGAGCACCTCGATGAAGGTTGGCAGAATCACCGCGATCGCGATGATCCACGGATTGATTCTGAATTGGTTGGTTTCGCCGTTCATAAGCGCAAAGCTTCCGGTTTGATTGATATGGCTGGGGATTTTCCTGACTCGGGTTTTTATTTCACGCGCACTTTGGGATCAACGGACATGCCGGGGCCAAGCGCCAGTTCACTTTCGGGCGTGTCGTCAAAAACAATTTTCACCGGCACGCGCTGAACCACTTTGATGTAGTTGCCCGTGGCGTTTTCCGGCGGAAACAAACTGAACCGCGCCCCCGCGCCGGATTGAATGCTCTCGACATGACCTTTGAACTTGTGGTCAGGATAAGCATCCACGACCACTTCCACCGGCTGGCCGACGCGCATGCGCGTCAATTGCGTTTCCTTGAAATTGGCAATGACCCAATACCGGCGCGGCACAATGGCCATCAGCGACTGGCCGGGCTGGATATATGCGCCCATTTCCACCACGCGGCGCGTGACGTGACCGTCTTCGGGCGCGGTGACCTGCGTGTAAGACAAATTCAACTCGGCCTGCCGGACTCTGGCTTCGGACTGTTGCACGGCGGCGCTGGCGGTTTCAACGCCCGCCTCGCACAGCGTCACGTCCGCGATCGCGGCTTTGACCTGGCTGCGCGCGGCTTCCAAATTGGCGCTGGCCGCGCGGGCTTGCGATTGCGCCGCGTCAAACGCGCTTTTGGAAATTGCCGTGCTGTCCACGGATTGGTAACGCTTGAGATCGTCCGCCGCGCGCTGATTTTCCGCTTCGGCGGCGAGCACCGACGCCTGCGCCTGCGCGACTTTGGCCTGGCTGGCGTTCACCTGCGCCTGCGCTTGATTGACTTGGCTGCGCGCCGCCGCCACGTCCGCGCGGGCTTGCGCCAGACTGGTTTCGTAATCACGCGGGTCAATTTTCAAGATCACCTCGCCCGATTTGACCGCCTGGTTGTCTTTCACCAGCAATTCCGCGACGCGGCCCGGCACTTGCGACGCCATCGGAATGACGTTGCCTTCGATGAACGCGTTGTCGGTGGATTCATACGGCAGGACGCACCGGAAATAATACACGCCGGCGGCCGCCGCCACCACGAGCGCCGCGCCAGCGGCGAGGATTTTCCGCCCGTGTTTCTTCGCGGTGGTCTTGTCAGGAGACAGATTTGACGGATTTTTTCCGTCGCCGTTGGCATGAGGCCGCGGCGAAGTGGTTGATGTTTCGGTCGCCGTGCGGCTGCCGCTGGCGTCAAGGGTGTCGGTGGCGGTTGTTTCGTGCGATGTGTTTCGATTGGCGTTCATATTTTTATTTTGTTTGTTTGGTTTAATTGTGTGTGGTTATTTCAATTCCTAAATTCGGGCGGAAATCATTGGTTTTTCCGGCACTGCCGCTGTCGTGCCGAACGCGCGACGGAGCCAGAGTGAAATTTTCTGAAACCATCCGCTCCATGGCAGTTTGTCCTGCGTGACGGGCGCACTCGCCGGATGGGGAGCACAACGAAAAGCGTGGTTGATCACAATCGGATAGGCGGCGAAACTGAATTCGCTCACCGGAATTATCAACCGCTCGCGGTTTTCAGGTTTGGAATGAAGGTCTATTTTCATTTTCGTTTCAGCGTTGGGTGGTTTTTTTACTGGGGCCGACCGGATTCATTCGTGGGCGGGTTTCCCGGCGTGAGCGAATTTAATTTGGCCAGAATCGCCTTGGCGCTGACCATGCCGACGATTTTTGCGCGAACCGAGCCGTTGACGAAATAGATCAGGGCGGGAATAGATTGAATCGAGTAGGTGGTTCCGAGATCAGGGTTGTTGTCCACATTCACTTTGAAAATTTTCGCGCTGCCGTTGCTGGCCTTGGCAACTTCGTCCAAAACCGGCTCGATCAACTGGCAAGGTTTGCTCCAACCCGTCAGAAATCCCACCAACACCGGCTGTGCGGCACGCAGGACTTGGGCTTCGAACTCGGACTCATTGATTTCTTGGACTTTGGTATTCATTTCAATTTTAAGTTGTGATGCTCGTATATCATCCGGCGTGCCAAGTCCATGAATTCAATTCAAGTCATTCCACATCAATAACTTGAATGTTTTATGGCTGGTTGCAACAAGGGTTGAAATATCAAACAATTGTTTTTTCAACCCTGTTTTAAGTTGAAAACCCATCCCTGATGACGTATTCAATCTCCTTGTGGAAACCGCTAGTGACAATCGCTACGACACCCGATTCGATTTCGATTTTGCGTCGAATTTGTTGCTCGACATTGCCCAGGAGCGATCCTTCGGGGGATTGATGGAGAAAGTGCATGGCGCGGCCATGGCCCACCCGGAATTTGCGCGCGTGGAAACTTGGTTGATTGAAAAAGGCGACCTTTGCCCGCGTTGTCCCCAAAGCCCGCAGTGCCCTGACCAGACGCGCTGTTTGCATTTGGTTGCCGGCTGCGAAAACCCCGTTC
>CAYUGC010000353.1:0-2848 GCA_964444085.1 uncultured Bifidobacteriaceae bacterium | reverse complement strand
ATCAGGCCGCCAGGGGCAGGATGTCCTTCAAGTCCTGCTCCGCCGTCTTGATCGGCATGAGATTAAATTTTTCATTCAGCACCTTAAGCACATTCGGCGTGACGAACGCGGGCAGCGTCGGTCCGAGCCGGATGTTGCGGATGCCGAGATGCAGCAGCGTGAGCAGGATCGCCACGGCCTTCTGTTCATACCACGACAGCACGAGCGAAAGCGGCAGGTCGTTCACGCCGCAGTTGAACGCCTTGGACAGCGCCACGGCGATCTGGATGGCGGAATACGCGTCGTTGCACTGGCCGATGTCCAGCAGGCGCGGAATGCCGCCGATGGTGCCGAAGTCCAGCTTGTTGAAACGGAATTTGCCGCACGCGAGCGTCATGATCACGCAATCCTGCGGCACGCTCTCGGCGAAGTCGGTGTAATAATCGCGTCCGCTCCGCGCGCCGTCGCAACCGCCGACGAGGAAGAAATGTTTGATCGCTCCGGCCTTCACGGCGTCCACGACTTTGTCCGCGACTCCGAGAACAGCGTTGTGACCGAAACCGACGAGGATGGTCTTATCCGGTCCGTCTTCGGTGAAGCCCGGTGTAGCGAGCGCGGCTTCGATCACCGGTGAAAAATCGCCGTTGGCGATGTGTGTCACGCCCGGCCAGCCTACCAGGCCGCTGGTGAAAATCCGGTTTTCATAATTCTCCTGTGGCTCCTGGATGCAGTTGGTCGTCATCAAAATCGCGCCGGGAAATTTGGCGAACTCGACCTTTTGATCCTGCCACGCGCCGCCGTAGTTGCCGGCCAGATGCTTGAACTTCTTCAATTGCGGATAGCTGTGCGCCGGCAGCATTTCGCCGTGCGTGTAGATGTTGATGCCCTTGCCTTCGGTCTGGATGAGCAGTTTTTCAAGGTCTTTCAGGTCATGGCCGGAAACGAGAATCGCCTTGCCCTTCAAGGGTTCCACGCGCACCGGTGTTGGCACGGGATGGCCGTAGGCGCCGGTGTTCGCAGTGTCGAGCAGTTCCATGACGAGCAGGTTCACCTCGCCGCACTTGAGGTTGAGCGCGAGGAGTTTTTCCACCGACGGAATTTCCTCCGCGAGATAAAACAGCGCCTCGCTGATGAAGGCATAGACGGAATCATTCTCGTGGCCCAGCACCAGCGCATGTTCGGCGTAGGCGGCCATGCCTTTGATTCCGTAAAGCAGCAGTTCTTGCAAACCGGCGATGTCCGCGCCAAAACGGTCGCGGCGCGTGAGGCTCGAAACCGCCTCGCCCTGCGCGACCAGCGCTTCGGTTGTGTGCGCGGGCGACCACGTGGCTGGCCCGCGAACGTCTGCCACCGCCTTGCCAGCCTTGGCGGCGGCATTTTGATAAAGCGACTTGGCGCGTTCTCGCAGCACGATGGCGCGGCGGATGGTTTTTTCGATGGCCGCGTCGTCAAAATTAACATTCGTCACCGTCACGAACAAAGCTTCGAGCAGGAACCGGTCGAGCGCGGCATCCGTGGCTCCCAGCAACCGCGCGCGATGCGTGTATTGCGCGATACCCTTGGTCGCGTGGACGAGCAGGTCCTGGAGAATGGCCGTGGATTCAGTTTTGCCGCAGACCGCGAAATCGGTGCAGCCGGTGCCTTTGGATGTTTGTTCACATTGAAAGCAGAACATGAGGATGATTCGGTTTTATTGTTTGTTGATGCTGCCGCCAGGTTGGCGGTGATTGCTGCGCAGAAGATGCCAGCCCGCGCCCGGCCCGGCCTTGACGTAGGTCAAAGAAAACAAAAAAGCCCCGGCGCGGGCCGGGGCTAGGTGAGGCGGGCGGAATTTATTTCATCCGGTCGAAACTCTTCTGGAGGATCTGCCAGTCTTTCTGGCCGGCGAATTTGCTTTGGAAGCTCGCGTTGATTTCGGCTTCCCGCGCGTTCTTGGTCGGCTTCTTGACCTGATAGAGAATGCCGAAGTTGCCGGGGAAATCCGCGCTGGCCAGCTTGTAGGCGGCCATTTCATCGGTGACGTCGTGGTGCTTGGGCACTTCGTTGAACGCGCCGCCTTTGCGCGGATTCGCGGAATCGAACGCGCCTTCGTAAAATTCCACACACTCGCTTAGGCAATGCACGAAGCTGAAGCCGTCGTGATCCATCGCGGCTTCCATCGTCGCGAGGACGTGGTTCGGATTCGAGGCCGAGGTGCGCGCGACAAACGACGCGCCGACGGCGATGGCCTGTTTCGCGGGATTGATCGGATAATCCACCGCGCCCCAGATGTCCGTCTTGCTCTTGAAACCGAGCGGCGACGTGGGCGAGGTTTGTTTCTTCGTGAGGCCGTAAACCTGATTGTCCATGACGACGAGCGTCATCTTGATGTTCTTGCGCGCAGTGTGCGTGAAATGGTTGCCGCCGATGGAGAACGCATCGCCGTCGCCGCTGAAGGCGAAGACGTGCAGATCCGGACGCGAGAGGGAAACGCCGCTGGCGAAGGGCAGCGCGCGGCCGTGGATGAAATGCGCGCCGTGGGCCTGCACGAAATACGGGAAGCGGCTGGAGCAGCCGATGCCGGAAATCGTGGTGATTTTCTCGTGCCACAATTTGCGTTTTTCAATCAGCTTGAAATACAGCGCGAGGACGGAAAAGTCGCCGCAGCCGGGGCACCACGTCGGATGGTCGGCAACGATTTCTTTTCGGGTCAGCGCCTTGCGTTCGCCGCTGACGGTTTCGGTCACGGCGGCGGGAATAATCGGTTTTTCGGTCAAAGTCTGGCTCATAGTTTTTGGCGGTTGAAATTATTTCTTCGCTTTGGCTTTCACGAGTTCGACGATTTCCTTGACCTTCCAGGTGAGGCCGTCGGTCTTGTTGATGCCCTGGA
>CAYUGC010000352.1:0-2887 GCA_964444085.1 uncultured Bifidobacteriaceae bacterium | reverse complement strand
CCGTGGACGAAATCATGGTCAGCAAGGCGTTCGGCGCGGCGGGCGCGAACGTGGTCATCCAGGAATTTCTCGAAGGTATCGAGGTTTCCCTGCACGCGCTGTGCGACGGCAAGACGGCGAAAATTTTTCCCACCTCGCAGGATCACAAGCGCGCGCTCGACGGCGACCTCGGCCTGAACACCGGCGGCATGGGCACCTATTCGCCCACGCCGTTCCTCAACGACGCGCAGCTCGCCGACGTGGCGCACAAAGTTCTTGAACCTTTCATGCGCGGCTGCGTGGCGGAGGGCATTGATTATCGCGGCCTGCTCTATCCCGGCGTGATGCTCACGAAGAACGGCCCGAAGATTCTGGAGTTCAACGCGCGCTTCGGCGACCCGGAGACGCAGGTTTATCTGACGCGGCTGGAAAACGATCTAGTGGAACTGCTCGCCGCCAGCGTCTGCGGCTCCCTTGGCTCGCTGGAATTGAAATGGAGTCCGCTTGCGAGCGTCTGCGTGGTGATGGCCAGCGGCGGTTATCCCGGCAATTATCCCAAGGGCAAAGTCATCACCGGCCTCGACGCCGCGAATGCGCTCCCGCACACAAAAGTTTTCCACGCGGGCACGGCTTTGAAGGACGGTCAGATTGTCACGAACGGCGGCCGCGTCCTCGGCGTGACGGCCTTGGGCAAGGATTTGAAATCCGCCCAAGCCGCCGCCTACGCCGCCGTGGAGAAAATCCATTTTGACGGCGCTCATTTCCGTCGCGACATCGCGGTGAAGGCACTTTAACCACGAAGAATAGAAAACCGTTTTATACAAACCGCAAAGATGCGAAGTGATGTGAGAGCCTCAAGTTCGATTCAATGATTGCCCGCAACGGAATGGCGTTTAAAAATTATTGGCTTTGAAGGCTTGTCCGGCGAACATTGGCAAAATGCGATTGTTCCGATGACCCTCACCGAGCTGCTTGAATCCGTCCGCCGCGTCGAAGTCCGCACGAACCGGCTCGTGAACGACACGATGGGCGGCGCGTATTTGAGCGGCTTCAAGGGACGCGGCATGGACTTCGAGGAGCTGCGCGAATACATCCCCGGCGACGACGTGCGCGACATTGACTGGAACGTCACGCACCGCCTCGGCCGCCCGTTCGTGAAACGCTTCCGCGAGGAGCGCGAACTCACCGCCGTCCTCGCCGTGGACGTGTCTGCGTCGTCCAGCTTCGGCTCGGCCAACCGCACTAAGCGCGAGTTCGCCGCCGAGATCGCCGCCACGCTCGCGATGTCCGCCGCCAAAAACGGGGACAAGGTCGCGCTGCTGCTGTTCACGGACGAAGTGGAACTGTTCGTCCCGCCGCGCAAAGGGCGACGGCACATTTTGCGGATCATCCGTGAAATGCTGATGTGCAAACCGCGCAAACGCGGCACGGATATTTCCAGCGCGCTGGTTTTTCTAAATCACGTTTTGCACCGCCGCGCGATGGTTTTCCTGCTCACGGATTTTTTGCACACCGATGCCGGAGTGGCCAAAAGAGAAGTTGGTGGGGCGAGCGTCCCCGCGAGCCGGCTCGTCAGTAGCCTCGCCCCACCAAACAACACTGGTCGCGACGTCATCGCCGAACTCGGCCTCACGAACACGCGCCACGATATCGTCTGCCTGCACCTGCACGATCCGCGTGAAAGTGAGTTGCCGGACGCCGGCTTGCTCACCATCGAAGACGCCGAGACCGGCGAACTGCTGGAATTAAATACCGCCCGCAGCCCGGTGCGCGAGCGCTTTGCCGCCGTGAATGCCGGGCGACTGGCGGAACTGGACCGCGCCCTCATCCGCACCGGCGTGGACACGTTGCGGCTCAAGACCACCGAACCTTTCGCGCCCGTGCTGCAACGGTTCTTCGAAATCCGCCGGGGACGGCGGCGCGGTTAAATAATATGAACCTCGAACATCCAATACCAAATATCCGACCCCAAGTGGATGGACGGACACACGAACACATCGGACGTTCGGTGCTGGAGGTTGGTTGTTGGCTGTTTCTGTTCTTTCCAACATTGACCGGCTTTGCTCAGGCCAGCACCAATGCCCTGACCGCACTAGCCCCCGCTTACGGCGAGTTGCCGCCGACCTTTTGGGAACAGCATCAAACAGCCATCGTCATCGGCGGATTTATATTCATCATCGCCCAGTCGCTTTTCCTCTGGAAACTGCTGATGCGGCTGCAGCCCCGGGTCGAGCCGCCGGAAAACCTCGCCCGCGCCGCGTTGAACCGTTTGCTGGACGAGCCGGAAGACGGAAAACTTTTGAGCGAAGTCTCGCAAATCCTGCGCCGCTACATCGGCGCGGTGTTTCAGATGCGCGGCGAGGAGTTGACGACCAGCGAGTTCACGGCGGAGATTTTGCAGCACGAAAAAATCGGCCCGGAACTGGCTGGAAAGATTTCCGGCTTTCTCCGCGAGTGCGACGCCCGCAAGTTTGCGCCGGATAAAAACGCGGCTTCCCTTGACGCCGTGGAGACGGCGCTCGACTTCATCACGCAGTTGGAACCGCGCCGCGCCGCGTCCGCGCAAACCCGATGAACGGCGAATTTGAATTTCAATATCCGTGGGTGCTGGCATTGCTCGGCCTGCTGCCGGTCTTCGCCTTGCTGCGCGGCAAAACCGGACGGCTGTCGGCGCTGACGTTTTCCAGTGCGGAGATCGCGCGCGAGACCGGGGCCAAAGCGCGTTCGGCGGCCGGACGGTTTATATTTTTCCTGCGACTGCTTGCCGTTGCGCTTGGCATCGTCGCGCTCGCCGGGCCACGGCTGGCCAATTACCACGTCGAGACCGAGACGCCGGGCATTGACATCATGCTCGTGCTGGATTTGTCGTGGTCCATGGAGGCGATTGACATGGGCAGGCCGGCGGAAA
>CAYUGC010000351.1:0-2939 GCA_964444085.1 uncultured Bifidobacteriaceae bacterium | reverse complement strand
GTCCAGCCAGATGATCCGGCGGTCGCGCTTGAACCAAGTGATCTGCTCCCTGGCAAACTGGCGGATGGCGATGCCGAGCTGAAGCCGCAGTTCGTCCAGGGTGCCCAGTTCTCCGCGCAGATAGCGCGTGATGTAGCGATACTCCAGCCCCAGCTTATCGAGGCGAAGATCCGATACGCCTTGGCGGCGGAGTCCGGCGACTTCGTCAATCATGCCGCCGGCCAGACGGTCCTGAAGGCGTTTTTCAATCCGTTTTTCCAGGATTTCCTTTGGCCAGCTCAATCCGAGTTGCAGACAGTCGTAACGCGGCGAGCTTTTGCGTCCGGCGGAATGGGCAAATCCGGCGGCGGCAATTTCAATGGCCCGGATGATCCGGCGCGAATTTTTTCTGTCAATGCGGCTGGCGGCTTCGGGATCGGCCTTTTCCAGCCGTTCAACCAATCCGGCGAGCGGCAGGTTTTCCAGTTCGGCGCGCAACGGCTCGTTGGGCGGCACATCCACCAGTTCATAGCCCTCGACGATGGCGCTGACATACAAACCAGTGCCGCCCACCAGCAGGGGCAATTTCCCGGCTGCCGTGATGGCGTCAATGGCGTGGTAAGCCGCCTGCTGATATTGTGCCAGCGAGTAGTAGTCGGCCACTTCAGCCACGTCAATCAGGTGATGCGGCACGGTCCCGGCCTGCTGCGGGGTGACTTTCCCGCTGCCAAGATCCAAGCCGCGGTAAACCTGGCGCGAATCGGCGGAGACGATTTCACCGCCAAAGCAGTTTGCCAGCCGGATGCCGAGCTCGCTTTTCCCGGAGGCATTCGTTCCGAGCACGACGACCAGCTTGGAGTGTGGACGGGCGTTCAACGTGTCGATCAGCCCCAAACAATTTGCCGTGAATCATACACCGGGCCTTCGGTGCAGGTGCGCTGGTATTCCCAACTGTCTTCGGTCTTCACCTTGATGACGCATGCGAGACAGGTGCCGACACCGCAGCACATATGCTCGTCCATCGAAAGCTCGGCGGGCAGGTTGAAATCCTCCGCAATCTTGCCGACCGCCTTGAGCATCGGCGTCGGGCCGCAGGCATATAATTTCCGATTTTCGATTTCCGATTTCCGATTTTTGATTTCTGCAATCAATGGGACGGTCACAAAACCTTTATCACCGTGGCTGCCGTCCTCGGTGGCCACGCGGACTTCCCAGCCTATGGCGGCGAAATCTTTCTCGCACAGAATGTCCACGCGGCGGCGGCCGCCGACGAAGACGATGCCCTTCTGCGGCGAGCGCTGCGCCAGCAGAAACATCGCCGCCATGCCGTAACCGCCGGCGACGAGCAGCGGCGTTTCCCCACCCGCCGGCGGCACGGTGAACCCGTGGCCGAGCGGCGCGATGACGCTCAATTCCTCGCCCGCGCGCATCCGCGAGAGCGCGTCGGTACCTTTGCCGACGTTTTTGTAGAGGATGGAAAATGTGTCCTGGCCGACCTGAAAAATGCTGAAGGGCCGGCGCAGCAGCGCGTCCTTCAGCGGCAAAATGCGGACATGGGCGAACTGCCCCGGCTGGATGAGCGGAGCGATGTCCGGTGCCTTGAGCACGAGGCGGAAATACGATTCCGCGTCGCGCTCATGCGAAACGATGGTGACGGTGCGTTCAAGCATCACGCCAAGGCTAACGGCTGGATTCCGCTGACGAAAGAAATTTTAGCAGAATGAAAGAGATTCAACTTCTGTCCAGCCGACCGAGGCAAAAGACCCATAGAACAAACGTCGGCGCGGGTGCCGCCCGCAACCTTGCCGCCGCCGAAATGTCCGGGCTGCGGCAAGCCGATGTTCCTGCTCGGCACGCTGCCCGACGCGCTGACGGGGGCTTGCACTCACGCGGGGAAAAAACGCAGTAAGGGACGGGGAAACATAATGGCGGCGCTCAGCTGAGCCTCCGTTACGGGGAAACGGGGTCATAAGCAAAAGGCAGAACAGTTGCAATTGCGAACAGGCCAGATAACCCGACTTCATTTAATTAATTTGGCGATGGCCATTGCCCTTGACCGTCAAACTGTCAATCGGTTGCGGGAGGGCAATCTTGAAACACACGGCGGTCCGAAACGGCATCTGCTTCGGACAATCAATCACCAAGCCGTCCGGCTCCTGCTTCCAGACCAGCTTGTCAGCCCCGCCCAAGAGCGAAACCGATTGGACCGGTCCGGCGAGCAGTTTTGGGCTGGTGCCGAGCGAGCCGATTTTTAGTTGCGCGCCCGGCGCGGGAACCGTCAGGCAATAGGCGTAAAGACAGCCGTTCGTGCCCACGGTGAACCGGAAATCATCCGTCTTAAAAACGCAGTTCGCCTGCCATGAACCGAGCTTGCCGCCGGGAAGATGCTGCTGGCCTTCGCCATATTTCACCCAGGCGTGGCTGCCGTAAATACCCTCTCCGTTCAGGCGCATCCATTCGCCAACCTGCTTGAGCATCCGCCGGCTGCCGTCGTCGAGCGAGCCGTCCGGCAAGGGCGAGATGCAAACGGCCACATTGCCGTCGCGCGAAACCTCCTCCAGCAGATACCGCACGACCATGCCGGAGTCGTAAGTGAAACCGGGTTCATAAAACCAGTCGCCCACCGGCGTCTCCGCGATCCACGCCTGATCCGTCTTGATGCCGCCGGGAATGCCGCCTTCCTCGGTGGTCACCGTGCCGTTGGTCTTCTTGCGGAACTTCACGATGCTGAATGTGTCCACCTGGCCGCGCCGCGCCAGCGTCGTGTTGTAAAAATCCGCAATGACGGTCTGCATGGCATCGGCCTTGATGCCGGTGCCCGTGCCGCTGCCGCTGAACGGCTGTTGGTCGGTGCCGTCAGTATAGATGAAGTCGGGGCTGTATTGGTCAACCACGTCCATCATGCGCAGCGCCCATTGCGTGGCATACCATTTGGCGTAATCGAGGTGCTGCGAGAAAAT
>CAYUGC010000350.1:0-2955 GCA_964444085.1 uncultured Bifidobacteriaceae bacterium | reverse complement strand
GCAGCGCCCATTGCGTGGCATACCATTTGGCGTAATCGAGGTGCTGCGAGAAAATCCCCGCCGGCGGCGGACTCCACGGCGAATACGCCGCTGCCGTCACGCCTTGATATTCACGGAGGTCAATGCCGTAGAGCCGGCGCGGGTCGAGGCCGTTCCACCATTTGCCCTTGCCGTCGGCCAGCGTCAAATTGGCATCCTTGTCTCCGCCGAAAGCCGTCTGCCACCACCACCAGGTGTATTCGTGGTGGAACGTCACACCGAAACGCATGCCGTCCGCGCGACAAGCCTTGGCCCATTCGCCAATGAGATCGCGGTGCGGTCCGAGGTTGACGGCATTCCACGGCTGGTAATGCGAATTCCACAAATCAAAGTTGTCGTGATGCACGCCTTGGATCATCAGAAACCGCGCGCCGGCGTCCTTGTAAATCTCCGTGAGTGCGGCGGGATTCAGCTTGTCTGGATTCCAATCGCGCAAGACTTCCTTGTAACCGGATTCGGAAGGCGGACCGTATTTCTTCAGGTGATTGTTGTAGGCCGTGGTGCCGGGCACATACATCTTGCGCGCATACCAGTCGCCGCTCTCGCCGGAGGCCTGCGGGCCGAAATGCACCCAGATGCCGAACTTGGCCTGTCGCAGCCAGTCGGGTGTGCCGGGATAATTCTTCTCGATGGACGCCCACGTCGGCGCGAACGGCCCGGGTGCAATCGGCAAATCCAATTTTACTTCGGGTGAATTCGCCAACGCGCCCATCGGCACACTGTCCGGCGGCTGCGGCTTGGAAATCGCCGGCATCGGCGGCAGCGCAGGCAAAGCCGTCGCCGAGACGACGCTTAACAAAGTACTCGCGTGCGGAGGCAGTTCCACGCTGAAAGATTTTGTTTTGCCCAAATCCTTGTGCGCCCAAAGATCACGCACTTGCTGGCTGCTGGAGAGACCAAGCACCTCCGACCAGAGCACTTCGAGCTTCAACGTCTTGTCGGTGCGATTGAACAAGCCAACCGCTTTGGAACCGCCATGCAACTCTTTCACCCAGAGCTCACCGCCAGCCTTTCGCTGAACACAGCGCGCGGGCCGACCCAGGGCATCTTGATTGACCGCGAGCACTTCATCGTTGGTCAACAACGACAAGGTCTGCTCATCAAGATCGGTCAGGTTTGCCCCCAGCATCAGCGGCGACGACGCCAGCGACCACAGCGACATCAGGGTGCGCTGTTCGTCCTTGGTAAAGCGGGTCTGGCGCTCCTTGCCGGCGATGGTGCATTTGATGCCGAGGTGCCCAAAGGGAATCATGTCCGCGTCCGGCCAGTGGCCGGGGCGACCGATGCCCTGCCACGCGGCGATGAGATCGAACGCGTGATTCAGGTCTTTCCAGCGATCCCAGAAATCACCGGAGATGCGCCACATGTTGGCGTTGGTGCGGATGTGTTCGGCGTAACGAACTTCCGTCGGTCCGGGCGATGTGCTGAAAACAATCGGGCGTCCGCATTTATCAATCGCCTTGCGGATCATCTCGATCTCATGGGCGCTGTAAGGCACGGACAGGTCGTCCACTTTGATAAAATCCAGCCCCCACGCCGCGTAAAGGCGGAACATGGAATCATACCAGGTCTGGCCGGCGGCGGTGTTTTGCACGCCAAACATGTCCGGGCACCACCCGCAAATGCTGTTTGTGTTCCCCGCGTCGGCAGCGGTGAAGGCGCCGCCTTCAATCGGCGTTCGGGCCAGCACTGCCTGGCGCGGAATACCGCGCATCATGTGGAAACCAAATTTCAAGCCCAGCGCGTGAATTTTTTCCGCGAGCGGCTTGAAGCCCACACCGCCAACGCTGGAAGGAAACCGATTCGTGGCCGGCAACAACCGTCCGAATTCGTCAGCGGCAAGCCTGACCCCGGAACGTTCCTTGTTGAAATCACGGTCGTCGAAGGAAGAAACGGAATCATACCAGCGCGCATCTATGACCACATATTCCCAGCCGTGCGGGCGCAGGAACTGGCTCATCGCGGCGGCATTGGCCAGCGTCTCCGCCTCGGTGATGCTGGTGCCCCAGGCATCGTAACTGTTCCAGCCCATCGGCGGCGTTGCCGCCGCGCCATTGGGAATAGCCGGCAATGTGGAGGCTTGGGTGGCCAAAACTCCAACACCAGCAAACAGACCGATGAGAAAAATTATAACTTTAGCAGACGTGATGCGTGTAAGCATGATGAATTGTAGCGATTCATTATGGTGCAGAAAAGTATTCCAAGCCAGGGATTAAAAGGGGGTATTCGGCCTTTGCGAGTCGTTGAAAATCTCTTCAGTTAAAGTAAACACCACCCCTCCTTCTGGAAACATTTTGTCAATCTGTGGACGCAGGGCCAACATGTCTTCCACTTCCGCGCGCAACCGCTCGTCTCCCTGACAGGCGCGGTCAAGGAAAGCCTTCAGGTTCTCCTGGGCCTCAATTTCAAGAGCGGCAGCAAAGATTTGCTCTACCTTTTCTCTCATTGCTTGGCTCATGGCCTTAAAACAGGAAGCGGTTCCCCTGCCCGTCTTGAATCCGTGTCACCGCTTGAAACCACGCCAGCTTCGGCACAGGCAGAACATCGCCAGTCCACCGCCGAGCATCACCCACGTTTGGGGTTCCGGCACGGTCATGATGGTCAGGACCGCCGAGTTGAGCGTCGGGCTGCTACCGCCACCAACCAGGTCTGCGATGAACAAGCTCCACGTCCCGTTCACGTCTCCGCCGCTCAAGCCACTGTAAAGGTTCAAGCCCGCCGTCGGCAGCGTGCTAGCAAATACGCTCCCCGCCGATTGCGGGTCAATGTTCCGCCCGTCCGCCGCCCAGGTTCCCGTCAACTGCCCGCTGGTTAGCGTGTAGCTCCCGCTTTGGTAGTAGTGGATGTCGTTCGTCGCCAAACCGTCCAACGTGAGGTTGAAGCCGGCATTGCCATAGCCAGAGGGATTGCTCCCGT